>QOPD01000001.1 GCA_003331605.1 SAR86 cluster bacterium
TAGTTCGCCAGTTTGGAATGCAGTTCCGAGGTTAAGCCCAGGGCTTTCACATCCAACTTAATAAACCACCTACGCGCGCTTTACGCCCAGTAATTCCGATTAACGCTTGCACCATCCGTATTACCGCGGCTGCTGGCACGGATTTAGCCGGTGCTTATTCTGTAATTAACGTCAAGATTAGGTGGTATTAACATCTAATTTTTCCTCATTACCTAAAGTGCTTTACAACCCGAAGGCCGTCATCACACACGCGGCATGGCTGGATCAAGCTTTCGCTCATTGTCCAATATTCCCTACTGCTGCCTTCCGTAGAAGTCCGGGCCGTGTCTCAGTCCCGATGTGGCTGGTCGTCCTCTCAAACCAGCTAAAGATCGTAGCCTTGGTAAGCCATTACCTTACCAACAAGCTAATCTTGCATAGGCTCATCCGATGGCAAGAGCCGAAGCCCTCTTTACTCCGTGGAGATTATGCGGTATTAATTCGAGTTTCCTCGAGCTATCCCCCTCCATTGGGTAGATTCCTATGTATTACTCACCCGTCCGCCACTGTACTCGCATCCGAAGATACTTTCTCGTTCAACTTGCATGTATGAGGCCTGCCGCCAGCGTTCAATCTGAGCCATGATCAAACTCTTCAAATAAACTGTTTTGCCACTAAAAATAGTGGCGATTTTTTTTGGGCACCCATATGAGTGACTAAATTTTTCTCAATCAGACCAACCCCATCTAGTGGGGGAACAACAAAGTATAGTGCTTTAAGTCTAAAAGGGAAGTCTTTTTTTGATTATTTTTAAGCTTTTAAACCCAGGCCAAACAAATGTTTCTGAGTGACTTTTCTTTATCTCTGCGCCAAGAAAAAAATAGGTCTTTATTTCTATAGGAGCAATGTTTTTTCAGCTCCAAGATCTTTAAGCCATAGTTTGAAATATGCTCACGACAAAAAGCGCGTAGATCAAAGTATTTTTTGTGATCTATCGTTTCAATAAAAGGCATAATATCGAGGGAATTTTCAAGATATACTTCTATAAGATCTTCTTTGACTTCAAAAAAATTTTTACTTATCGAAGGGCCAAAAAATGCATACTGCATTTTCGCGCCGTGTTGCGACATCAACAGCCTATCAATAATGCCATATGCAACCCCCCGCCAACCACAATGCAATCCTGACAATTCATTGCTATCATTCCAGAAAATAATAGGTAGACAGTCTGCCGTCTTAATACCATAAGCTGTGTTTCTCTTGGAAGTAATAAAACCATCGGCTTCTAATTCTTGGTAGTTATAGTTATAAATATCCACGCCATGGGTTTGATTAAAATCGCGATAGGAGCTTACTTGAAAGTTATCTTTTAAAAAGTTTGCTTTTCCCGAACTATCTAAGCTGCAAAAATTATTCTTGCCTTTGATTGAAACAAAAATTTTTGGTTCTTTGTTAATTTGCAGGAATTTATATCCATTAACATTAACCTCCTTCATCATTTTTGTAGAAAATCAATGCATTGCTTTATATCTGCGGGAACCTCTGAATGAAAATTGAACTCTTTACCATCCAAAGTAAATGAAAGATTGTATGCATGCAGAGCCTGCCTGTTCAAACTCTCAATGCCATGGACCTCTTCTTCATTGCTGTCTTTCCATTTTGTGATAGTGCAGTAAGCTTTATCGCCAGCAATTGGAAAACCAGCGTTTTTAAGGTGCACCCGAATTTGATGAGTTCTTCCAGTCTCTAAAGATACTTCTAGTAGGCTAAAATTTTTATAACGTTCCTTCACAAGATAATGGGTAATTGAGTCTCTTCCATTTTCTTTCACAGTAAAAATTAGTCTATTCGTAGGATGGCGGCCAATGGGTTTATTAATTGTATCCCCTGATATGGGCTTACCATGAACAAGCGCAAGGTACTTACGGGATATCAATCTTTTTTGAATCATATCAGTTAGGACAGTGTGGGCCTCTGGCGTTTTTGCAATCATCATTAATCCAGAAGTATCCTTATCAAGCCTATGAATCAGCCCTGTCCTCGGAATACTTTTCAGATCAGGGAAATGAAAAAGTAGTCCATTTGTGAGTGTGTTATCTTTTTGTCCTGCTCCTGGGTGAACGGTCAAGCCTGCCTGCTTATTAATAATTAAAAAGTCTTTATTATCGAAAAGAATCTCCAATGGAATATTTTGAGGTTCATCCTCTGTTTGGCTTGAAAGATTGATTTCTACATCAATGATATCCCCCAACCTAAGTTTGTAATCTTTTTCTACAAAATTTCCTGATACTGTAACAGAGTGAGATTCAATTAATTTTTGAACTATTCCTCGTGAAAGGTTATCAAATTGATTTGTTATAAAGATATCTAAACGATTATTAACATTGTCTTCGTTTATTTCGAAAGTTTTTGATATCATTGTTTTTTAGTTTAATGCAAATATAAATAATTGATGAAAAATAAACTTATATCCATCTTGCTAATGCTTTTAGTCGTAACGGGCTGCGCTTCAAATGATGATGAAGAAAGAGAACCAGCAGAGGTAACCCTTTATAATCTTTCACAGGATCGAATGAATGCAAGAAATTTTGTTGGAGCGGTTGAGTCACTCACCAGAATAGAAAGATTTTATCCATTTGGTGTCTATGCAGAACAAGCAAGGGCTGACTTAATTTATGCACACTACATGACCGGTGATTACGATGCTGCCTATGCTCAGTCCGAAAAATTTATAAGGCTTTATCCCAGAAATACCAATGTAGATTACGCTTATTTCATGAGAGGTATGACTGGTTATTATCAAGATGAAGGAATTTTGGGAGATGTATTCAGCCTCAACCTTGCAAAAAGAGACGTCTCAGGAGCAGTACAATCATACGCTGATTTAACTGAGTTCATGATTAGATTTCCTGAGAGTGAATACATTAACTCAGCTAGAGAGAGGTTAATATTTCTTAGAAATTTAATAGCAAGTAGTGAATTGGATGGTGCCGAGTATTACATGAAACGTGGAGCATATGTAGCTGCACTTAAACGTGCTAACTACGTACTAACAAACATTCCCAATTCAACTGAAAAAAATAGAGCTCTTTCCATAATGCAAGATGCTTATGAAAAACTTGGATATTCTGAATACGCACAAAAAGCTCAAGTACTAAAACAGGCAAACTAAGATGAATTTTATCATAGCAGGAGTGCTTGCTCCGCTAGCCTATTTCCTTTTACGTCTTTTTTTTAAATCTCTTGTCATGTCTTTTTTAGATAAAGCTAAGGCCCAGTCGGGAGTAAAAGAAATGGTATCGTGTTGTTCATGTGGCGTATTTATTGATAAAAATGATGCTATTAAAAAATCTGATCAATATTACTGTGAAAAGAAGGAATGCTTAAGCAATGTCTAGTGTGCGAATAATTTCTGGCACATTGGGTGGAAGAAGAGTTAAAACAATTAAAAATAAAAATCTTAAGCCAACACCGGAAAAATTGAGAGAGCAGCTTTTTTCATGGATTAGACCTGAACTTTCTGGAGCAAGATGTTTGGATCTTTTTGCGGGATCAGGTGCACTAGGTTTTGAAGCTCTTTCCAATGGTGCATCAGCGGTAGTAATGGTTGAGCAAAATCCAGATATTTATCGCAACTTAAAAGAAAATTGTGAACTACTAGATTCCGAATCAACAATAAACGTGGTGAGACAAAGTGCAGAAGATTTCATAAGACGCACAAATGAAAAAAAATTTGATTTCATCTTTTTTGATCCCCCATATATCAAAGATTATGTGGAACTTTTGATTCCCAAACTATTATCTAAACTTGCTAGAAATGGTGTCAAAATCTACATTGAGACCGATGCACACGAGACGGTTTATGCAAACTCAGAGCTTTGCTTAATAAATTCATCTAGTTCTGGAAAAGCAAAAGGACATCTTTATGAGCTCAGTAAAAGTTAACGTCGCAACACGCGCCTCTAAACTTGCACTGGCGCAGACTAATTTATGTCTTAATAAATTATCTTCTGATAGGGACATTCAATTTAAGATTTTTAAGCAAACTACAGCTGGAGATATCAGGAGTATGGAAAATAAGGTTCAATTTGATAAAGCAAATTTTGTTGAAGATATCGAAGAAAGTTTGCTTTTAGGTAAAGCTGACATAGCAATTCATTCGCTCAAGGATATGCCTGCTCAACAGAATAAGGATCTTCAAATTATTGCCTTACTTAAACATCAACACACTAATGATCTGCTAATCTTTCCTGAAAAAGAAACCAAAGAATTGAAGCCTAACTTTTTAGTGGGCACATCAAGCTTAAGGCGAAAATATCAGTGCATTCACTTTCTAAATCATAATAACCTTGCCAATATCAATGGCAACATTGATACCCGTCTTAAAAAACTTGAACAAAAAGAGTTTCAGGCAATAATACTTGCTCAAGCAGGCATAGATAGACTAAATATAAAGGTTAATAGTATAGCTTTGGATGAGAGCACCTTTCTGCCTGCAACTGGTCAGGGAGTTATAGCAATCCAATGCCGAAGAGAAGATAAAAAGATTGAGAGTTTATGTTCAAAAATTGCAAATAAATCTGATATCACAGCATTGAAATTGGAAAGAAGGATAATCATAGGTCTTGAAGCAGACTGTAACTCAGCAATTGGTATTAAATATGTCCAACAACCCACCGAACAAAGACTCAAAGTTCAAGTCTTATCAAAAGATCATTACATAGAACTTGATGAAGTTAATGATAATAATAATGCGGAAAAGTTTATTGAATTATCCTTAGAAAAGCTTCTTAAGATGGGTGCTCACAAATTATTGCATGAAGATCATTGAAACAAGACCTGCATTGACCTCTAGCTGGAGTAAATTTCAAAACGTACCTCTTTATGAAATCAAAGAAATAAAACATTCTTTTAATGCATTAGATTATGATCTTTTAATCTTTCAAAGCCCTTCTGCTGCGATTACATTTAAAAATTTGCCAAAAGAATATCCCTTTCCAATTATTGGGATGGGGCCAGGAACAATAAGAGAACTTAATAAAAAAGATCATCAAGCTATCGCTCCCAAAAAACCAAATTCTAAAAATGTTATAGAACTACTTAGTAGTTATGATTTTCAAAATGCTTTAATAATTAGGGGCAGAGAAGGGCTGAATCAAATTGAGAGTTATTTGAATGCTATGGGTAAAAATTACCAAGTTTGTGAAGCATATGCTCGCTTAAAACTTGAGGCCTATTCAGAAGTGAGTGATCAATTTAGCAATGTTGATGGCATTATCTTTTCCAGTGTTTTTGCAGTTGAGATTTTCTTCTCTGAAGTTTTTACAGAAGCTAAAAGCTGTAAATTTTTTGCTATGTCAGAAAGGATTAAGAAATCTATCCTCAACTATGGTCAAGATTCAATTGTTATCGATTACTTTTCAGAGAATTTGAACGAAACTATAAGATCTACTTTGACTTAGTTTTTGTCATTGCAGAAAAGAACTCTTCATTTGTCTTAGTGTTCTTAAGTTTTGAAATTAAGAACTCTGTAGCGCTAACTTCTTCCATCTCACTGAGAACTTTTCTGAGTAAATGCATTCTTGTTAGCTCATCTTTACCAGTAAGCAAGTCTTCACGTCTTGTTCCTGATCTAAGAATATTTATTGCTGGGAACACTCTTCTTTCGGCAATCTTTCTTTCAAGATGCACTTCCATATTACCTGTTCCCTTGAATTCCTCATAAATTACTTCATCCATCTTTGAGCCTGTTTCAACTAATGCCGTTGCAATAATGGTCAAACTTCCACCTTCTTCAATATTTCTGGCAGCACCATAAAACCTTTTTGGTCTTTCTAATGCTTGTGAATCAACACCACCAGACAATATTTTTCCACTAGCTGGTTGAACGGCGTTGTAAGCTCGGCCCAGTCTTGTAATCGAATCCAGCAAGATAACGACGTCTTTTTTGTGTTCAACAAGTCTTTTTGCCTTTTCTATCACCAAATCAGCAACTTGAACATGTCTTTGTGGTGATTCGTCAAAAGTACTGGCTATCACCTCGGCATTAACAGACCTCTGCATGTCAGTAACCTCTTCAGGTCTTTCATCGATTAGCAATACAATGACATGAACTTCTGGATTATTTTTGATAATTGATTGAGCCATATTTTGCAAAAGGAGTGTTTTTCCTGCTTTAGGTGGAGAAACTATTAAACCTCTTTGGCCTTTTCCAATTGGTGCCACAAGGTCAAAAATTCTTGGTGATAAATCTTCTGAGCTACCTGAACCCGTTTCTAATTTGAGCCTTGCATCAGGAAAGAGTGGGGTTAAGTTTTCAAAAGCGATTTTATCTTGTGTTTTGGAAGGATCTAGATCATTAATCTTATCAACTTGCACCAACGCAAAATACCTTTCTTGTTCTCTAGGTGGCCTAATGTTTCCAACTACAAAATCTCCTGTACGCAGATTAAATTTTCTGATTTGACTTGGCGATACATAAACATCGTCTGGTCCAGCCTGAAATGAGCCCCATGGAGACCTTAAAAATCCAAAACCATCAGGCAAAGTCTCCAATATTCCTCCACCATAAATTTCTGTTTTGTCTCCAGAAATTGATTTTAAAATATTAAAAATTATGTCTGCTTTCTTTAATCGGGAAACGCTCTTAAGGCCATGCTTTTCTGCAACTTCAAGCAGGTCTTTGGTCCCCATTTGTTTAAGTTCTAATGCGTTCATATGTAAAAAAATTGAATTAGATAGATCAATCGGAATACTTAAGATAACACTTTAAATTGTTTTGTAAAGCACTAAAAGTTTCGAGTTACTAAGTCTTCTAGTTCCTCTATGCTGACAGCTCCGACGAGACCATCAACTTGCGCTCCATCCTTAAAAACCATTAATGATGGAATGCTTCTAACGTTATATTCAACTGCTAAATCTCTATTTTGGTCTACATCAACTTTGCAAACAGATAGTCTTTCAGAGTACTTATCTGCAATCTCTTCAAGTCTTGGTGCAATTTGCTTACAAGGACCACACCACTCAGCCCAAAAATCCACAAGCACAAGCTTATTTTCCGACAGAACATCTGTTGAAAATGAATCTTTATTAGTTACTTTTGTCATATTTTTGTGCAAACCATTTTGCAAAGTACGTTAGTACCGATGCTGACCCTGATCTAAAAAGAGTCATCAAACTCTCTTCGATTACATTATGGTCAAATATTTTTTTGTCAATAGAATTCATTAACATTGTGTACTCACCGCTTACCTGATACGCAAAAACTGGAACATCATAATTATCGGAGACTAACTTGATAATATCTTGGTTAACCATAGCGGGTTTTACCATCACAATATCTGCTCCCTCATTAATATCTAGCTCTATCTCTTTAAAGGACTCTTTGGAATTTCTAATATCCATTTGATAAGTGCTCTTAGATATGCCTTTCTTTTGTTTAGAGCCCACTGCATCTCTGAAGGGGCCATAAAAATTTGAAGCATACTTTGCTGCATAGCTTAACAAAATTGTATCGCTGTGACCTTCTTGTTCAAGGGTTTCTCTTATTACCCCAACTCTTCCATCCATCATATCTGATGGTGCCAAAATATCAGCTCCTGAGTTTGCTAAATTTAAAGACATCTCAGCAAGAGAGTTTAGGGTGAGGTCGTTATCTACATTTCCATTAATAACTACTCCATCATGCCCACTAGAGGTATAAGGATCCAGAGCAACATCAGCTATTAGCACTTGTTCTGGAAATCTTTCTTTTACCTGCTCAAGAATGGTGCACAAGAAATTTTCTGGATTGAGAGCTTCATCACCAAAATTATTTTTTTTGATAGATGTGAGGTTAGGGAAAAGCGCGACAGTCCCAATTCCAATTTTTTGCAATGTTTCAATTTCTTTAAATAGTCCAAGCTTAGAAAAAAGTTTCTGCCCAGGCATAGTTGTTATATCAATATTCTTTTTATTAGTATCAGAAACAAATAAAGGCTGTATTAATTTATTAACTTGAATTTGGTTTTCTGCAACAAGATCTCTTATAGTTTGGTTAGATCTTAAGCGTCGGGATCTTGTATATGGAAATTTTCTTGAAAGTGATTTCATAAAGGTAAATAATTATAGTGTTACTTAAAGAAATTTTCTATAAAGAAGTTTCTGCGCCTGCATTAATGGCACTTTTATAAAAAAATTAACAACTGTATACATTTTTAATTTTTATTTAATTTTTTAAAATCTCTTAAATTCGTTGAAAATTATATTATATTCTTCTAAAATCTATTAAATGAAAATTTTAGTACTTAATGGAGTTAATCTTGATATGCTGGGTAAACGTGAGGCAAATATTTACGGTTCAGAATCCTTAGATGACTTATATAAAAGAATTGATTCATTAGGATTAGATGCAGATATAGAGTATTTCCAAAGCAATTCTGAGGAAGAAATCATTAAAAAAATTCACAGTCATGCCCAAGAAGAGTACAGCTGCGGTGTTTTTAACTTTGGAGCACATACACATACAAACGTTGCAATAAGAGATGCAATACTTGCAGTTGAATTTCCATTTTATGAAGTTCACATATCAAATGTATATTCAAGAGAGGAGTTTAGACATGTTTCATTTTTTAGTGACATAGCAATTGGATGTATAGTTGGTTTTGGGTTTGATGGCTATGAATTTGCATTGCAGAAAATTTTAAGGAGTAAAAATGGATCTTAGAAAAATAAAAAAACTCATAGAAATGCTTCAAGAATCTGATCTTAATGAAATAGAAGTTAAAGAGGGTGAAGAAAGTGTAAGAATAAATAGAAAAAAGGAAGTAAACATAAACCCTGCAGCATCACAAGTCTCCATAAGCGCACGCGCACCTCAACAATCGGTTTACCCTCAAGCTATTGAAGAAGAGACAACACCTGAACTAGCAAAAATTACCTCTCCTATGGTTGGGACATTTTATAGGAGTCCAGCACCTGGAAAGCCCGCATTTGTTGAACTAGGGCAGAAAGTTAAAGCTGGTGATGTGGTATGCATTGTTGAAGCCATGAAAATGATGAATCAAGTAAAATCAGATGTGGATGGTATTGTGAGGGAGATTCATATAGAAGATGGCCAGCCTGTAGAATTTGATCAGCTTTTAATCTCAATTGAATAAGAAAAAGAAAATACTAATTGCTAACCGAGGCGTTATTGCAATTAGAGCATTAAGAGCAGCTAAAGAACTTGGTTATGAAGTAGCATCCGTTTATTCAACTGCTGATAAAAACCAAAAACATCTAAGATTGTCAGATGAAGCAATATGCATTGGCCCGCCAAACTTAAAAGATAGTTATTTGAATGAGGCTGCAATAATATCAGCAGCAGAATTATCAAATGTTGATGCTATATACCCTGGCTATGGCTTCTTAGCTGAAAATGCTGAGTTTGCAGAAAAATGTACAAAAAGTGGCTTTAAATTTATAGGACCAAATTTCGATATTATTGCATTAATGGGCGACAAAATTCGTGCTAAAGAACTTGTGAAAAGTTTAGGAGTCCCAGTAGTACCAGGTTATGAAGGCAAGGTTGAGTCAAAAGAACAAATTGAAGCAGAAGTTGAAAAAATTGGCTATCCAGTCATAGTGAAAGCTGCAGCTGGTGGTGGTGGAAAGGGTATGAGAGTTGTTAATGAAAGATCAGCTTTATGGGAAGAAATTCAGAGCGCTCAATCAGAAGCTGATTTAGCCTTTGGCAGCAAAGAAGTCTTCATTGAAAAATACCTTAAGAAGCCAAGGCATGTTGAAATTCAAGTATTTGGAGATGGTTGCGGTGATGCTGTCCACTTATTTTCTCGTGACTGTTCTCTGCAGAGAAAATACCAAAAAATAATCGAAGAAGCTCCAGCTGGAAAAATTCCTGAGGCTAAGCTTGATGAAATTCAACAGATAAGCGTCAATGCTTGTAAACAATTGAAATACGAAGGCGCGGGGACAATGGAATTTCTTTATGAAAATAAGGAGTTCTTTTTTATTGAAATGAATACCAGAATTCAAGTTGAGCATACTGTTACAGAAATGATAACTGGCGTTGATCTTGTTCAGTCACAACTTCTCGTTGCTCTTGAAGGAGAGTTTAATTTAAATCAGGAGGATCTTAAGATTAACGGTTGTGCGATGCAATGCAGAATAAATGCAGAAGATCCTGAGACTTTTATACCTTCTCCAGGAAAGATTGCCCAAGTGCATAGACCTGGCGGCTATCATGTGAGGTTTGAATCACAAATATACTCTGGCTATGAAATTCCACCAAATTATGACTCTTTGATCGCTGAAATTATTGTTAAAGAAACCAACCGTGAAAGAGTTATTAACAAAATGAGAATGGCCCTAAATGAAACTATAATTGATGGCGTAAAGACCAATGTAGATTTACATAAAAAAATTATTGAAGATAAAAACTTTCATGAATACAAACACTATATCAAATACCTTGAAGAGGATCTCTTAAAGCATGAATGAATACTATGATCATAAAGACATAGAGTCTTTTGCTCAAAAAGCATGGGAAGGAAGAAATAGCTTTTATGCTTCTTATAATTCAGACAAGCCTAAATATTACTGTCTATCAATGTTCCCATACCCCTCAGGGAAATTACATATGGGGCATGTAAGAAATTACACCATTGGTGATGTTGTTTCGCGGGTTAAAAGACTACAAGGATTTAATGTGCTTCAGCCTATGGGATGGGACTCATTTGGATTGCCTGCTGAAAATGCTGCAATAAAAAACAAAACTCACCCACAGACCTGGACAGATGAAAATATCTCAGTCATGAAAAAACAACTTAAATCTTTAGGTTATAGCTATGACTGGAATAAGGAAATAAAGACTTGCGATCCTTCATACTATAAATTTGAACAAGAATTTTTCATTAAGCTCTATGAAAAAGGTTTGGTATACAAAAAAAAGTCATTAGTAAACTGGGATCCAGTCGATAAAACAGTGCTTGCAAATGAACAAGTAATTGATGGTAAAGGATGGAGGTCAGGAGCTGATGTAGAACTCAAAGAGATTGATCAATGGTTTATAAAGATTACTGATTATGCTGAAGAACTTAATACTGCTTTAGATGACTTGGATTGGCCTGAAAATGTTAAAACCATGCAAAAAAATTGGATTGGTAAGTCCAAAGGAGCAACGGTTAAATTTCAAGTTACAGACAGCAAAGAGTTCATAGAAGTTTTTACTACTAGGCCAGATACTATATACGGTGTAACTTTTCTTGGGATCTCTCCACATCACAATATTTCAAAAAAACTTGCTCAAGAAAATCAAGACATTAAAGAATTTATTGCTGATTGTTCAAGAAATAAAGCTGCAGAGGCAGATCTTTCAAAAGCAGAAAAAAAAGGGTTTAAAACTAATCTTTCTGCCACTCACCCCTTAACAGGAGAAACAGTTCCAATCTGGATAATAAACTATGTGCTTATAGATTATGGTTCAGGGGCTATCATGGGTGTGCCAGCTCATGACGAAAGAGATTTTGACTTTGCACAAAAATTTAATGAAGCAATTACCCAAGTGATACAGGTAGATGAAAGCAACTCTACCTTACCAATAACTGAAAAAGGCGTTCTAATAAATTCAGGTGAATTTAATGGAATAGGCTCGGATGAGGCAATTGATGAAATATCATCAAAACTTGCAGGACTAGAACTAGGAGAAGGTAAAGTTCAGTATAGACTTAGGGATTGGGGAGTAAGTAGACAAAGGTACTGGGGCTGCCCTATTCCAATGGTTTATACAAATGGCGATGTGTCTCCGGCTCAACTAAATGACCTTCCAATTAAACTTCCAACGAAAATCGAAGATTCATCAGCACCATTAGCACAGAATCTAGAATTCAAAAATATTTCTGAAACATTTTTTCGAGATACAGATACTTTTGATACTTTCATGGAATCTTCTTGGTATTATGCAAGATTCCCGTCAGCCGAAATTAGTACAAAGCCTTTTGATAAGGAAACAAATTCATGGCTTCCTGTTGATTTGTATATAGGTGGAATTGAGCATGCTATTTTACATTTACTGTATGCACGATTTTTTCATAAAGCACTTAGAGACCTTGGTTATCTGAAAGGCGATGAACCTTTTAAAAAACTTTTAACCCAAGGGATGGTCTTAAAAGATGGGGCCAAAATGTCAAAATCAAAAGGCAATACTGTTGACCCTGAACAATACATACAAAAGTATGGTGCTGATTCAATCAGAACATTTATGATTTTTGCCAGCCCTCCAGAACAATCTTTGGAATGGTCTGATAGTGGGCTTGAAGGGTGTTATAAATTCCTAAAAAGACTCTGGGCCTTGGGCTTCAAAGTAAGCAAGCTTACTGATACAGATTTCTCCAGCAATGGTAAGAATCTTATAGAAGCGAATATTAAGCTTTTTAATAAAATTAATGACGACTACAACAAGCGGCTTAATCTTAATACTGTTGTATCGTCATGCATGGAGCTGCTAAATAGCTTGAATTCTTGTATAAGTGATGATTGTGTAGCAGTGAATAAAAACGAGTTTTTTGATACTTTTAAATTCCTTTTACTATCACTATTCCCGATCGCCCCTCACATTTGTGAGAAAATGTATGCAGAAATTTTTTCAGAGGACATCAATGAAGCAATTTGGCCTGATGATTCATTTTTTTCGTATAAGTCTTCAGAATCAAAATACATAATTCAAGTGAATGGCAAGGTGAGGGCAAATATATCTGCCTCTTCTTCGGTAACTGAAGAGGAATTAATCCAACTTTCAAAACTGGACGATAATGTTGCCCGTCATTTAGATAATAAGACTATAATCAAAGTAATTTTTATTAAAGATAAGCTTTTAAACTTTGTTCATTCGTAATTCACTATTAATTTTTTTGCTAGCATCCTGTAGCAATCTACAAATTGGAGATAACCTAAATTTTGATAACTCATTTACTAACAACGAAAGATTCCTTTTAGGTTCATGTCTTAGAGGTGTTAATGAACAATCTTTAAATTTTAAAAATTTTACTTTAAGCAATCTTACTGGAAATGTTAATTCTTTAGGGCTAGAAGCTGATCGAACATTGGTATTAAATTTTCAAATTGAAACTCATAACAATCGAACTTTAATTATTGATGAATCTATTAGCAGCCCAACAAATTACTTATCCAGCAACATGGCAGCAGAGGAAGAAAAATATCTCCTAGATATTCTTCTTGCTAGATCTTGCTCAAAGATAACTGACTTTATTTCATGATTACATCGGCCTTAGAATTTCTCCGCGGTCAAGAAGTAAATAACAATAATTTTCTACTTTTTGGAGATGAGCCAAAACTTATTTTCTATATTAAAAAGAGGATAAATAGCATACATGCAAATTATGAAAGAGTGGTAATTTCAATTGAAGAAAAAAATTTTGATGAGCAGCTTCAAACTGCAATACTATCAAATAGCCTTTTCAGTGAAGTAAAAATTATTGAATTTACCTCAAACAAAAATCGTCTAAGTAGATTGCTAGTTGAACGAATTCAAACTATCTCTAGCTTAAAAACACAAAATATTCTTATCATTGAACTGCCTCAAATATCACAGAAATTAATTGCTAATGAATTATCAAGCAGCTTATCAGACACTCTTTGTACAATAAACTGTACACCTCCAGCTGCTCATCAAATTAAAGAATATATTGCATTACTCATGTCAGAAAATTTAATCTCAAAAGATAACTTAGAGTCTATTGTTGAGATGTATGAGGGAAATTTTAGTTTATTAATGAATGATATTGAGGTCGCAAAACAAGCCAGCCTTGAGGAAAAAGACATTAGCTCAGTGTTTTTCTCAAAAGCCATTAAAAACAACTTTAGACTTTTCGAGGAAATGCAAAAGGGAAACTTTTCTGCAGCGATTAACATAGTTGATTCGATGAAAGAGAACGATAAAGGTTCTGGTGCATTACTTTTGTGGATGTTAGCTCGAGATTGTCGTGCCATAATTGAATTAAAAACTGGTAAGAATTCACTCAGACAGTTAAAAATTTGGAGCAACCAAGAAAATTTTTATAAAGAATATGCTAATAAAATATCTGAAATTCACCTAAACGAAATAATTTTGTTGTTAGATAAATTTGATAAAAGCATAAAAGGTGTTTTGAATTATGACAGCTGGCAAGTTGCAAAAGATTTAGTAATACAGTTTTGCAGGGCTTCTAAGAAAATAACGACTTAATCCAGTTCCAAATAATTGCTAGAATCCTCTGAAAAAATCCTAACTGTTCTACAGATTCTAAATAAACAAGATCTTTTTCTTCAATTAGTTCTCCTGCCTCATTTAAAACTCTTAGCTTGCCTGCTATGTCGCCCTGATTTACAGGAGCAAGTACTTCTGAAGATGCAACAATCTCATAGGACAATGAATCTTTCTCGTCTTTTGGAAGGGTTAGTATAATATCGTCATTTATTCCTAAATTAACAAAATCTGCTGTGCCAGCTACAACCTTTAATTCTTTTAGTGAAGTTTCTTTCGCAACTTTTTTTTCTGTTTGAAAATATTTAAACCCATAACTCATCAATGCTGAAACATCATTAAATCTTTTATCATCTTCACTTCCAAGAACTACTGCAATAAGCCTCATGTCACCACGCTTCGCAGAACCCACTAGGCAGTAACCAGCATTTGTGGTGAAGCCAGTTTTGACACCATCAAAAATTTCATCTCGCCATAACAATCTATTTCTATTTGGCTGTGCAATGCCCCCAAAAGTGAATGATTTCTGTGAATAATTTTTATAATGAGTGGGGAAATTTTTGATTATTGCCGATGTTAACAAAGCTAAATCCTTAGCAGTAGTAAGATTCAAAGGATCTGGCAGACCAGTAGAGTTATTGAAAGAAGTGTTGCTCATATTGAGCTCAGCAGCATAATCATTCATTATTAAAACAAAATTTTCTTCGCTCCCAGCAACGTGCTCTGCCAAAGCAATACTAGCGTCATTACCTGATTGAATGATCATTCCTTTAATTAAATCGGATACCATGACGTTTGTACCTTCTCTGATAAACATTCTGGAACCAGGGGCTTTCCAAGCTTTTATTGATATTCTTGGCTCATCTTCAAGGTTGACAAAGCCTTCTTTAATATAATCAGCAACTACATAGCTAGTCATTAGCTTTGTAAGGCTGGCAGGCTCAACCTGAGTATTTTCGTTATAACTTACTAATACTTGTTTGGTATTGGGCTCATACAAGATATAGCTCCCAATACCCAAATCTGGTGGTTGTGGAATTGCGAAAGCTAATGAAGAGATAAAAATTAAAGACTTGAAAATATTTTTTTTAATCATCAAACTTTTCTGATATTGCCATAGCTAATTGATGTATGGCTAAAGCATAAAAACTACTCCGATTATATTTAGTGATAACACGAAAATTGTCAAACCCAAGAAATAATTTTGTTGTTGTTCCCTCGTAAACTAAAAGTGGAGTGGCTTGACCTTCGTACTCTTCATTTGATAAATCAGAAGATTGAAGGGTGTTGAAAGGTATTGAGGTATTAAAATTATTTACTTTGAATGGTAAATCAATTTCTTTAATTTTGTTATCTTTTAAATCGCTAAATTGTTCATTTAAAGAAATCTCCAAGATTGTGATGGCATCTTCACTCCAACCATGCACTTTTAAATAATTTGCAACGCTAGCAAGCCCATCATCTAATGAATTTACCAAGTCTACCTTTTTATCGCCATCGTAATCAATTCCATAAGCCATATAACTTGATGGAATAAACTGGCCAATACCAATAGCTCCTGCCCACGAACTCTTATAATTTTTTGGATTAATATTTTGTTTTTTTGCCAATAACAATAGTTCTTTAAGTTCTCGCTGCCAAAAACTGCTGCCAATTTCAAAAGCAAGCGTTGAAATTGTATCGAGAGGATTGAATCCACCTAAGTTCGTGCCATAAGTCGTTTCAGCACCGACAATAGCTGCAATGTAGAATTTTGAAACACCTAAATCATTCTCAATTTTATCCAGCAGTGCGAAATTTTTATCAACAAAGGCTTTACCTTTATTTACTCTTTGTGGATTAAGAAAAATATTTCTGTATCTGTTCCAAGAGAAAGTAGTTTCTGGTTGGTTATTTCTTAACTCTATAACTCTTTCGACAAACTCGACATTAATTAAAAAATTCTTAACTTCTTCACGGGTCAGTGAAGTTGTTTCGGCAGTATTGTCAATAAAAGCTTGGACATCGTCTCTTTCTGTAATATCAGACATGATATTGACCGCGAAAAATAAAAGTAAAAATTGTTTTTTCATGCTCTCAAGAAACCTTTTGCACTAAAAATAAACCCTAACATTATTGAAAAACATAATAAAGAAGAGCCGCCCTTTGTAAAAAATGGTAAAGGAAGGCCAACCACAGGTATTAAACCACTAACCATTAGAATATTAATTAGGAAACTAAACCCTATAACAAAGATGAAATAAGATCCAAGATAATACGGCGATAAATCGTCTGAAAGATTGTTTTGTTTCATTAGTGCATTGAGGCTAAGCAATATGAAAACTGCAAGAAAAACAAAAATAAGAATCACTCCTGCAAAACCAAATTGCTCTGCATAAATTGAAAAAATAAAATCTGTATCCGCTTCTGGCAAAAAATTAAATTCATTTTGCTTGCTGGCTAAGAAACCCTCTCCTAAAAGTTCACCCGAACCTATGCTTATTTCTGACTGAAGAATGTTCCATCGCTCAGATAAAGAGCCCTCAGAAGAAAACCAATTTATAATTCTGCCTTTTTGATAACCAGTAAGAGCAAAGTTATACAAAACAGGTGACAAAAGAATAAATGCTGAAAACAGGCCTATGAAATATTTTTTATTCATACCGCATATGAATAGAAGCATTATTCCAAAGGCTATATAAACAACACCAGTACCAAGGTCTGGCTGAATAATTATTGGAATAGCTGTAACAAATAATGCTGCCAACAAAAAAAACGATCTAAAGGCTGTAAATTTAAAACTATAAAACCGAAGATACTGAATTGTAAAAAGTGCATATGAAATCTTCATAAACTCAGAAGGTTGCAAGCTTAAAAAACCAAAATCCAACCACCTCCTTGAGCCATTTATTTCTTGGCCAAATATTTCGACAGATAGCACAAGCAAGACATTCGTTGCCAGAATTATCCAGCCAGCAGATAAAATTCGATTGATATTAATTAAATAAAAAACTATCGCGACAAAACAAATTGAAATCAATGAAATTAAAAGGAATCTAAAAAAATAGCTTAAGTCTATCGATGTAACTGAAAAAATTGTTAGGCTTCCCGCTAAAATAATGCCTGCTAACGATAAAATAATTAGTGCATTGTTGAAATCAATTCTCAATAGTTAATACCTCCAATATTTCTTTAGCTACTGGTCCAGCGGCCCTGCCTCCGCTTTCTCCGTTCTCAATCACAACTGCTATAGCAAATTTAGGATTATCATGAGGAGCATAACCTATGAAAATGGCATGATCTCTGAGTAGTGGATTCTTTCTTACTTCATCGTATTCTGCTCTAGAATTGATGTCTACCACTTGCGAAGTTCCACTTTTACCAGCCATTTTTAAATTCCCAGCATTGACCCGAAAAGCAGTGCCATTTGGAGAATAAACAACGTTAATCAATGAATTGTTAAGCCTCTTCCAATCATCGTCGCTTAGTTTGTTTTCTAAAAAAAGAGGGTTCTGGGTTTGTTTGTTGACTATGTATGGAATCTGATATTCTCCTTTTTTTGCAATCAAAGAAGTAAGCAATGCAAGATGCAAGGGTGTTGTTAGCATATAGCCCTGTCCCACACCAAGGTTTATAAAATCTCCTTTATATAAGTCCTTGCCAAAATTTTTCTGCTTCCAAGCATCATTAATTAAAGGACTATATTGGTGAGGGTAACAGTCAGAACATAACACAGAACCAAAAGAAGCAGATTGCATAAAATCAACAAATTTATCTTTATCAAATTTTGTTGCAAGATTCATAAAGAAAGGATTGGAACTTTCAACCAGTGCTTTTTCTAAATCGGTAAGGCCGTGGCCACCCTCCTTCCATGCATTAAATACTCTTTGCTCTTCTTCGAATCTAAATAAACCATCATCTAAAATTGTTTCAGTCCAATTTGTGTAGCCCTCACTTAGGGAGAAGATAGTTAACAATGGTTTTATTGTTGACCCAGGAGGATAAAGTCCCATAAATGCTCTATTAAATAGTGGCCTTTGTTCATCATTTAATAAATCTGCATAATCTTTTGATGAGATTCCACTCAGATCATTAGCACTTATAGATGGCACACTTACTGCGACTGGAATGCTAAAATCACTTAGGTCAATAGCAACTACTGCTCCTTGTTTACCTTTCAGAAGATCAAATGCTTTCTTTTGAGCGATGTAATTTATGGATGTAACAAGTTCCTTACCCTCCACAAAATTAGTAATACCTGTTATTTGCTTTTTATTTCCTCGTGCGTTTCTTTGAAAATATCTTTTTCCATGCATTCCTCTTAATTCTTGTTCGTAAACTCTTTCAAGTCCGGATTTACCAACTTTTTGCCACAAATTTTTATCGTAACCCATGATTCTCTGTGAAAAATATTTTGTATCTAAATCATTGATAAAACCCAAATGGCCCAAAATATGAAAAATTGAAGGATGTGGATCGTAATTTCTTTTATAGCTCTCATTAATTGAAAATCCTGAGAGCTCCGAACTTCTCACCAAAAATTTAGCTAAATCTTGCTGAGATAAATCAGAAAGAATTGTCTCTTGAGTGCTAAATTTTAAGGAAGTAAGCACTTTTACTTCTACTTCATCTGCCGATAAATCTTGATCAAAGATATCTGCTAGCAAGCTAATTGCATTGATATCTGGTTTTTGCTCTAAATCAACAATAATTGAAAAAGTCTTTATGTCTTCTGCCAATATGTAACCATCTCTAGAAACAATTCTGCCTCGTTTTGGATAAATAGACTCAGACGCGTTTATATTTAGCTCCCTCTGCTCTTTTAACTCCGCACCCTTGACAACTTGAAGGAAAAAAAACCTTGCTAAAAGCAGTGCAAGCAATGCAAAAAAAATAAAAAGAATGCCGTATGCTCTGCTTTTAAAGAAATTCAGATCTTTGTTTCTCATATCTGATGAAATGGGTGATTGTTATGGATGCAGCTTACTCTATATATCTGTTCAAGCACCATAATGCGAAATAATTCATGAGTAAACTCCATTTTACCTATGGAGATTAGGCTTAACGCTTTATCAATTATTTCATTATGAATGCCATATGTTCCACCTATAAAAAGTGAAGTCACTGTCTGGCTAACATTTAAAAAATTTGCAAATTTCTCTGTGGATAAAACCTTGCCAGATTTATCAAAGCAATGGTATTGACTACTATCCGCTTTACTGCTTAAAAAAAGATCGCCCTCATATCGTTTTTGATCTTCAATTCTTTTATAGGATTTCTTGCTTAGTAGTGGCTTCATATCCAGTTTTATTGGGCTTGAAATTTTCTTGAGATAATCCTGTTCCCACAACGAGATTTTATTTCTATAAGAAATATAAAAGAGTTTAACTTGCACTTTTAGCTCTGTCCCATAAGGACTCTAGATCATAATGTTCTCTAGATTCTTCTGTCATGATGTTCACAAGCACATCTCCTGCATCAATTAAAATCCAGTCTTTTGCCTCATCTCCTTCTAATCCTAGAATTTTTATCTTGTTGTCTTTTAAATCATCAACAACCTTATCTGCTATTGACTGAATATGTCTTGTAGAAGTTCCAGTTGCAACAATAATGTTTGAGGTAAAAGATGAAATCTTTTCGACGTACATTTCCTTAATGTTAAGAGCTTTGAGATCTTCTAGGGCAGCCAAACATAAACTCTTTACTTTTTCAGGTTTGGATAATTTGTTTGGCATTGATGAAATTATAATAGCTAATTCAAATATTTGTATCCAATAGGCTCTTTAACAGCTGTTCTTGAAGTCCATTAAAGGTTTTGTTGCTACACATTAAGAATATTCTTTTTTTATCTGTATGCTCAGTTAATGTGTTTAGGTTCTCTAATGTAAGCTCTATACAATTATCAAAGTACTCTTTTTGTTTGAGTGTTGGATTGATTAAGTAGGTTTTTGCTCGCTGAAAAATTTCCTTGAGTCTCGAATCATGATAACCGCTCTTCATTGTGTTGGAGCCAATCTCAACAATTAAATACACTTCTTTTCCTAAAGATAATGCCTTGTCCAATGTTTTTTCTATTGCTGTTGGATGGTGAGCAAAATCATTGACCACTACAAACTTTTCGCTCACAAAAAGATATTCAAATCTACGCTTTACTCCAGAAAAACCTTTCAGTAAGTGATCTGGGTTTTTAATCCCAGAGATTTCTAACAATACGGCTTTAGCAAGATTTATATTAAGAGCATCTAGATCATCCTCTATTGCATCAAATAATTTCACTTTACATGCAATGGTTGAGCTGTCTTCTAACAGTTCAAGAAAATTCTTTCTTACTCCAGATCTGGATATTAAAGCAGTTGAATCGTGTTCTAAAGACTCCAATAGCTTTAAAAATTGATCCTCAATTTCTTCAATACTTGAGTAGATATCGCCATGATCAAATTCAATGTTATTTATAAGAAGAATATTGGGCTTGTAATGAAAAAATTTTGGTCGTTTGTCAAAATAAGCTGAATCGTACTCATCTGCCTCAATTACAAAATGTTCACCAGAGCTTATGCACCATGAATTTAGATCCCCATTGGGCACACCGGCAATCAAATAACTTGGATCCAAGGCTGCATTAGTTAATGCATGAGCTATTAATGTGGTCACTGAAGTTTTCCCATGGGTACCACTAACTGCAATAACTTTTTTATTGGCTAATACATTTTGAAAAAGCCAATCTGGTGATGATTGAATACTTTTTCCTCTATTTAGAATCTCCTGCATTAGTTCATTATTCTTGGAGATAACATTCCCAACAATGTAAATGTCTGCTTCGGAGAAATTTGACTTTACAAAGCCCTCCTTAAATTTAACTTCGGCATTTTTTAGCTTCTCTGACATTGGAGGGTAAACTTTGTCATCTACGCCTATGACATCATGACCAAGTTCCTTAGCCATTAATGCAATATTGCCCATCAATGTCCCAGAAATTCCAAGAAAAAAAACCTTCATACTTTTAGTAATTTTAATTGGAGTATATGATATCTGTCATGAAAAATGCATTTTACGCACAATCTGGAGGGGTTACATCTGTAATAAATTCTTCAGCGTATGGAGTCATCTCAGAGTTGCAAGCTAGAGATGCTTCAATCAATATTTTTGCTTCCCAAAATGGGATAGTTGGGCTTTTAGAAGATAAGTTGTATGACTTAGGCAAGACAAAAAAATCCCTAGAGCTTCTTAAAGATTCGCCTGCTGGAATGTTTGGCTCCTGTCGCTATAAACTTCCTGCCCTTACAGAAAAGCCTTTTTATGAAAACCTATTCCAAAAACTAGATCAAAAATCAATTAAATATTTCTTTTATAATGGGGGCAATGATTCGGCTGATACTTGCCTAAAAGTTTCGCAAGCTGCAAAAGATTTTGGGTATGAGCTTTACGCCGTTGCTGTGCCAAAAACCATTGATAACGACCTAGCTGTAACTGATAATTGTCCTGGTTTTGGCTCTGTTGCAAAATACATTGCAACTTCTGCTAAAGAAGCCTCTCTAGACATTAAGTCTATGTGTAAAACTTCGACCAAAGTTTTTATTCTTGAAGTCATGGGCAGGCATGCTGGATGGATTGCTGCTTCAGCTGAACTCGCAAATGACTCAAACAATACATATGTTCATAAAATTCTGCTGCCAGAAGTCTCATTTGATGAATCAAAATTCTTAGCTGGTGTTGAAGAGGATGTTAAGAATTATGGATACTCTGTAGTGGTGGCATCAGAGGGTCTAAAAGATAAGAATGGAGAAATTTATTCAGCATCAAGTGAAAAAGATTCCTTTGGCCATAGTCAATTAGGTGGGCTAGCTCCAAAAATTGCAAACTTAGTTAGCAATAATCTAAACCTTAAGTATCATTGGTCTGTTTCAGACTACCTACAAAGAAGTGCTCGACATCTAGCTTCCAAGACAGATCTTGAGCAAGCGGTTGCTGTGGGCAAAAGAGCTGTTGAGTTTGCCTTATCGGAAAAGTCTGGGATTATGCCAGTAATTCAAAGAGTATCAGAAGATCCATATCAATGGTCTATAAGTGAAGGCGACCTTAAAGATATTGCCAATGAGGAAAAAGTTTTACCAAATGATTACATATCAGATTGTGGGTTTAGAATTACTCCAAAAGGAGTAAATTATTTGAATCCTTTAATACAAGGAGAAGATTATCCAAGGTATGATAATGGCGTGCCCGCTTATGAGCAGCTGGATCTTCATTTAGCGGACTGAATGATTTAAATGATTTACTTTAGACTTAAGGCATTGGATTAAATCTTCAATTTCTTCTTCGTTTAAAAAGCTTCCTATGGGGAGCTTTTCTTTTTTATGCATTAGAAATACTTTCTTGGTTTGATCTTTTTCAACAATAAACTTTGAATGGAATCTTGAATATTTCTTTAACTCAGTTTTCCTATAAGAATTACTTAGATAAACATATAACTTATCTATAGCGATAGTTTGTGTTTGCTCAACCCAGGATCTATTGATGCGCAACACTATAAATAGTGCCAGAATTTCTAGCCCTGCAAAAGGCAAAATCATAACAGCTCCCACAAAAAAGAAACCAATTCCAAAAGTGATACATAGCAATGCAAGTAAGCCAAAAAAAACTATGTTGTTTGTAACTGTGGAGGAATTGTTTGGTTTAAGAGTAATGCTTAATTTATCTCCATGTTCCTTGGTACTTATCATTATTGTTATTTATTGGGTCATTTGATAAATAGCCAATATTCCTAATTATCTTGCAACTTAAATCACCCTCTAAAGATATTACTTTTAATTGTGCAGATGAAACTTATATATGAGAATACAATCTAAATTTTGCGTATGAAAAAATATTTAATAACAATTTGTGCTTTTCTGACACTCTCACTGCACAGTGATGATTTATTATCAATTTACCAAGAGGCACTAGAAAAGGATCCTAACTATAACTTAAACAAGGCTGACCTCGATATAAGTGGAGAGTTTCTAAAGCAGGCCAGATCAGGACTGGGGCCCAGACTTTCACTCTCCGGTGGAACCAATTGGAATGAGTACTACCAGGAAAGAGTTCTTCAAAATGACTACAACACTTTTTCATATAACTTAAATTTATCTCAACCTTTATTTAGGTTGGATGCCTGGTTTAACTCAAGGAGAGCAAAGCAGAACATGGATGCAGCCGAAGCAAGGTTTGCTTATCAACAACAAGATTTAATTATTAGAGTTACTGGAGCTTATTTTAATATTTTATCTGCAAGAGCGAGGCTTAAAACTGCCTCTGCAACAGAAAAAGCTTTAGAAAACCAATACCAACAAGTTCAAGAACGCTTCAATGTAGGGTCTGCTTCAAGAATAGAATTGGCTGAAGCAAAAGCTGCTTTTAATCGTGCAACTTCAGACAGAGTGCTTGCTGAAGGCAACCTTGATATAAGCTTTGAGGAATTAAATTCTATTGTTGGTAGAAAAGTATCTCTAATTGCACCCCTTTCGGATAAGGTGACTTTTGACTTACCAACAGCATCAATTAATGCTGAAGTAGAGTCTGGGTTGGAAAATAATTTTTTAATTGTTGAGGCTAAAAAAAGGGTTAAAGCAGCAGAAGCAAATACAGCAGCACGAACAGCAAACTTTTTACCCAAAATAGATGCTAGTGCCAACGCCAATCGAAGAACCTCTAAGCAATATACCTTTGATGGCATTGATTCAGACATTGGTATACCATTTAGAATTCCTCAGGAAACTGAAAATAGAAGCTTCTCTATTCAATTTTCATTACCATTGTTTACATCGGGCTTAAATTCATCGCAAAGAAGACAGGCGCTTCTAGAAGAAGTTAAAACCGAAGAACGATTGGTATTGGTTGAAAGGAGCATCATTCAACAAATTCGCTCTCTCTATTCTGCATTAGAAACTTCCAAGCTTAATGTTGAATCTTTAACTGCATCTGAGCAAAGTTCAAAAGATGCACTGGAAGCAACAAGGCTAGGCTATGAATTAAGCAGTAGAAATTTGATTGATCTTCTGCAAGCAGAACGTACCTATGCCGATGTTCAGAATAGATTGGCCCAAGCAAAATATGCATTTCTTCTTACCTCTCTGCAATACAAACAAGCAATTGGTACCCTAAAGCCAGAAGATCTCGTTGAGCTAAATAAATTCCTTGATTAGTGCCAGAACTTCCAGAAGTTGAAACGACCAAAAGAGGTGTTGAGCCTTACCTTTTAAACAATCGAATTACGAAGTGTTGGCATAGTGGCTTGTCTCTCAGAGTGCCTTTTGACAGCTCAAAATTTTATCTTATTAAAAACGACTTAATTACAGGTATCGAAAGAATTGCAAAATATATTGTCCTAAATTTTGAAAGTAAGAATAGGCTCGTCATTCATTTAGGCATGACCGGCAACCTAAGAGTCAGCAAATTTTTAAAAAAGGTAAAACACGATCACATTGTTATGAACCTTGAAAATGGAAATTACCTAATTTATAACGATCCAAGAAGATTTGGTCTAGTTTCAATACTAGCCAATGAAGAGCAGTTTGCTATGTTGGATAACAATGCCGATGATCCATTCAGCGCAAAGATGACTCCAAAGTTATTGCTTTCTAAGATAGAAAATAAGAATACTACAATTAAAGCTATATTGTTAAACAATAAAATTATCTCTGGAATAGGTAATATTTATGCTTGTGAAGTGCTATTTAGGTCTGGCATATCGCCATTTACGCTTGGCAAAGACATTGATTTGGAGCAGTGCAAAAAAATATTAAAAAATGCCAAAAAAATTCTTAATAGTGCGATTAAATCTGGGGGCACAACTTTAAAAGATTATTTTAATGCAGAGGCTAAGCCCGGTTACTTCAAAATTAAACTTAAGGTTTACGATAGAGAGGGAGAAGAATGTGCTGCTTGCAAAAGTTTGATTGCTAGAAGCATTCAAAATAATCGAAGCACCTTCCATTGCCTTAACTGCCAGAATTAATTCTATTTTTTAATGCCCGTTTCACTACTGGATCAACAAACTTCCCTATCTTTCCTTGATAAGAAGCTATTTCTTTTACCATAGATGAAGATACAAAAGTTAGCTTATCATCGGCAGCAAAAAATACCGTTTCAATATCTTTGTTTTGCGATCTATTAATTCCTGCAATTTGAAATTCATATTCAAAATCTGACATAGCCCTCAGCCCTCTGATGATTGCTGAAGCATTAATCTCTCTTGCTAATTCAACAGCGAGTTTTGACTCTAATGCAATACATTGGACTTTTGGTGTGCTTTGATAGATATCACTAATTAACTTTTGCCTTTCATCTAGACTAAATAACATGTCTTTTGAACTATTTTTCATTACAGCAACAACAACCTTATCAAAGACGTTAAGCGCCTTCTTAATAATATCCATATGCCCTTTTGTGATTGGATCAAATGAGCCTGGATATAATCCAATCTTTGATAATTTTTTGCTCATGAATTCATACTAAGGGATTTAGCTAGCGATGTGGTAAATTCCTCTTTTAAAATTTCCATATTTTTTATATTCGGATACGCTGGGCGAATGATTATTGCAATCTCGCGATGTGGCCCAGGGTCATCCAAAGGTAAAGCTTTAAGCATTTTTCTAGGCTTGATTAACTGATTTAATGCGATCTGGGGTACAAGTGTTGATCCCATTTTGCCTGCAACCAATTCAATCAAAGTAGATAGATTTGATGCTTTTACTTGGTACTTATTTTGTTGTTTGATGTTGCATGCCGCTAGAGCATGCTCTTTCAAACAATGGCCTTCCTCCAATAACATCAGATTTGCTTTCTTTATATCATCGGAGCCAATTTGTTTTGCATTATCAATTAAATTGTCATTATGCGTGACCCAGAAGAACTCTTCACTCCAAAATTTGAAGCTCAGCAAGCCCTTTATATCGTAAGGTAAAGCAATTATTGCCATATCAATTTCACCTTCTTTTACTTTTTCCAATATTTCATTGGACTTGCCTTCAATGATATTAAGACTTATGTCGGGATATTTTTTGTTGAGGTGAGGCAAAACAATGGGCAATAGGTAGGGGCCAATGGTTGGAATGATGCCCAGTGATATGTCATTGGTGCCAAGTCCACTTAAGGTATTGGAAATTTTTTCCAAATCATCGTATTGGATTTTAATGGCTTTAAGCTTTTCAAGAATGATCTCGCCTTTTTTTGTGATGAGAACTTTTTTATTGTCTCTTTCGAATACTTGAATATTTAAATATTTTTCAAGCTGAACTATGCCATTGCTAAGGGTTGAGGGTGAAACAAAGCAACTGTCGGCAGCTTTTTTAAAATTTTTATGTTTAGCTACTGATAATGCGTACTTTATTTGCTGATGCGATATCATGTTCTATTTTTTCGAATATAAAATACAATAATATCATAGTTTGTAATACTTAAATTGTTGAATTTGACGCTATAATCTTATTTGGTAAATAACTTTAGGAATACTATGAGTGAAGAAACAAAATGCCCTGTTATTCATGGGTCTAATACTAAAACGGCTGGCAGCCACTCCAATGTTAATTGGTGGCCTCAGCAGCTAAATCTTAATATCTTGCATCAGCATGACAAGAAAACTAACCCTATGGAGGAAAACTTTAGTTATAGAGAAGAGTTTGAAAAGCTTGACTATGATGCACTAAAGCAAGATCTTTACGATCTAATGACTGACTCAAAAGATTGGTGGCCAGCAGATTATGGTCATTATGGGTCATTCTTTGTTAGGCTTACATGGCACGCAGCTGGTACCTATAGAATTGGCGATGGTCGAGGTGGAGCTGGTACAGGCGCACAAAGATTTTCTCCACTAAATTCATGGCCTGATAATGGAAATCTTGATAAAGCAAGACGACTGCTTTGGCCTATCAAACAAAAATATGGAAAACAACTAAGTTGGGCAGACTTATTGGTTTTGGCTGGTAATGCAGCAATTGAATCTATGGGTGGCAAAACATTTGGGTTTGGCGGAGGCCGTGAAGATATCTGGCATCCAGAAGAAGATATTTATTGGGGGCCAGAAGAAGAAATGCTTGGCAACAACAGATATGTTGGGGAAAGACTTTTAAACAACCCTCTTGCTGCTGTACAGATGGGTTTAATCTATGTAAACCCACAAGGGCCAGATGGCAATCCGGACCCTAAGGCTAGTGCACATGACATAAGAGAAACGTTTGGCAGAATGGCAATGAACGATTACGAAACTGTTGCGTTAATAGCAGGCGGTCATACTTTTGGAAAGTGTCATGGCGCTGGAGATGACGGTTTAGTTGGAGTTGGGCCAGAAGATGCTCCAATGGAACAACAACAATTTGGTTGGAAAAATGGATATGGGAAAGGCATGGGTCGAGACACCATAACAAGTGGTCTTGAAGGCCCTTGGACCAAAAATCCAGCACAATGGGATAATGGTTATTTTGAAAACCTATTTAACTATGAGTATGAGTTGGTAAAAAGCCCAGCTGGAGCATATCAGTGGCATCCAATTGATCTTGCTGAAGAAAACCATGCTCCTGACGTAGAAGATGAAAATTTGAAAGTTACTACAATCATGCTTACATCAGATCTAGCTTTACGAGAAGATCCTGAATACAGAAAGGTGTCTTTGCACTTTAAAGAAAACCCTGAAGAGTTTGCCGATGCTTTCGCAAGAGCGTGGTTTAAGTTGCTTCACAGAGATATGGGCCCAAAAAATAGATATCTTGGTCCAGAAGTCCCTGCAGAAGATTTAATATGGCAAGACCCTGTCCCTGCAGGAAACTCAGACTATGATCTAAACAAGGCAAAACAGCTTATTGCTGATAGCGGTCTCTCAATACAAGAAATGGTTGAAACTGCTTGGGCAAGTGCATCAACATTTAGAAACTCTGATTTAAGAGGAGGAGCAAACGGAGCTCGAATTAGATTTGAACCAATGAAAAGTTGGCAATCGAACTCTCATGTACCTTTAGACAAAGTGCTTGATGTTCTGACAAATATTGCTCAGGAAGTTGGTGCCTCAGTTGCAGATATGATTGTTCTGGCTGGTAATGTTGGAATTGAAAAAGCTTCAGGTGTTGAAGTGCCATTCTTAGCTGGTAGAGGGGATGCAACCGTAGAGCAAACTGATGCAGAGTCATTTAAGGTTTTAGAACCACTTGCAGATGGTTTTAGAAATTACCAGAAAACAGAATTCTCAGTAAGCCCAGAGGAAATGTTAGTTGATAAAGCGCAATTGCTTGGTCTTACAGCTCCTGAAATGACTGTACTTGTTGGAGGATTTAGATCGCTTGGCATGAGTGTAAATGGGAATGGTGTATTCACTTCAGATACCAATACTTTATCAAATGACTTTTTTGATACTCTGTTGGATATGAGTGTAGAGTGGAAGCCTAGCGGAAGTAATTCTTATGATGCTTTCGATAGAGTAAGCGGCGAGAAGGTCAGATCTGCTTCAAGAGTTGATCTTGTCTTTGGTTCCAACTCTCAACTAAGAGGATTAGCCGAAGTTTATGCAAGTAATGATGCAAAGGATAAGTTTGTTTCAGACTTCATTTCAGCTTGGAATAAAGTAATGAATGCCGATAGGTTTGATGTAAATTAAAGCTTCGCATCTTTGAATAAAGGCTCCGCAAGGAGCCTTTTTATTAACAATAAAAAAAATATAAAATACAAAAATAATGTTTCTAAAAAAAGCAACCTTTTTTCTTATAGCTATATCGTTGTTTGCAAATAATTTAATTGGACAAGAGAACGAGCCTACAAAAGATTTATTTTTATTGGTACATAAAACTCCGTCTTGCGGGTGTTGCAAGGAATGGGTTAAGCATTCGGAAAATCATGGGTTTGTTACCTATACAAAAGATTATCAGTCTCTGAATGACATTAAGAAAAAGTATAATATAAAAAGAGAATTTCAGTCATGCCATACTACTGTTTCCTCCACTGGTTATGTTTTTGAAGGACATATCCCCGCGAAGTTTATTGAAAAATTTCTTTCTGAAAACCATCCAAATGCAATTGGTTTAACCGTACCGGGCATGCCATTGGGATCGCCTGGAATGGAGTTTGACAATAGATTTATGCCTTATGAGATTTTGATCATGTATTCAGATGGCAGCAGTAAAGTTTATGCTGAGATAAGAGAATAATTTCTATATTCTTCTCTTAAGTTGGAAGGTTCTTTTGTATGTCATATTTCGCCACAACCATTCCAAAGGCCCTGCCTGATATCTTTTAAGCCAATATCCTGAGAAATAAATTTGAAATACCCATATAGCAAGCACAACGAGGTATAAGTTTGCACGACTTAGCTCATTAACCAAACCAAATCCAGCACCGGTAAATAGCACCATACAAATAATTGAATTCAGAATGTAATTAGTTAGAGCCATTCTTCCAACATTCTGCAATTTTTGCCTTATAACTTTAAAAACATCTGCTTTAATAACGATATTAATCACAGAGATGTATCCCAGCGCCATCCCCAACCTGCCAAGATCGTAGGAGGATAAAAACACCCTTGAATAACGATAGTCAAAACCTGATGAAGTAAATAAATACAGCTCAATAAAGTTTACGGATAACCCAATTGCAAAACTAATAAATGCTAACTTTTTATAGAAAGATAAATTTCGTTCACCTTGAAGGATCCCCAATTTAAACAATGCCATGCCTAGGATCATCATTAAAAAAATATCCCAGAGATAAAAAGGCAGAGAATAAATCACTATGTTCTTACGCTCAGCGTTCCATTCAAAAACTTCTGCATAAGTGCCTCTTCTTTGTGAAACTTCAGCATCTATCTCTGCTTCATTTGGCTGATAATTTACTCTAAATTCATCCCAAGCTTCAGCCCATAATATTTTCTCTTCTGTTATTTCTGTTTTTTCAGATGAGTTCACCTCTATATATGCATCTTTTGAATAAGTAATTACCTCTTTGCCAAGATAATTTAGAAATGCAGTGAAACATAAAATAGCAACTGCTATTTTTAGCAGCGTCTTGCCCGTCAAGTTTCTCAAATAATATAAGATATAGCCGGCAACCGCGTAGGTAATCAATATATCGCCATACCACAGTAAAAAATATGCATCAATGATACCAAAACACAGTAAAAAAAGGTTTCTTCTTAAAAATAGTTTTTGATCCTCTTTTGATTTATTGGTACAGAACAGTACAATCCCAGCACCAAAAAGAATGGAAAAAATGCCACGCATAGCACCTTCAGCTGTTACTTCAATGACGCCCCATATGGCCCAATCTATAGTAAATGAGTTGGGTAGATCCAATGAAGGGTTGATGTAAGATTGAGATACCAATCCAAAAGCGATGATGTTAAGTAATAAGATTCCCAGTAAAGAAAATCCTCTAACAACATCAAGCACCTCAATTCTTTTAGATTCAGTAACAGGAAATTGCATAGAAAAAATAATACCACATAGAAATTATTTGATATTGGTGGGCCCGCCAGGACTCGAACCTGGGACCAATAGATTATGAGTCCACTGCTCTAACCAACTGAGCTACAGGCCCAAAGATGAAAATTGTAAAGTATTTTTACTTACTCGTGTAGAAAACTTTTTAAGACATCTGATCTGGTTGGATGCCTCAATTTACGCAATGCTTTGGCTTCAATCTGCCTAATTCTTTCTCTGGTAACATCAAACTGTTTACCAACCTCTTCGAGGGTATGGTCATTGTTCATGCCAATACCAAATCTCATTCTTAGAACTTTTGCCTCTCTAGATGTTAACGATGCCAGGATTTCATCCGTGGCATCTTTAAGGCCGCGAATTGCTGCATCGTCAATTGGAGAATTAATTGAACTATCTTCAAGAAAGTCACCTAGATTTGAATCCTCATCATCGCCAATAGGTGTTTCCATAGAAATTGGTTCTTTGGCAATTTTCATAACTTTTCTCATCTTGTCTTCAGGAATATCCAATCGTTTGGACATCTCTTCCGGTGTTGGTTCCCTGCCTATTTCTTGCATCATTTGTCTTGATAGGCGGTTCAATTTGTTGATGGTCTCAATCATGTGGACAGGAATCCTAATGGTTCTTGCTTGGTCTGCAATGGAACGAGTAATTGCCTGCCTGATCCACCAAGTTGCATAAGTTGAAAACTTATAGCCTCTACGATATTCAAACTTATCGACCGCTTTCATCAAACCAATATTGCCTTCTTGTATTAAATCGAGGAACTGTAGGCCTCGGTTGGTATATTTTTTTGCTATTGAAATGACAAGACGCAAATTGGCTTCAATCATTTCTTTCTTTGCTCTTAACAGACCACGATAGGCTTTATTTATTCTTCTATTTAGAGACAAAATCTGTGTTACTGGCATTAAATTATTTTCATCAATCTTGATGAGATCTTTTTGAATTCTTATGAAAGTCGGTTTGATTTCTTCGATGTCTTTCTTCTTAAACCTGTTGTCTTTGGCTAATTTAGCAAGTAATCTAACGTTTATTAGATTATCCTCAACTAGCTTTCTAGCTTCTTTATTTGGAACCTTAATGTTCTTAACAAGCATTGTTTTTAATTCTTTTTCAAATGCACCAACTTGAGCTTTTCTTTCAGCTGGAATAAGAACCAATGTATCGAACACCTTGGAGTTGAATTTTATTCTTTGGAAGTCTTCTTTTAGTTTATCTAAGGCTTTTTGTGCTTTTGCATCAAGCTCACCACCGTCCAATGACTTAACGTATTTGTTGTACTCTCTTTTGATGATCTTTATTTTTGCTTCGCATTCTTCAAAGGAGATAACATTCGCATCTTCATCTTCATGATCTTCATCAGAATTCTTGTCGGCTTCTGCTGCTTGAACAAATTCTTCTTCTTTAATTTCTTCTTCTGATTCATCCAACATAAATCCAGAAATTAAATCCTGAACTTTCTTTTCTCCAGCTTTAATGCGTGCAAAAAAGTCTAGGATATATTCAATGCATAATGGATACTCAGCACATAATGAAAGCACCTCTTTCATTGCTGCTTCGATTCTTTTAGCAATATCTATCTCACCAGTTTTAGTTAAGAGGTCTACACTTCCCATCTCTCTCATGTACATTCGAACTGGGTCTGTAGTTCTGCCAGATTCTATTTCAGTTTGCGATAAAGCTGCTACCGCATCCTCAGCTGCTAGATCATCTGTATCTTCATCTTCGCCGAGCATGAGCTCGTCTTCATCTGGAGTATTTTCAAAAACTTTAATACCCATATCACGCAATACTTGGATGATTTCTTCAAAGTTATCTTCATCAGTAGAGCCGTCTGGTAAAGTATCGGTGATGTCCGCATAAGTCAGGTAGCCCTGCTCTCTGCCAAGCTGGATTAACTGTGCTATATCGTTTTGCGGTGAGGTTTTTTCTGACATTTCTGTTATATGCTTCTTAAATATTAAAAATCAACTAATAAGCGTTTAGCAATTGTATAAGTTGTTGCTCCTGATCTGAAGCATTTTCTTTTAAATTTAAGAGTTTTTGTAGCCTTTCTTTTCTGGGTTGTGAGAGTTGCTTTTTGTTAGCAAGCTCAGCTAAATAGGTTAAAAATCCTTGATCAAACTTTAATCTTAATTCATCCGATGCTCGTTCAAATTCTTCTCTAGCATCATCGGCTGTGATTTTTAGAGAGATCATCATTGCACTAGCATAGGTCGAATTTTCTTTGTGCTCTCTACTATCATTGCTAATTGACTGTAATATTGCCAAGAGATTTTGCATATCCTCGTTATCTGAAGCGCTTAGAAAACTCATAAAATCATCGATTATTAAATCCTGCTTGAACAAATCCAATAAATAAATCAGAAGCAAAATATTTTTTTCATGGGAAGCATCATTGGAGCGAGTTTTTTCTACTTTTGGCACTTTTTTTACCTCTGCTTGGTTGCGCAAAATTGTTTCTTTGTTAATGTTCAGCTCCTTAGAAAATTTAGCTAGTAAAGTTTCTTTTAGAAAATCAGATCTTACACTCGAGAGGATTTTCTTAAGTTCAAAAAGAATTATTCGAACATCTTCTGATGATTCTAAATCCCGCTTTCTTTTGAGGAATTGAAATACAAAGGTTTCAATATCCATTGATCGTTCGATACGGTCCAGTAAAGCTTTTCTGCCATTGGCATTTATAAAAGAGTCAGGATCCTCTCCTTCAGGCAGAAACATGAATCGTATTGTCTTATCGTCTATAGCTATCGACAAAGAAATATTTAAAGCACGCCAAGCTGCCTTTAATCCAGCCTCATCGGAATCAAAACAAAATATGACCTTATTTTTGTATCTGAATAAATTATTTAGGTGTTGGTTGGTAAATGATGTTCCTAAGGATGCAACTGCACAATCAACGCCATGCTGATGAAGCATGTCTACATCCATATAGCCCTCAGTAACAAAAAAATAGTCAAATCCCTTACAAGATTTTGCTTTGTTGAAACCATAAAGCTCACGAGATTTTCTAAAAAATGGGCTGTCTTTAGAATTTAGGTATTTAGGTAATTGATCGCCCAGAGCTCTGCCCCCAAAACCAATAATATTTCCTTTGATATTATTTATTGGGAACATGATTCTATTTCTAAAAAATGGAAAAATTCCTTTATCATTTTTAAGGAAAGTTCCACTTGTTAGAATGTCTTTTTCTGAAAACTGTTTTAACAAAGCATTTAATAATTGAGTCTGGTTATTTTCTGAAAAACCAATTAAAAAATCCTTGACGGTTTTACCTTCAATACCTCGTTCTTTTAGATAATTTGTTGCCTCACTACTGGGGTTATTTATGAAAAATGAATAGTAATGATCAGCAACTATTTTGTTTATAGCATAAATTGATGAAAAATTATCGTATTCTTTCTTTGAGGATTGAGGCATTTGCACCCCATTGATCTCAGCTAATTTCTCAACTGCCTCAAGGAATGTGAGACCGTCATAATCCTGTAAAAAAGTGAGGACATTACCTCCTTTCTTGCAGCCAAAACAATGATAAATTGATTTTTGAGGACTGACTGTGAATGAAGCTGTTTTTTCTTCATGAAAAGGGCAATTGGTTACATAATTACTGCTCTTTTTCGTAAGATTCAAGTACTGTCCAAGCACTGAGACTATATCTGAATCATCAACCAACCTATCAATAAAATCTCTTGGTATCCTAGCCATAATTTAAATTAAACCAGTCCTCAAATATTAGAGTTGCAGACCTAGCATCTTTATTGTTAGCCTGTATACCTGCACTCGTGAAATCCTCATTCGCTGTCAGTACTTTTAGTTCAAAGGTTATTTTTATTGTTTCTATAAAATTTAAAACACCCTTTTCAAATTCTGTTGATGGCTTACTAGGTATGCCTACCAATATAAAGTTTGGATTCCATTCCTCTACTAAGTTTTTAATGCCTTCAACTAGGGTCGAATCATTTTTTATCACTTTTAGTGGTGAGCAAGCTCCGGTATAGGTCTCGCCGATGCAAGCGCCAATTTTTTTTGTGCCATAATCAAAACAAATTACAACTTCTGCTTTTTTACTCAATGTTTTTTCTCATACGATTTCGGTTACCAATAATCTCTAGATTCATTATGAATCACCAAGACCATCCCAAAATACTTCACTTGGATTAATGTCAGAGGCATTATTTATTTCTTGTAGGCAGGTAGGAGAGGTAATGTTGAGTTCAGACAATTTCCCACCCAAAATATCAGCACCAGCAAAATAAATATTATGTTCTTTGAGAAAAGGTAGAATCTGATGGGCTATCTTTTTGTCATCATTAGTTACTTTTTCAACTTTTGAAGTTGCTCCAGCTGCAAGGTTCCCACGAAAATCTAAAGGACTTGGAACACGGACAAGTTTTTGCTCTAAAAGCTCACCATTAATTATAACAATACGATTATCGCCAGATTCTGCTTCGGGAATGTACTCTTGCACTATCACCAAGTGCTTGCCTCTGCCAGTAATGGTCTCCCATATTACTGCTAAATTTTTATCGTCCTTATGGACAAGAAAAATTGATCTGCCACCCATTCCATCCAATGGTTTAATTACGAGTGTATCAAATCCTTGATTAAACATATCTTTAATAGTTTGTAAGCTCGCAGTTACTCTTGTGGAAGGTATTATTTCTGGAAATTTTAAAATAGATAATTTCTCATTGATCTCTCTAAGTGCCTTAGTTGGGTTAATGCAAGGCACGCCGTATGCATCTAAAAGCAGAGTCATGTAAAGATAATCTTTATTGAATGGTGGGTTCACTCGATTGATAACATAGGTAAATTCAGATAAATCCTCAGTCCCATTATCAGAAAGATTAAAACTCAGCTGGTCTTTAGTCGGAAAGATTAATTTTGATGTCTGTGCAGTCAGCCCTTCTTCCTGAACCGACAAGTTGTTTGTATTAAAGGTGTAAACCTCATAGCCTCTATCAAATGCTTCTTTAGCTAAAAAGATCGATGTATCTTTTTTCAGATCCATCGATTGGAGGTCATTGATAATAAAAGCTACTTTCATAATTTGTAATTATTTATTGCTAATGCAGCAATTGGTGCTGTTTCTGCTTTAAGTATATTTTTACCTAATTTGTGAAAAGATGCTTTTGTTTCTTGTAAAAATTGTCTTTCACTCTTTGAAAAACCATATTCTCCACCAGAAATTATTAAATCATATGGTTTGCTGTCATTGATTATTTGCTCAGAGCATTGATCCAGAACGCATATTTTATTAAAACTTGAATAATCTAAACTAGAAATGTTTTCTAGCAGCTCAATTTCTGGCAAGTATAAATTTTCTGATTGTAAAAAGGCTGCTTCAACCACTTCTCTATACCTGTCTATACGGGCCAACTCCTTTGAAAGAGAAAATTTGTGATTGGATTTTTCAGAAATGTAGCAGTAAATCTTAAATACACCAACCTCAACCATTTTTTGCAAACAAAACTCAAACTGAGTTTTTTTTAAGAATGGTACCATTGCAGCTGTTCTGAATATTTGGTCAGAGGACTCTGTATTTAGAATTTTTACCTCTGAATCATTTATAAACCTGCACTTAGCTATGGTGCCTTTACCATCGTAAGCATAGAAATTTTCATCTAAGCCAACTTTTAAAACATTTTTGAGGTAGTGAGTTTGACTATTGCTCAAAAAATGATCAATATTTCTATCTAGTTTTTTTTTGAGGATAATCGATGCTGTCTTCATTTTGACAGCAATTATATCATTTGATGTCAACCAAATTTAATACAAATAAAAGAAGTCTTAGGGGTGAAGTTAAAAGAGCGATAAAAAGATATTATCGCAATCTAGATGGAGAGTGCCCCATTGAGCTGTATAAATTGACCCTAAGCCAGATTGAACCGCCATTACTGGAAGTGGTATTAAAAAAATGCAAAGGCAATCAGTCAGAAGCAAGTAAGGTACTTGGATTAAATCGAGGCACTTTTAGAAAAAAACTTGAAAAGTACGGTTTGCTTTGATGATTGAAATAAAAACAGCACTAATTTCCGTCTACAAAAAAGATGGTGTTCTAGAGCTTGCCCAAAAATTGCGATCCCATAATGTCAAAATAATATCTTCAGGTGGCACTGCCAGCTTTCTTAGAGAAAACGACATTCCGGTAATAGAAGTGTCTGATTACACAGGTTCGCCTGAGATGTTTGATGGGAGGGTAAAGACACTACATCCAAAAATTCATGCCGGAATATTGGCACGCGGCAAAACAGATGAGGAGCAATTGTGTGACATTGGTGCAGATAAAATTGACCTTGTTGTAGTAAACCTATATCCATTTGAAGAAGAATTAAATAAAACAAATGTCTCCGAAGATGATCTGATTGAAAAAATAGATATTGGTGGTCCAGCGATGCTAAGAGCAGCTGCAAAAAATTTTAAAAATACCGTTAGTGTTTGTAGTCCAGAACATTACCATAAGATTAAACCCGAAGGCATGTCTGTTGAAGAGTCTAGGAATCTGGCCGGCTATGTTTTTGCAACTACAACGGCTTATGACTCTTTGGTGCACAATTGGCTACATCAACACCCAATTGTAACCAGTGAATTTAAACAAGAACTTCGTTATGGTGAAAACCCACATCAAAAAGCCTCAGTAACAGTGAATGAAAATTCACCAATTGATTTTTTAAATCCTTTACAAGGAAAAGCAGTGTCCTATAACAATGTTAATGATGCTCTTGCTGCTTGGGCATGTGTTTCAGAGTTCGTAGAGCCTGCTGTTTGCATCGTTAAACATGCAAACCCTTGTGGAGTAAGCGAATCTTCAAGCTTACTTCAAGCCTATGAAAATGCTTTTTTAACAGATCCAACATCAGCATTTGGAGGTGTTATTGCTCTCAATGAAACTCTCAGCCACGAATTAGCCAAATCGATAATTGATAAGCAATTTGTTGAAGTTATTATTGCGCCTGCATTTGAAGATGATGCAAAAAAAATCTTGGCAACCAAACCAAATATTAGATTACTGATTTCAAAACAAAGGAAGAAAAAATATCTTGAAACTAAATCAATGTTTAGCGTAGATTTATCGCAAACTTCGGATTTAGTTACTCCAGATGATTATGAGATCAGTGTTGTCTCTACCTTAAAGCCGAATGAAAGCGAACTTGAGGACCTTATGTTTGCTATGAAGGTTGCCAAACATGTGAAATCAAATGCAATTGTTCTAGCAAAAAATAAAATGACTCTTGGTATAGGCGCTGGACAAATGAGCAGAGTGGTGAGTACAAAGATTGCACTCATGAAAGCTAAAGAAGAGGGGCTTGATGTTTTAGGATGTGCATTAGCATCTGATGCTTTCTTTCCTTTTAGAGATAATATTGATTTTGCTGCAACTGGTGGCATTAAGCATGTGATTCAACCAGGTGGTTCTGTAAGAGATCAAGAGGTTATCGATGCTATCAATGAACACGATATGAGTATGTGTGTAACAGGTATAAGGCACTTTAAACATTGATGAATATTTTGGTAATAGGTCAAGGCGGTAGAGAACATGCTTTGGCATGGAAGCTAGCACAGTCTGAAAGATGTGAAACCGTTTTTTTAGCTCCAGGCAATGGCGGCACCAAATTTGAAGACAAGTGTGAAAACACAAATATTGAAGCAACTGATTTTGTAGCAATAAAAAAATTTATTGTTGAAAAAGAAATAGGTTTAGTTGTTGTTGGCCCAGAAGATCCGTTGGTGAAAGGAATCAAAGACTACCTTTCCGATACAGGTGTTTTGGTTTTTGGGCCTGACTCAGAAGGTGCTCAGTTAGAAGGTTCAAAAATTTATTCAAAGCAATTTATGTTTGACTGCAATATTCCGACTGGAGAAGCGCATTTTTTTAATACTGAAGAAAGCGCGATTAAACATCTAAATAGCAGTAACTATCCTATAGTGTTAAAAGCCGATGGATTAGCAGCTGGCAAGGGTGTTCTTGTTGCTCAGACTAAAGAGGAAGCTATAGTTTGGGTAAATGAAGTTATGGCAAATTCAAAGTTTGGTGAGGCTGGTCAAAATATTTTAATTGAGGAATGCCTCTATGGCACTGAATTAAGTTTTATGGGAATAATGACACCCAAAGAATTTATACCTTTCGAGACCAGTGTTGATTACAAACCTCTTTTAAATGGAAATAAAGGTCCTAATACTGGAGGAATGGGGTGCATTGCTCCTTCTCCTTTCATGAATGATGAACTGCGAGAAAATATATTTAAAACTGTTGTCGAGCCAACAATCAAGGGTCTTAATGATAGAGGTATAAGTTATTATGGTTTTATGTACTTTGGGCTAATGGTAAAAGATAATGTGCCAAGAGTGCTGGAATACAACTGTCGCTTAGGAGATCCAGAAACACAATGTTTGATGATGAAAATAGAATCTGATCTTGTGACCGCACTGCTGGATGCACTTCAGAATAAAAAAATAAATATTTCGTGGAGGTCAGGTTCCACTATGGGAGTGGTCCTAGCATCCGGAGGCTATCCTGAAAATTATAAAAAAGGTGTGCCTATTAAAATTAGTGAACTCAATGAGTGTAAACTTTTTCATGCTGGAACTGCTTTTACTGAAGAAGGCTTAGTAACATCTGGTGGACGCGTATTCTCAATAAATCACCATGCCAATTCTCTTCAGGAATGTAAATACTACCTCTACAAACATATTGACTCTGTAAATTTTATGGATTGTACATATAGAGATGATATTGGAGAGATTTATGAGTCTTAGCGATAAAGTAGCAAATGAATTTGCACATTTCCTTAGAATTATTAACTACAAAAATAAGGGCGAACCTGATAGCTCACTTTCTGAGGCAGATAAAAAAAAATCAATCTCTTTAATGAGAGTAAATGCATCAGGTGAAGTCTCAGCACAAGCGCTGTATAGAGGCCAAGCTTTTTTTTCTAAAAGCCCAGAAATAAAAAAACATCTACTCAAAGCAGGAGATGAGGAGTTCACTCATCTTGAATGGTGCAGTAAAAGGCTTGAAGAGCTAGGAGGCAAAAAGTCAATTCTAGATCCTTTGTATTATGCAGGCTCATTTACTTTAGGCTCAATTGCTGGTCTCATTGGTGACAGAACAAGCTTAGGTTTTGTTGAAGAAACAGAAAAACAAGTTGTTGAGCACCTTAAAAGACACCTAAATGAAATGTCATCCAAGGATGCCAAGAGTAGAGAGATACTTGAAAAAATGCTTGAAGAGGAAGAAGCTCATGGGCAAGAAGCCAAAGAGCACGGCAGCAAACAACTACCCTTACCCGTTAAAGGAGTTATGACAGCTACATCTAAAATAATGACAACACTAAGTAGATTTATTTAATGTGAGATTGAAAGCTTCGAAAAAACCTTTATTTCTCGCTCGTCAAACCAGCCTTTATTCACTTCCAAAGCATATCTAATATTCTGCGATTTTGAGCACACATTTTCCTCTGAAAATGGCACTAAATTATGAATTTCTCGGATAATAAGCTTCTCATCAAGGTAGGCAAGACTCAAATCCAACGAGGTATTTTTCATCCACATGCATTTTTGTGATGTCTCTGGCCATTTAAAAAGCATTCCTGAATTAGTTGCAAGACTCGATCTATACATCAAACCAAGTGCACGATCTTCTTTAGATTCTACGATTTCTAAGTCAAGCACGAATCCCCTCAAAGATGCTTCAATGGCATCAGTAAAGTGGCTATGAAATAAGGCTGTAAGCAGAAGAAATAGTTTTCTTATAGTCATCTGAATTAAATATAGCGGAGCCCATTACAAATGTATCAGCCCCTGCATCGCTTACGGCTTTAATATTATTGAGATTAATGCCGCCATCAACCTCAAGCCTTACTTGCTTATTTAACTTATCTAATTTTTTTCTAATTTTTTTTATTTTGTCTAATGTTTTCTCAATGAATTTTTGACCACCAAAACCAGGATTGACAGACATCAAAAGAACTAAGTCGACTTCTTCAATAACATCTCCGATCAATGAAATTGGACTGCCTGGATTTAGTACCAAGCCAGCCTGACAACCACTATCCTTAATTTTTTGTACTGTTCTGTGTACATGATTGCTTGCTTCAGGATGAAAAGAAATCATATTAGCGCCAGCATCAGCAAATTGACTTACTAAGTCATCGACCGGCTCTACCATTAAATGGACGTCGATAAAATTTTTAATGCCATACTTTCTCAAAGATTCACATACCATAGGCCCCACAGTAAGATTGGGAACATAATGGTTATCCATGACATCAAAATGAATCCACTCTGCGCCTGCATCAATTACTGCAGTGACATCTTCACCTAAACGAGCAAAATCTGCTGATAATATTGATGGAGCAATAATCTTATTCATAGTTGAGTTTTTCAAGCACCTTTACTGTGCCTACATCATACCAATTTGAGCTAATAATTTCTGCATTTAAGTTGCCCTTTTGGGCCAATGGTTTTAGAAGATCTTTCCAATAATCGAACTTAGTTTGATGAACAGCATCGACTAATGCTTTATTAATTACACTAATTCCTGTAAAGGTATAGTTCGGATTTTCATCAATGTTAACTTTATTGTCAATGATACCAAAATCTCCATTTTCTTGCTGAACTGCTAAGACCTTGGGGGAAATATTTTTTCTCAATCCACTGTAATCAATATCAGAAAATACATCAGCATTGATAATTAAGAAGTCACTACCTTCCATTAGACTCATTGCTTGCTTTATTCCGCCGCCCGTTCCAAGCAATTCGCTTTCTCTACTGATTACAATCGCATTATCTGAGTAGTTTTGTTTTACAAATGACTCTATTTGCTTAGCATGTGTGCAACAAGTTACTCCGATTTGTTTAAAGCCAGCATTTAAAAGCTTATCTATGTGATTTTTTAGCAATGGTATGCCTCTGACACTTATTAATGCCTTAGGCGTCTTCTCTGTTAAAGGCATTAATCTTCTTCCCTCGCCTGCAGCTAAAATTATTGCGTTCATTTTAATTTTTTAAAAAAAGAGTAATTGTTAAGTAAATTTAATTTATTCGCTGCCATTAAAAGCCTTTTTAGAAACATTTCAATATCGTCCTTTCTGTTTAGCAATTTTCCATCTTTAAAGTAATTTATAAATGTTCCAATTATTCGCATAGAACGATGTGCCAGAGCCACATAAATAGATTTCATAATATTTTCAGAAAATGCGTAGCCAGCTGATTCCATGTGTTCCTTAAGCAGTGCATTTATCTCTGAATCCTTATAGTCAAAATTATGCTCATACAGCAATGAGGCTAAATCAATACCTATTGGGGCCATGCATATGTCTTGAAAGTCAATTACGTGAATCCCGTTTTTATAAAATATTAAATTTCGCCGTTCAAAATCTGTATGGCAAGGAACATATACTTGAGCAATTAGATGATCAACCAATTCTTTCCTAAACAACTCAAGACTCATGATATCAGCATCATCGGCTTCAATATTAAGGTAATCGAAAACCTTACAAAACTCTTCAGTTTGATTCAATAAAACATCATAGTTTTGTGCTGGCAGTACATCTTGGGGCACATCGTAAATTTTTTTAAGCTCTTGCAATGACATTCTTAAAAGTGAATCGTCTGATAAAGGTGCTGTGCCATCGAGAACATCATCGCCAAGATCCTCTAACAGTATAAATCCTAAATTGTCCGAGAATGCATATACTTCAGGTACCTTTACGCCTGCAGTTTTCAAAATTTTACTTGCATATAAGAAACGAGCTGCGGATTCGGCTTCTGTAGTATTTTCCATGACCACATAACTTTTATCGTTAGCTTTTAAACGGTAGTAATTTCTGGTGCTGGCCTCTTTTCTTAGCTGCTCAATATTAAAAATTTGTTGGCCAGTTGATTTTTGAGCCCATTCTATAAGTTCTGAACTGATATTACTCAACTATCTTTAACTACTTTTGGAACTGGATAGGAATCTAGAGGTACAAAAAAGTCTGGCATTAAATCATCAAATGGATAATCAGCGTATTTTCTAAAATTCGTTTCTCCATGTTCTGCCAACAAAGTATCATCTATGATGTAATTGCCAGTGAACGAATCCTTTAATTTATTGAAAATAATATAAGCTGCGTCTGCCATGATTTCCGGGCTTCTTGATTTTTCCATCATCTCATTTCCACCCAAGACATTTTTAACTGCTGCAGTTTTAATGGCTGTTCTCGGCCATAAGGCATTTACAGCTATTCTGCCTCTAAACTCTGCAGCCATACCAAGCACAAACATACTCATATTGTATTTTGCAATGGTGTAAGCAACCGAACCTTGAAACCAAATTTCATTCATATCCAAAGGCGGAGAAAGGTTAAGTATATGAGGATTTTCTGCTTTCAATAAATGAGGAATACAAGTTTTTGATACCAAAAATGTTCCTCGACCATTAATGTTATGCATGAGGTCATACCTTTTCATATCAGTCTCTAAGGTTGGGGTGAGGCTTATGGCCGATGCATTATTAATACAAATATCAATTCCCCCAAAATTTTCTACAGTCTTAGCTACGCAATCTTGTACACTGGCCTCATCCCTAATGTCACATTGCAGCGGCAATGCTAATCCTCCAGCATCCTCAATTTCTTGTGCTGCCGTATAAATTGTACCCTCAAGTTTAGGGTGTGGGTCTACTGTCTTTGCTGCAATTGCTATTCTAGCCCCATCTGCAGCCGCTCTTTTAGCTATTGCAAGGCCTATGCCTCTGCTACCGCCCGATATAAATATTACTTTGCCTTTTAAACTCATTGTTTGAACTTATGGGTTAATTTAATGCTCTAACATCTATAATATCAATCAAAGGTTCAAATTGAAAAAACATTGCATACATTTTATTTTATTGATTGGGGGATTACTTTATTCAGAGTGCAACGAATTGGACTCAGAAAGCTCTATTTCGGTTGACTCTGGAAACCTTACAACCGATAGCGGAGTATCAATAAATTTTAAGACGGCGCATATTAAAGAGAACATATATACCTTAAAAAATGTTGAGTTTAATACATGTGATACTAGCTCTATATGGAATATTGCTGCGAAAGATGCCGAATATAACCAAGAAAGCTCTGAGCTAAAAATTAAAGATGCTCGCATAGAAGTTTTTGATATACCCATATTTTGGGCTGGAAATATTGAAATTGGTGAAAATGAAAATATAAATGTCCCTAATTTTGGTATCACAGATTCAGAATTTGATTTAAGTTATAAATTTATAACCAAATCTGATAACTCAAAACTAGAGATTGAACCAATATATACCAACTCAAAATTTGGCTTATCACTTGATTACTCATTCTCAGGAGAAAAAACAAACTCAAGATTACAAACTTTTTTAATAGACGATACTGATAGTTCGTGGGTCTATCGTCTTAATTCTAAGATTAACATCACTGAAAAACTCCATGCATACATCGATTACAGTGACTTTAGTGGAACCAGCCTGATTCAAAACTATGGCTATAAATTTTTGAATATAAAAAGAAGAGCTCTCGATCTAAGACAGAACTATGGGATGAGCTTATTAACAAATAGACGTTTATTTGAAACTGGAAGAGAATCATTCAAAAACCTTAGTCTGCCTAGACCCATAACACATGATAAAGATTTTTTTAGGTATAAGAGTCTGTATAAATTTGGTCAATGGGATGCAATCAGGGAAAGTGAGTACTCTAAATTTAGAATACAAAACAATGTTGTTCTGCTTAGAAAAATATTGCCACCCGCTGATGGCGCAGACTTTCCATATCTTGTAAATGAAGAGGTTGACAGAAAGAAGAGGAAATTCTCACTGAGTAATAATATGCAAATACAAAGTGGAACTATTGATACAACAATTGAAGGTTACTGGAATGAATACACCACTCATTACCAAAATATAAGAGACGATCAACAGATTGCTTCTTATGTGGTAAGACAAATGGTTGGATTACCTAAATATCAGATAAAGTTTGGATATATATTTTCAAGTTTTAATAATCAGCATGATAGCCCATTGTTAGATTCATACCCGAAAAAACCATCGCCTGAATCTAACATTAGCACCAATTTATGGGTTGGAGGCGACAGAAATGCCAATCAAAGAAAAATTTTCATCTTTAAATCAGGCCAATTAGGGTTAACAAATTACTCCTTATCAGCGAATTTATATGAAGACTATAATTTTGGTGGCGAAGGAACCACGCTTAATAATTATTTTGATAACAAGCCTCTGTTTTTTTCTTTGCAACATCCCATTGGAAATCTAAATATAGCCATGAAGGGCAACTACAGTCTTGAAAGAAATAAGTTTATGGCTGCGGATTTGGCATTGAGCTATTTGGGTGCAACTAGTTTAATATCTCTTGAGAGAAAGCAGCTTTTAGTTCCAAGCTATCCACTTAATGAGCTTGATAACTATCTTCTAAAATTTAAGCGAGATTTTTCCAATTTTTCGCTTTTTGGACGCACCCAATATTCAATTGAAGAGCAAACAATTAATGAAAATATTTTTGGAATTGAATGGGAGCAAAATTGTTTTAGATTGAGACTAGCTTTTGAAAGGGCTAGATTCTTTCCATTTACTACTCCAAATTACACCAATGGCAGCTATTTAGAGCAAATTTATTTGACTAATCCGATTGTAAAAAATAACCTTACCTTTGAGTTTGAACTTGTAGGCTTAACAGAAACATTAAAGCCTATAGAAAGATTGATTCAGAATGGCATATTTAATTAGGTTACTTTCAATTTTATTCGTTGTTATTTCAGTTGAGGCTGAAGAGCTAGATAGCGTCGCTGTGATTGTGAATGATGGCGTTGTCTTGGAGTCAGATGTTAAGCAAAAAATGTCAGACTTTAAAAAAGATGCTGCTGTATCTGGCATAAGGATACCAGCTGATGCTGTCTTAAGAGAAGAAGTTATAGAGGAGCTTATTCTTGAAGAACTACAACTTCAAATAGCCGAACGTGTCGGAATTAAAATTAGTGATGAGGAGCTAAACCTTACACTCAAACGTCTTGCACAACAAAATGATATGGATCTTGAAACATTTATTAAGTTCGTAGAAGATCAAGGTGACTCATATGAAAAAGTTAGAGAAGATGTCAGGAAGTCTTTAAAAATACAAAGAGTTCAGCAAGGGAGAATTCAAAATAAAATATCGATAACAAGAGAGGAGTTAAATAATTTTCTCAATACAGACGAAGCAAAAACTCAGCTAGGGCCAGAACTCAATGTGAAACAGGTTTTAATTCGTCAAAACTCTAACAAAGATATTTCTCAAGTATTTGAAACAATTAAAACTGAGCTTGCTGATGGTAAAAACAGTTCCGAACTGTTTTCTCTCTATACTGAAGACAATAATTCAGGCGATCTTGGGTGGCGAAAAATTACTGCTTTTCCTCAAGTTTTCCAGGAACCAATTTCAAAACTAAAAATTGGTGAATTTTCAGAAATCATTCAAACTGGTGCAGGCCAACATGTGCTCTATCTTGAAAATAAAAGAGGTCCAATGGTGAGTTTCGAGAAGCAATGGAATGTGCGACATATCTTATTAATTCCAAATAGAATCAGAGATGAAGGTAGTAGTGAAATGTTACTCAACGATATCAGAGATAGAATAATTAATGGAGCATCTTTCGATGAGCTTGCACAAGAATACTCCGATGATCCAGGCTCTAAACAAGAAGGAGGAAATCTTGGTTGGGCAGGACAAGGTCAATACGCAGCAGAATTTGAAGATAAAATGATAAACTCAGACCTTAATACCTTAACAGAACCCTTCCTGACTCAGTTTGGCTGGCACATTCTAGAAGTCTTAGGCGCCAGAGTAGAGGATAAAACAGACGAAAATGTTGCTGACCAAGCTTTTTCTTATCTATTCAATCGAAAATTCCAAGAAGAGCTTGAAACAGATCTTCAGGAACTCAGAGCAGATGCCTTCATAGAAGTTAAAAACTCTTGAAATTCAATCGCAAAGTAGCTGTAACCTTAGGTGATCCATCAGGCATAGGCCCTGAAGTTTTCCTTAAATCACTTGGAAATAAGACTATTAAAGAAAACCTTGAGAGCATATTGGTTGTTTCGGACCCAATAGTACTTAAGAAGCTATCTGGTGATATAAGCCACAACTTAAAACTTCATGACTCAAATGGTTTTTCTAATTTAAAAGCTGATTCAATTAATCTTTTTTCAATTAAGGGATGCCGTGATTACAACTTAGGGAGCCCTAACCAAGAAAATGCAAACTATATACTTAGCTGTATAGATAAAGGCATAGAGATGTGCATAAATGATAACGCTAACCTTGTTACAGGGCCTATTAACAAACTACAGATAGCTAATTATGATAAAAACTTCAATGATCATACCTCATATTTAAAAACAACAACTAAAGCAGATAATGTTTTAATGGTGCTTACAAACCCTAAACTCACAGTTGGTTTATTGACAACACACCTGCCTCTAAAAGAAGTTGCAGATCAGGTAACAAAAAGCAATTTAACCAATGCGATCAAAACTTTTGAACAAGGTTTGTGTGATTACTTTCATATCAAGAAACCTAAAATAGCAGTTCTAGGATTAAACCCTCATTGTGGTGAAGGTGGAAAATTTGGCAATGAAGAAATAGAAATCTTATCTCCTGCAATTAATGAATTGCGCCTGCAAGGTTTCGGAGTTGAAGGACCATTTTCAGCGGATACTGCTTTTCTAGATAATAACTTTGATGGAATATTAGCAATGTATCATGATCAGGCATTGCCGGTTATTAAAACACTAGATTTCTCAACTACCGTGAACGTTACATTTGGCCTTCCTTTCTTAAGAACTTCGGTTGATCATGGAACAGCTTATGATATTTCTAATAAATTAATTGCAAATCCTGCGAGCATGGTAGAAGCTTTAAAAATAGCTGGCTATGGTAAAAAAATTTAAGAAATCATTAGGGCAAAATTTTCTTCGTGATGATGTGGTGCTGGATAAAATATCTTCGTCCATCAGCCTTTTTAACTGCAACAAAATAATTGAGATAGGTCCAGGGGACGGAGTATTAACAAGAAACCTTCTTGCTAACAACCTCCCAGTTTCTGTTATTGAATACGATAAAGATTTAATACCCAAGCTAGAGAGTGAATTCTCTCAGTTTCAAAACTTCTCAATTCTAAATGAAGATATTTTAAAGGTTGATTTACAACATCTCTGTGATAAAAATTCAGTAATTGTTGGCAATTTGCCCTACAACATTTCATCACAAATTATCTTTAAGCTTCTGGAATCAAGAGTTGATTACCAAAGTGCTGTTTTTTTAATCCAAAAAGAACTAGCCCAAAGGTTTTGTACCAATTCAAAAAAAAGCACAAAAATCTCTCTGTTGGCTCACTTTTTTTCAGATATCGATCAGCTTTTTGATGTTTCCCCTGATGCGTTCATACCTCAACCTAAAGTCACTTCCACTTTGATTCGAATCATGCCTCACAAACGAAATTCTAAAAGACTAGAACAATATATAGAATTGAAAAAAATTTTAGAATCATGCTTTGCCAATCCAAGAAAGCAAATTAAGAAATCTCTAATTCAGCTTGGTGTATCCTCTGAAAAATTATCATTTAAAAGTAGCTCAAGACCAGATGATCTTGCTCTACAAGATTATTTTGAAATACTAGATATTAGTGAAAAGTAAATTTAAGTTTGTTGTTGGAGATATTCAGGGCTGTTACGGAGAGTTCAAGAACCTTCTAAAAATCATTGATCCAAAAAAAGATAATAAGATTTTTTGTGTTGGTGATCTAGTAAATAGAGGTCCAGAATCGGAAAAGGTGCTCGAATATGTTATGAAACACAATATTAAAAGTGTTTTAGGCAATCATGACCTGCATATGATGGCAATGATTCTGGGAGTTCATAAAATAAAGGACAAAAACCATACTTTGCATAAAGTGCTCACTAAAAACAAGAGAGTTGAGGCAGTCGATTATTTTATTAAGTTCCCATTTGCTAAAGAGCTTAAGGCAAATGATAAGAAATCACTTGTAGTCCATGCAGGGGTTCTTCCAACATGGAGCCTTCAAGATATCTATGCTGCCAACGAAGAATTATGTGAACCATTAAAGAAAGATCCAGAGAAATTTTTATCTGATATGTATAGCGATCGGAGAATTGCAATATCAAAATCAACGAATAAAAGAAACAGACAGAGGTATCTTGTAAATGTTTTCACCAGAATGAGATTTCTTTCTAGAAAGAATAAGTTGGACCTTAAAACCAAAACAAAAAAGACCCATAAAGATAAATATCAACCCTGGTTTAATTATCAGCATAAATGCTTAAAAGACATCGATAATATTGTGTTTGGCCATTGGGCTGCAATTAATGGAGTAACAAATCATTCAAATATTAAAGGAATAGATTTGGGTTGTGTTTGGGGTGGCTCGCTTGCTGCAATTAATCTTTTTGATAATTCAATTATTACCGTTAACTCAGAGTCATGAAGATATACAAGGTTGGTGGAGCAGTAAGAGATCATATTATGGGTATAAGACCTAATGATTCTGATTGGGTTGTAGTTGGTTCTACGCCTGAAGAAATGGAATCTTTAGGATACAAACAAGTTGGGACTGATTTTCCAGTTTTTTTACATCCTGAAACCAATGAAGCGTATGCACTGGCAAGAACTGAGAAAAAAACTGGCAAAGGCTATTCAGGTTTCTCTGTGCAATATGAAAAGAATATTTCACTTGAAGAAGATTTATTGAGAAGGGATCTAACCATTAATTCTATTGCAATGAGTGAGAGTGGCCAAATTATAGATCCATACAATGGGGTAAAGGATATTAAAAATAAAATATTAAGACATACTTCAGAAGCCTTTTATGAAGACCCATTAAGAGCATTAAGATTGGCCCGATTTAAAACAAAATTTAGTGACTTCAGCATACATGAAGAAACAGCCGAAGCATTATTAAAAATATTGTTATCTGGAGAAATTAATTATTTAACAAAAGAAAGAGTAGTGCAGGAAATGAAAAAAGGTTTTGAAATAGATGCACTTAAGTACTTACAAAATATAATGCAACTTAATTTAACATCACCATGGTTTGACAATTTATCTAAGCTTCCTGAAACAGTATCAGATAAGTTTGAATATGCTTGGTGCCAAATATCACAATTGAATGGATTTAACTTTGCGCACAGATTGTTAGAAAGCAATGATTTAAAAAAAACTTTGGATGTATGGCAAGAAATGCATAGCTATAGCCAAAAAGCAGAAATTAATGACAAAATTCGTTTTTTTCAAAAGATAACATCTCCCAAGTATGAGAAATATTTTTTGAATTTGCTGCCCTACTTTGAACTAACTATGGAATCCTGCAAAAAGGTTTATGAGGAAATTAAAACTATAGACTTTAGCTATCTTGCAAACCTTGACCCTAATCTCTTATACAATGAAAAAACAAATAGGATAAAAGAAATAGTTAAAAACAATGAATGACACAATTTTTATTACTGGAGGCGCTAAACGAATTGGAAAAGCTATTGTTGCACACTTCCATAAAATCGGATGGAATGTAATTTTTCAATACCGCACCTCTTTAGAAAGTGCCCAATCGATTTCTGAGGAATTGAATGGAATAAGAAGCAACTCATGCTTTGCATATCAAGCTGACCTTGATTCTCTAGAGGACATTAATAGGCTTTGTAATGATATTAAGGAAAATCATAATAATCTTAAAGCAATTATCAATAATGCTTCTACTTTCTACCCCAAGCCAATAGCTGAGGTTGATGAAGAGGATTGGGAGTCCTTGATTTCTTCAAATTTAAAAGCACCTATTTTCATTAGCAAGAACTTAGCGGAAGATATAAAGAATAATAAAGGCGCTATCGTAAACATGGTCGATATCTACGCTGAACAAGGATTGGCTAACTATACGATATATTCTGCTGCTAAGGCAGGCCTTTACAACCTCACTAAATCATTAGCTAAAGAGCTGGCTCCAAATGTTACTGTGAATTCCGTTTCGCCAGGAATAATACTTTGGGATGAAACCAACCCTCCAGATGAAGAAAAGCAACATAAGATGCTATCTGAGGTTCCTCTAAGAAGAATGGGTAATGAGAGTGACATAGTATCAACAGTAGATTTTCTAGTAACTAAGAATAAGTATATGACTGGAAGAAATATCAATGTTGATGGAGGCAAATCATTGGGATGAATGAACAAGTAGTTGAGCTTCAGGTAAGAGATAGAAAATTTATTTTTAAGATCCCATATAGTGATTATCTCCCTTTTAAAGAGGCAGAAAAAAGGGTTATTGAACTAATAGAAGAGATAAACCCTCCTGAGGACAAACTGGATTATGGTTTTGTTTACTGCGCACTTAAGCTGGCTATCGAAAATAATAAATTGCAAGAAAATACTATTTCTGAAGCTAACGAAACAGAAAAACAGATTCATAATCTCACAGAAAAACTGGAAATTTTCTTGAATCAGTAATTAAAAAAATTGAAAAAAAATATTATATTAGTTATATCTGGATCATTTGTTTTCAGAATTTACTCTAGAACCGATAATGTAAATCTAGGGAAGCAGATTTTACATAGCTGTGCGTTACCAAAAAGGGAAGCCTTACTGTGTTGATGAGCTACCCACCTGACCTAAAGGGTTCAGGGTGACTGTTAACTATGATTCAGACCCTATCTAAATCTGATATTCGAAAAAACTTTCTTGATAAGCGTTTGCAGCTCAGTTTTGCACAAAGATTTGCCCTTTCTAAGAAAATCCACAACAACTTAATTAAACAGTCTGCCTATAGAAAAAGTAAGAATATTGGAATTTTCATGCCCATACAAAATGAGCCAATATTATTTCTTGATCATAGAAAAATAAATTATGTTCCTGTCATCAAAAATGAGCATCTGCAGTATTGTTATCTTAGAAAATTACTAGCGCAAAAAAGCTTTAACATTCTTGAACCCATAAAAAAAGAGCATGTCCAAGTAAAGAAATTGAATCTATTGATTGTTCCTTTTATAGCATTTAATGAAGATCTCCACAGAGTAGGTTATGGCAAAGGTTATTTTGATCGCCTTTTATCGCTAATTGTACACCAACACTACCGACCAAAAATATGGGGTATTGGCTATCAGTTTCAGATATATCAAAACTCTTTTCAGGATAAAAGTGATATAAGATTAGATAAAATAATTACCGACCGAAAAATATATGAATAAAAAACTTAATGCTGCAGAAGGAGCTTATAACAAAATTCTTAATATTTGTTCAGGCGATATTGTCATCGGCATTGGAACTGGCAGTACCACTGATATTTTCACTCAAACCTTTTTGCCTAAACTTAAAAATAGGATAACAAAGATATATTCAAGTTCTCATAGGTCAACTAAGCTTTTGGATTCGTTGGGGTTTGCTGTTGTCGAAAGTTTACCAACCACACAGTGTATTGATATCTACGTTGATGGAGCCGATGAAATTGATATAGATTTAAATCTAATTAAAGGTGGAGGTGGTGCTCACTATAGAGAAAAAATGCTCACAAAAGCCTCATCCTATTTTCTATGTATTGCTGACGATTCAAAAAGAGTTAATGCTCTTGGAGCGTTTGGCATTCCAGTAGAGATAAGGGCTGAAAGATTAGACTTTGTTAAAAAAGAATTGTTGGGACACTTTCCTGAATTTTCACAAAGAGATGCCTTGTCAGATAATGGGAATGTCTTGGCAGACCTTAGAGGCAAAATTTTAGAAGAGCCTATTAAATTTGAAAAAATAGTTAATGGCATTGAAGGAGTTGTGGAGGTAGGTATCTTTGCAGTTGACAGACCTAACCTTGCAATAATAGGACTTGAAAATGGCTATGAATTGATGGAATCTTCAATGGCTTGAACAACCATCGAGTCTTTTGGATCAATTTTATGAGAAAAGCTTTTTACTGTACCGTCTTTTGTGATCAGGTACTTATGGAAATTCCACCTAGGCCTCTCTTTTGTAGCTAAAAAAAGCTTTTTGTAAAAAGGGTGTGTATTTGCAGCACCAACATTGGTTAAAGAGAACAATGGAAAGCTTATGTCATAGTTTGTTTTACAGAACTCTTCAACTTTTTGCTCTTCATCAAATTCTTGATATAAAAAGTTTCGTGAAGGGAAACCTAAAACTACAAAATCATCATCGCTATAAGTTCTATTGAGTTCCTCTAGTTGTTCATATTGGTAAGTAAATCCGCACTTGCTGGCAGTATTAACAATTAATATCGTCTTTTCACTGTATTCACAAAGATCCTGATACTCGCTTTTGTTGAGTACTTTTACTTTTTCATCTAACAAAGGCGGGCAGCCAGCATAGAAGATGCTAGACAAAAATAAAATTAATAAACCTCGAAATTTAACCATTCGGTGATATGCCTAAAAGTAATACTAAAAATATTAGACACAATACTACAAGTTCTAAAGATTCTGAAAGTTTTTCTCTCATATTACCCAACCATAAAACCTCTCCAATTATTATTTGCTAAAAATAATGGGGCCGAAGCCCCATTAGTGCCAGTCATGGGGGAGAGGAGAGACTGACTTAGTATAGTAATAATAACTAATTATTTATTAATATCAATAGTTTTTATAAATAAATATAAATAATTTTTATATCTAATTAAAGGGTTATGTTTACTGCTGTTCCGAGTGAAATTTTAGAAAAAAGGTTGATAACATCTAAATTTGACATACGAATACAACCTTTTGATGCCTTACTGCCTAATCTCCATTCTTCCGGAGTTCCGTGTATGTAGATGTATCTTTGAAATGAATCAACACCAGTACCTTTATTTTTTCCTAGCTCGAGGCCTTCCAGCCATATTACTCTGCTTTGCACAACATCGTCTTTAACTATGATCTTTTCTTCATCGTGAATAGGGTAGATTTCACCATTGAAGATACGACCGATAAGCCTGCCGCCATAGGGCACTTGATCTCCTATTAGTTTTTTTACAGCGTGTTTCCCTAAGGGTGTTTTAAATGATCCTTCTTTGGAACCCTCACCAAAGGCAGAAGTAGAAATTACATACTCCTCAACAATGGAATCATTTTCAATCAAATATAACTTTTGTTCCGATATTGAAATCTCAATTTCTGTGCCACTAATTATATTCATAATCGTTATTAAAAGAATAAGTATTGTTCTCACTCTTTTATTCTTCCCCGCAATATGATCAATAACAATACTAATGTAGAAAAAATTAATAGTGGCCAATTTCCTAAAAGTAGAAATATTGTGCTTTCCGTATTCAAATAAACATCATCGATTATGTAACCATCTTTACCCCTAATTAGTTTTTTATCCTCGTATGAAAGAGATGGTGAGACAATAGAGCTTATTCCATCTTTGGTTGATCTTGCTACCCATTTATTAGATTCAACTGCTCTTGATTTCACATGCTTGTAATGCTGCATAGGCATAGCACCTCCATACCAACTGTCATTGCTCACATGAAATATCATTGATGCATTTCTAGTTCTTTTTAAAAAGGTACTATCAAACACCAATTCCCAACATATAAGGCCAGATGCCTCCTGTCCTTGAACAGAGATATTTGCTTGATTAACTGCACCACGAGATAAGCTTTTAAAATATGGACTAACAAAAAATGAACTTAATGAATTAAGCAATCCACCTAATGGTTGAAACTCACCAAATGGAACAAGATTTCTTTTATCTATTTTTTCACCTGTGCTCAAATTAACAATTGAATTGTATATATCCTCATCTCCGGTATAGAAGCCACCTATTATTTCTTTCCCGGAATTAAGATCTAGATTTTGCTTTAGTTGCGAAACGGCTTCAGGCCAGACAATAACGTCAGCATCTAGCTTATTTGTGACCTTTATTAATTTATCCAAACTTAGATCGACTGGCTGTATAACGGCAGTCTTTAAAGGCGTCAGATTTTCATTTGATTGAAAGTGGCCTGGACCAAAAACCAATGAAAGAAAAATCAAACCTGACAATGGGATGAAGAGCCTTGTTTCTTTTGATTTTGCAATTAGAGCAACTCCAAGCACTATTAGAAAACTTGTACCTGCAACCCCCACTATTGGCAACATTCCCCATAGTTCCTCAGCAATCATTCCTAGTTTTAACCAGGGGATACCTGTCAACAGATATGATCTGACAAACTCCAATAAAAAAAAAGCAGATGGAGCTATGAAAACAAAATATTTATGCTTCCAATAGTAGCTACATATTGCAGAAAATAGACCAAAATATAATGAAAGGTAGGAGATTAAGACTGCAGAGATAGCCAGACTAGCAAACATGCCAGCGCCATAGAAATTGATAGCACTGAAAATCCATGAACCATTTAAAGACCAAAACACAACCCCTAGAAGAAATCCAATTAGAAAGGGATGGTTTTTCAATTAACTCGTACCGTTATTTTTTTTATTTTTCTTTGATCCGCAGAAGTTACAACAAGGTCTAGCCCCTCTAGAGTCAAGCATTCTCCTATTTTAGGCATAAAACCTATTTCTTTGAGCATGAATCCTCCTAAACTTTCTGCTTCCGGGCAATCTAAAAAGACATTAAAGAACTCTTCAAACTTCTCTTTCTCAATGGTGGCTGAAACAATAAATTCATTTTCATTTATTTTTATGATCTCATCGTTCTTTTCCTCATAAAACTCGTCTTCAATCTCACCAACAATCTCTTCTAAAATATCTTCAATTGTTATCAAGCCTACAAGCATTCCATATTCATCTATTACCATTGCAAGGTGAGCACGATCTTTTTTAAAATCCTCTAACATAGAAGTAACATATTTAGTTTCGGGTACAATTTTTACTTCCCTAATTAGCTCATTTATATTGAACACATCATTTGACGATCCAATGATCTCAATCAAATCTTTGACGTGTAAAATTCCGATTACCTTGGCATTATTTTCATCATATACTGGATAACGCGAGTGACGTGTTTCATTAATAACACTAATTATTTCTTGTAAGTTTTGGGTTTCATTTAGAGAGGAAATATTAATTTCAGGAATCATAATCTCCTTAACTACTGTTCCCTTGATCTTTAATACATTTTCGATGAGTTCTTGGATCTGCTCATCATTTGGCTGATCAGAATCTAACTTTGGCTCTGAGTTTAAATTTACAAGATTTTTGAGCTTAGAAAATAAAGATTGCGAGGAGTCTTCTGACATTATTTGTATGGATTATCTATACCAATTGATTTTAAAAAATTTGTTTCTTTGTTTTCCATAAATATAGCATCTTCTTCTTTGTCATGCATGTAGCCTACCAAGTGAAGCAATGCATGAAAAAGTAAATGTGAAAAATGATGTTCTAGCTTCTTGCCTTGTTCTAAGCTTTCTTGAATTAAAATTTCTGCACATATTAAAACTTCTCCATGACATTTATTAATAACCTTTTTTGGTTGCTCTGATGGAAAAGCAAGAACATTAGTAGGGTAATCTTTATCTCTAAATTGTTTATTAACATCTTTTATTTCGAGCGGTGATAAAAAACTAACTTCAGCAAAAATCTCCTTTAAGTCAAAATAAGTTCTAAATTTCTCTAACTTGCTTTCTAATTGCTTCATAAATTTAGATATTGATTTAGGGGTATTATGAAACTCAATGGTTACGTATTTATTCGAAATTATCATATGCCTGAACAATTTCTTGTACCAAGGAGTGTCTAATTACGTCTTTTGCCCCAAAGTGTGTAAATTTAATTGAATCAACATCTTTTAGAACCTCAATGGAGTTTCTTAGTCCAGATGTAATATTCTTTGGCAGGTCTATTTGGCTCAAATCGCCATTTACAACTGCTTTAGATCCAAACCCTAAACGTGTTAAAAACATTTTCATTTGTTCAATGGTGGTGTTCTGACCTTCATCCATAATAATGAATGCTTCTCTTAAGGTCCTGCCACGCATATATGCAAGAGGAGCAATTTCGATAATATCTCGTTCAGCCAGCCTATTGACTCTTTCTGCACCCAGCATATCGTGCAAAGCATCATATAGGGGTCTGAGATATGGATCAATTTTAGAGCTTAAATCTCCAGGCAAGAATCCCAACCTTTCTCCAGCTTCAACTGCAGGGCGAACTAAAACAATCTTTCTAATTTTTTCTTTTAAAAGATCGTCAACTGCACATGCAACAGCTAAAAAGGTTTTTCCTGTCCCAGAAGGGCCAACTCCAAAAGTAAGATCAGACTTCTGAATATTCTCAATATATTCTTTTTGATTTTTACCTCGCGCAGTAATATTTACTCTCGGTGTTTTAATGTTTGTAAAGCCTTTTGCTTCATCATCATCAGAAAATTTTGCAGTATGCAGGCTTAAGTGAACAAGGTCTGGAGTAATTATAGAATTTAGATCTAATTTTTCTTTCAAATCCAAGAGAGCTGAGACAGCAATGCCAACGTCAGCTTTTTTACCAGAAAGATCAAATTCAGTTCCGTTTTGGCTGACCTTAATTTTTAATGCTTTTTCGATCTGTTTTAGATGCTTATTAAACTCCCCGCATAAAAGTTGCAGACGATCGGGGCTAAGATTGGAAAAGTTTAAATTATGGTTATACAAAAGCTTTAGTGTTCAATGGTTCCTCTGAGTGAGTTAGCCAAAACATCATTAATTCGAATATTAACCAATTGACCAGCCAAATCAATACCATTGCTATCAAAATTAACAACTCTGTTGCATTCGGTTCTAGCTTGATATTCATCTTTGTTCTTTTTTGATTTACCTGAAACCAAACAGCTTTGTATAGATCCCAGTAATTTCTCGCTGCGTTCAGTTGCATACACATTCAAAAGTTCTTGAAGTTCATTGAGCCTCTGCTTTTTTTCAACATCAGAAACATTATCTTTCATACCAGCTGCTGGGGTGCCAGGTCTTTGGCTGTAAATAAAGCTGTAAGAATTATCAAACTTTACTTCTTCAACAAGTTGCATGGTTTCATGAAAGTCAGATTTTTTTTCACCAGGAAATCCAACTATGAAATCAGAAGAAACTGGAATATCAGGTCTAATTTTTTTGATATCACCAATAATCTCTAAATATTTTTGTTTTGTGTAGTCGCGCTTCATTCTTCGTAAAATCTCATTGGAGCCAGACTGCACTGGCAAATGAAATTGATTTGCCAACTTAGGCACAGATTGATAACAGTCCAGAAGGTTCATATCTACATCATTAGGATGAGAAGTTGTAAATCTGATTCTTTTTATCTCATCAAATTCAGCAATGATTTGAATAAGGTCACCTATTCTTAACTGACGATCTTCCCATACTGCGGTAAATGCATTCACATTTTGCCCAAGCAAGGTAATTTCTGTTGCACCATTTTTAATTAAATCTACTACTTCTTTCAAAATGCTATCTAGATTCCTGCTTACCTCTTCCCCTCTCGTATATGGAACAACACAAAATGTACAAAACTTTGAGCAACCTTCCATTATTGTTAAATACACAGAGCTCTCTGATCTAGATACTTGTGGCATCTCATCAAACTTTTTTATCTCATCAAATGTAGTTTCTACTACTTGAATTTTTGAGGATTTCTCCAATAGATCATTGGTTTTATGGAGATCCTGAGGGCCAAAAACAACATTCACATAGGGAGCTCTTTTGAAGATATTTTTTCCCTCTTGTGCAGCAACACAACCAGCTACTCCTATTTTTAAGTTTTTATTTTTCTCTTTAAATTTTCTTATTCGACCTAGCTCATGGAATACCTTTTCTTCCGCTTTCTCTCTGATTGAGCATGTATTCAGAATTACAATATCAGCGTCGGCAGGCTTATCGATTAATTCAATTTTTTCTTTTGAATTTAATACATCTATAATCTTTCCAGAATCATATTGATTCATCTGGCAACCATAAGTCTTGATGTATAGTTTTTTTGTCATATATTCATATTGTGAAGCAAAAAATTTATAAAATTAAGTTTATTCAAGTAGGTGAAGTATACGAAATATTTGCAAAGAATATATATCAAAGCGACCTCTATGGTTTTATCGAAGTTGAGGGTTATGTTTTCGATAAAAGTTCAAAATTAGTGGTTGATACCTCTGAGGAAAAATTAAAATCAGAGTTTACTGATGTTAAAAGAACTTACGTGCCTATTAATTCTGTAGTAAGAATAGATGAGGTAACTGAGCTTGGAAAATCAAGGATCTCTAAAGCTGATCCAAAAAATATTGCTCAGTTTCCGCTGAATATTGCTCCAAAAAAATAGTATTTTATTTAAAGAGAGTTTTTCTGTAGAACTTCAATGACACTTTCATTGTAGACTTAAAATAGCACCTTACCTATTTCGAAAAAGACTTTTTTTTATTCAATTTATGATTACTGTCGTTAATTTGTAACAAACCTTCAATAAACTAAAGTTCGTGAAAAGAAGAAGCTTTTTAAAATTAATATCATTATCAACATTATTTATCGGTCTTAATCTTCTATCAGGTGTAAAAAGAAAGGTCAAATTTAATCATGGTGTTGCAAGTGGTGATCCTACAAACAGTAATGTTATTCTCTGGACAAGGTTAACTGTTAATAATAACGAAAAAATATTGACGACATATGAGGTCTCAGATACCAAGGGGTTTAAGAACATTATTGCATCTGGAAAGCGTTACACAGATAGAAATAAAGATTTTACTGTTAAGGTTGATGTTTTAATCCCAAGAAATTTTCGAGGGAAACAAATCTTTTATCGGTTCAAAGCAGAGGGTGTTAGCTCTAAAATAGGTGCAACAACCACATTGCCACAAAATGCTTCACATTTTAAAGTTGCTATTTTTAGTTGCTCAAATTATCCTGCTGGTTTCTTCAACGCATATAATGCTGCATCAAAAGACAACTCAATTAATATGGGGATTCATGTAGGTGATTATCTATATGAATATAAACAGGGAGAATATGCTACTGAAAATGCAGTCCAACTTAACAGACAGCCAATTCCAAATAAAGAAATTACTTCATTGGATGATTACCGCTTACGTCATGCACAATATAAGTCAGATGAAGATTTACAAGCTTTACACTCTTCAATACCAATGGCTTGTGCATGGGATGATCATGAAATAGCCAATGACGCATGGAGGGAAGGCGCTGAAAATCATCAAATTAATGAAGGGTCTTTTGCTATCAGAAAAAGAAACGCTTTGAAAGCGTATTTTGAATGGATGCCTGTTAGAGAGCCTGAAAGTCAATCTAAAAATTGGAAAAGATACAAGGTGGGAAATCTAGTGGATATTAAATTGCTAGAAACGCGACTTTCATCAAGATCTAAGCAACTTGAAATAGATAACTACATAACTAAAGAGGGTGCTTTTTTAGAAGAAGATTTTTATAAAGCTCTAAGAAATAAAAAAAGAAAACTATTGGGTAATGAGCAATTAAATTTTGTTAAAGAAAATATTGGGTCGAATCAATCCTGGAATGTTTATGCACAGCAAGTATTGCTGGCATCTTTAAAGCTTCCTGCCATTCCAAGTGCTATTATCGATATGTTGCCTGACTATCAACAATATTTTAAAACTGTGATAAAAGAGGAACTTCCATATAATCTTGATGCTTGGGATGGCTATCCTGCTGAAAGGGAAAAGTTCTTAAAACTTGTTAATGCTGCTTCCAACAAGAGTCTTTTTATTGCTGGAGATACGCACAATTGTTGGGCTAATAATATTATGCTTGATGATAAATTTGTTGGAGCTGAGCTAGCAACTCCTTCTGTATCGTCTCCAGGAGCATCAGAAAATTTTAATGGCATGATCTCTTCAAAAGATTTAGAGAATGCAATGACACTCAAGAACAAAAATCTTAAATGGACCAATCTTGCTGATCGAGGTTATTTAACCATTAACTTTAAACCTGAGATTGCCACAGCAGAGTTTATAGCAGTTGACACCATTTCTTCAAGAAATTACAAAACTAAAATTTTAAAGAGAATAGAAATTACTCCTGGACAAGAGCTTACTTAAAATAAATTTCTCGATAAAACTTTAGCTCGCTGACAGATTCTTTAATATCATCCATTGCTCTGTGTGAAGATTGCTTTTTAAACTCCTCAGTATCGGGATACCATCTAGTTATAACTTCTTTAAATGAGCTGACATCGATATGCCTGTAGTGAAAATGATTTGCCAGTTTGGGCATATGCTTAATTAGGAATCGCCTGTCGTGCGAAATACTATTACCGCATAATGGCGATTGATGTTGTTTGATGTATTTTTTAAAAAAATTTAGAGCATCCTGTTCTGCCTGCTTTAGTGAAAATGTACTATTTGCAATTTTTTGTATTAAACCACTTGATGAATGTTGATTTTGGTTCCATTCATTCATTAGTGAAAGAATTTCATTAGGCTGTGAAATAGCAATTTCAGGGCCTTCCTCCACTATGTTTAAATCCGAATCTGTTATAAGGCATGCGATTTCAATAATATGGTGTTTTTCAGGATCAAGTCCTGTCATTTCCAGATCTAGCCATGCTAGTAAATTTGATCTTGCCATTTATACTTACTAACTAACAATAATACTATATGAGCAGCGAAGATAATGAAAAAGTATTTTTTGGGAGCAAAGAAGTCTCAAAAAAAGATAAAAAACTTGGTGTAGACAATATTTTTACCAAAGTAAATGAAAACTATGATCTGATGAATGATCTTATGTCTTTAGGAGCACATAGATTGTGGAAGAATCATTTTGTCTCAACATCAGATATAAATGAAAATTCAGTAATTCTTGATTTGGCTGGAGGGACAGGAGATATTTCAAAAAAAGCCTCGAAAATTATATCCAAACAAAACGTTTATCTTTGTGATCAAAATGCATCTATGGTTGAAAATGCAAAAGAGAGATCTTTGAATGAAGGTTTTTATAATTCTATGCATTTCCATGTCGCTAGTGCTGAAGATCTACCATTTGATGATAATTTTTTTGATCAAGTATTTATTTCGTTTGGTTTTAGGAACTTTTCAGATAAGCCAAAAGCATTGAAGGAGATTAGACGAGTGGTTAAGTCAGGTGGTTTTTTAAACATTCTTGAATTCTCAAAAGTTCAAGACCAAATATTTTCTAAAATTTATGATTTTTATAGCTTTAATGTAATTCCTAAAATTGGAAAAATAATTTCAAATGATTCTGATAGTTATAAGTACTTGGTTGAATCAATACGAACTCATGAAGACCAGGAAGGTCTGAGAAAAATGATTTTAGATTGTGGTTTTGATAAGGCAGATTTTGAAAATTTATACAATGGCATAGTTTCAATTCATAAAGCAAAAAAATGAGAATTTTTAGACTCTTATATATTTTTTTGAGTATCAGGAATACAGGAATTTTTAATAAGCTTACTGCTTCTTTTAATCCGCTATTAAATACTTTTATTAGAGTCGATGATGGTGAAAAAAAATTCCGGATTGCTCTAGAGCGTCTTGGCCCAGTGTTTATTAAATTAGGACAACTTTTATCAACAAGGACTGACTTATTTGAGCGCTCAGTAACACAAGAACTAAATAAATTAACCGATTCTTGTGCTCCAGTTGATTTTAAGTTTATTAAAGAGACTATTGAAACACAATTACTTTCTAAAGCAGGAAAAATCTTAATGACGATTGAGGAGAAACCACTTGCATCAGCATCGTTAGCTCAAGTCCATAAGTTTAAGATTGGAAATGAAGATTTTGTAATAAAAGTGCAAAGACCAGGACTGGAAGAACAGGTAAAAAGGGATCTTGATGCTTTAAAGCTAGCAGCTAAGTGTTCTTCTTTTTTTCTTAAACACTATCCTAGGGTGAAGCCTTTAGAGCTCATTGAACAATATGAAAATGTTATTTTTCAGGAGCTTGATTTTAGAATTGAAGCTGCAAACTCTAATAAAACTTATGAGAATTTTAAATCCAGTAGCTACCTGGAAATACCCAAGATTTCTGACGATTTTACGACCAAAAAAATTCTTGTAATGCCATTTATGGATGGCATCCCTGTGACAGATATTTCTTCATTGACAAGCTATAAAATTGATAAAAAACAACTATCCGAAGTGGGAGTAAAAATATTTCTTAAGCAGGTTTTTGAAGATAATTTTTTCCATGCTGATATGCATCCTGGCAATATTTTTGCTGCTAAAACTGATCCACAAAACCCACACTATATTGCAGTTGACTATGCAATCTGTGGCTCAGTAACTGAATCAAATCAAATCTTACTAGCACAAATGATATCTTCGCTTGTAGAGCAAGATTTTTATACCTTGGCTCAGTTATTTATATATGCAGAATGGGTAGATAAAAAAACTAAAACTGAAGAATTGGAAAAAGTTTTGCGAGCAAATTGTGAGCAACTACTTAATCAACCACTATCAAAAATATTATTTGGGGAATTATTATTAGATTTATTCGATGCGATGCGTCCATTTAATCTGTTTATTGATGATGATCTGCTATTGCTAGTAAAAACTCTAATTCATATTGAAGGCATGGGACGACAAATTTACCCAGATCTAGATTTTTGGGGGATCGCATCTCCATTCTTACAAAGCTGGTTTAAAGATAGATATAGTGTCAAAGGTTTGGTTAAGTATCTTGTATCAAAAAAACATATACTTACATATATGATTGTTAAAAAAATAGAAGAGACACAAGATATGTACTCTGAATTCTATGGGGAAAAATCATGAGCATAGGTTTTTGGCAAATTGTTATTGTCTTACTTATTATCCTGCTTGTCTTTGGAGGCAAAAGGATTGCAAATTTGGGTTCTGATCTTGGGAAGGCATTAAAAGGTTTTAAGAAAGAGGTCAAAGAAGATGATACAGATAGGAATTCCTGAAATCCTACTAATCTCAATTATTGCTATCCTTTTCATTAAGCCAAATAATCTTGTTAGCTTTATTCAGGATATCACCAAATTCTTCTTAAGGTTCAAAGCCAACGTTGAAAATATTAAAGAGGAGGCTGAAAAGACTTTAAATATTGAAGAGTTAAAACAAGATGTTTTCAATGAGCAGAAACTGAAATCATTTGATAATGACAAAAAAAATTAGCAACTCTTTATTGCCACATTTTTCTGAGTTGAGAAAACGCATCCTACATACTTTAATTTTTTTTGCTGTTGTATTTGTTGTGCTCTATCCTTTTAGCGGACAAATATTCGATGCCTTTGTTTCTTATTCGAGAGCATCGGCAGGCTTAAATCTTATTGCTATTGAAGTTGCATCACCTTTTTTGGTGCCATTGCGTCTTGTTCTTTTTTTAACATTTCTGATATCTGCGCCCTATATAATTTTTCAAATGTTAAGTTTCATGGCTCCAGGACTCTACGAAAATGAGAAAAATTTTATTTTTTCTAGATCAATTATTGGAGCATTATTATTTTTGGGGGGTATATGTTTTTGTTATTTCATTGTTCTGCCAAATGTTTTTAATTTTTTTCAAAGCATAAGTCCATCGCTAGTAGAAATATCAACAGATATTACAAAATTTTTGGATTTTAGCTTATTGCTGTTTATGGCCTTTGGCTTGGCATCCCAAGTGCCGATAATTGTGAATGGCTTGATCCTGTTTAATGTTTTAAAAAAAGAGTCTCTATCTAAAAATCGAGGTTGGGTTTTAGTTTTATCTTTTACTTTTGGTATGCTGCTTTCTCCACCTGATGTAATTTCTCAAATCATGTTAGCAGTGCCTGTGTACCTGCTATTTGAACTTGGGCTTCTATGTAGTAATGAAAAGAAAGCGCAATAATATACTCAAAAAGGATGTAAAGTCAGCAAAATACCGCCAACGCATTGAGAAGAGCAAAAAACAATACTCCAGAAAAAACAGTAAAAATTTTATTAGTCGTGACGATTAATAAAAAGGTTGCTTTATTTGTCACATAACTGTAACATATTTGTCATATGAAAGTAACATCAATTTTAGGTCTTATGATTTTATCAATGTCTATGACATCCTATGAAATCATGGATATTACCAATAAACTCAATACAACAAATCTAGGTCTGAGGGTTATGGAGGATCCTGAAAAAGCTGAAAATAACTGTCCGAACTCCTCTAGTGGCTGTTTGATTAGGACTGCAGATGGGGAGATGACTATCTATCTAAAGAACTTTACTTCTTCTATGGATAAAGATATTTCATTATTTGGTTTAATGTTTGATGCTTATCAGCTTAATGAATTCGGAAATATAGACGTCCTCAAAACATGTCGCATGAAGCTGGCTTATGCAAAAACTAATAAGTACAGAAGAGCATCAGGCATTTTAAGCCAAAAATGTTAGACTAAACCCTGCTACGCTTTTCCTTTAATCAACTCATCCACAATAGTTGGATCTGCTAGAGTTGTTATGTCGCCTAACTCATCCGTATTGTTGTTTGCTATTTTGCGAAGGATACGACGCATTATTTTTCCGGATCTTGTTTTTGGAAGATCTCTAACAAATTGAATGTGCTCTGGTTTAGCAATTTTTCCGATGGACAAGCTTACTTGTTCAATTATTTCTTCATAAGTATTTGCTTGGCCAGCTTCTATTTTTTTTAAGATAACAAACGCATAAATTGCTTGGCCCTTTATATCATGATCAATGCCTACGACTGCAGCCTCTGCAACATTTTTGTGTTCAACAATTGCACTTTCAACCTCTGCAGTGCCTATTCTATGTCCAGATACATTTAAGACGTCATCAACTCTGCCAGTAACCCAATAGTAACCATCCTTATCTCGTCTTGCACCATCACCAGTAAAATATCTCTCTTTATATGTAGAAAAATATGTCTCTATCATCCTATGGTGGTCTCCATATACCGTTCTGATTTGACTTGGCCAACTTTGATCAATGCATAGATTCCCTTTAGCTTCTCCCTCAAGTGTTTTTCCATCTGCATCAACTAAAGATGGAATAACGCCAAAAAATGGTAGAGTAGCAGACCCTGGCTTTGTTGGTGTGACACCGGCAATGGGGCTTATAAGAACCGAACCAGTTTCAGTTTGCCACCAAGTATCAACAACTTCACATGAAGATTTGCCAACTTTTTCAAAATACCACTGCCAAACTTCTGGGTTGATTGGTTCGCCCACAGTCCCAAGAATCTCAAGCGAATTTCTTGAACTTGATTCCAAGTATTTCTCTCCAGCTGCAATTAGTGCTCTTATAGCTGTTGGAGCTGTATAAAAAATGTTGACCTTGTGATCGTCGCAGACCTGCCAGAATCTTGAAGCATCCGGGTAACTTGGCACCCCCTCAAACATAAGTGTTGTAGCACCGTTGGAAAGGGGGCCATATAAAATATATGTATGTCCGGTTATCCAGCCGACATCTGCAGTGCACCAAAATATTTTGTTTTCTTGATAACCAAAAATATATTTAAATGTCAGGTGAGCTCCTAGAAGATAACCTCCAGTCGTATGCATAACACCCTTTGGTTTGCCGGTAGATCCTGAAGTATAAAGAATAAATGATGGATCCTCAGCCTTTAAATGGACACATTCACAAAATTTTTCCTGTTTGCTGACCAGGTCGTCATAACAAATATCTCTACTAGAATCCCAATTGGTTTCAGTGCCTGTGTATCTTTTTACTATTACTTTCTCTACTGAATTTGTCTCCTCTAAAGCAATATCAACATTCTTTTTCAAAGGCACTCTTTTGCCACCGCGAATTCCTTCATCTGCTGTGATAACATATCGGCAATCTGCATCATCAATTCGTGACCTTATTGCTTCAGGCGAAAAACCACCAAAGACAACAGAATGAACTGCACCTAATCGCATACAAGCCAGCATTGAGTATGCTGCTTCTAAAATCATTGGCATGTAAATGCATACTCTATCGCCCTTTTTTACTCCTATAGCTTTTAATCCATTTGCCAAAATAGATACATTCTCTAATAATTCCTTGTAAGTAATGGCCTTAGTTTGTAAGCGCTCATCGCCTTGCCAAATTATTGCTTTTCTTTCTGGATTTTTTTTTGCATACCTATCAATGCAGTTATACGCAATATTTAATATACCGTCCTCAAACCATGAAGCATTTTTAAAGTTGTTATTAAACCCTAAAGTAGGCTCTACAAACCAATCTAGATTTTCTATTGCTTTATTTAAGAAAAAATTATCAGGAGAATTTATTGATTCAAGATATTGACGATTGTAACTATCTAAATCTTCAAGATGGGGATTATTAAACTTTGGTTTTTCAAAGTTTTTCATTTGATTCTATTTGTTCAATCATTTCTGTGATACTGGTAGAAACATAAAAATTAGGTGGAGCCATCGGTATGTATTCCATTTTTAATGCTTTCTCTATCCAATTAATTATTTCTGTCCAAAAATTATCTTTATTAAATAAATAAATGTTTTTTCCTAGTATGTCTAAGCCATCTAGGTTAACAATATCAATAAGTTCATCTAATGTGCCTAGACCTCCTGGAAAAATTATAAAAATATCAGAGTTATCGATCATTAGCTGCTTTCTTACTGAAAATTTTTCTGCAACTTCTAAATGATCAATGTAGTCAGGAGTAAACCCTTGTTTATGGAAAAGTTGGAGTGTATAACCACTAACTTTTGCACCTTCATTGGAAAATTCATTTGAGATAAACCCCATGTTTCCTCTGTTGCCACCTCCATAAACTAGACCATATCCTTTATATGAAAAAAACTCAGCCAAAAGGCTGAGTTCTTTGCTGACATCTATCCCCACACTTTTTGAGGATAGAAAAAAACATACGTTTTTCAATTTATTACTGGATCCAATTCTCCGGTTTTATATTTATCTGTCATATCAAACAGTGAGATAGATTTAATCTTAGATGCATTACCACTACATCCAAACGCTTCGTAACGATCAATGCAAATCTTCTTCATAGCGTCCACAGTCCTGCCTAAATATTTTCTAGGATCGAATTCACTTTTATTTTCAGCCATAAATTTCCTTATTGTGGCTGTCGACGCAAGCCTAAGATCAGTATCAATGTTTACTTTTCTGACACCATTTTTGATGCCTTCCTGTATTTCCTCCACTGGCACACCATAGGTTTCAGGAATTTCTCCGCCATATTGATTAATTATTTCTAGCTGATCTTGTGGAACACTTGAAGATCCATGCATAACTAGATGAGTGTTTGGAATTCTTTCATGTAATTCTTTAACTCTTTTCATTGAGAGAATATCTCCTGTTGGTGGTCTAGTAAATTTATAAGCGCCATGTGAAGTGCCGATAGCAATAGCTAGTGCATCAACTTTGGTATCTTTAACGAAAGAGGCTGCTTCATCTGGGTCAGTCAATAACATGTCTTCACTTAAGACCCCTTCAGCACCGCTGCCATCTTCCTCACCTGCCATACCAGTTTCAAGGGAACCTAAACATCCAAGTTCACCCTCTACTGAAACCCCACAAGCGTGGGCAAATTCTACAGTTTTCCTTGTTACATCAACATTGTATTCATAAGAAGACGGAGTTTTCATATCCTCCATTAAAGATCCGTCCATCATCACTGATGAAAATCCTAATTGAATAGAACGCTGACACACATCAGGCGAGGCACCATGATCTTGGTGCATTACTACTGGTATATGTGGAAATTCTTCCATTGCAGCTAAAATGAGATGTCTTAAAAATGTTGGCCCCGCATATTTCCTCGCTCCAGCAGAAGCTTGCACTATAACTGGACTATTGGTCTCATTTGCAGCTTCCATGATGGCTCTCATTTGCTCTAAATTATTTACATTAAATGCTGGAACGCCGTAGTCATTCTCAGCCGCGTGGTCGAGTAATTGTCTTAATGATATAAGGGACATGGGCCTATTTTAGTTTAATGCTTGTATTGATGGAAGCTCTCGGCCACCTAAAAATTCTAGAAATGCCCCACCTGCAGTAGATACATAATCGAACTTATCGATACGAGAAAATTTTGTAATAGCAAAAATTGTCTCGCCGCCACCAGCAATCACTTTACTGTTGCTTTTAGATAAATAAGATACAAGTGAATCTGTACCTTTAGAAAATGCATCTATTTCAAAGATTCCCAGTGGTCCATTCCATAGAATTATTTCTGAAGCGTTTTTTGAAAAAACTTCTTCATTAAACTCTATATCAAGAATCATTTTATTTTGTGGGACTGAATCAAAACTCACAATCTCAACACTCTCATCAGATGTTGAATCCGCAACCATAACTTTCCTTGGCAATACTATTTTGCCTGTTGCAAGCATTTGATTAGCAATGCCAAGCATATCGTCTTCACATAATGATCTTCCAATTTCATTGCCTGCTGCTTTAAGAAAAGTATTAGCAATGCCTCCCCCAACAAGAACTTTTTCAGATTTATTTAATAAATTTGAAATGACTTCTAATTTAGTTGAGACCTTTGAGCCACCAACAATGCTTGATAAAGAACTTCCCTCTACCAATGCAGAGCTAATATTTTCAACTTCATTTTGAAATAAAATTCCTGCGCAAGCTAAAGTTGATTTTTTAATCGCTCCGTAAGTTGAAGCTGCTTTCCTATGTGCCGTTGCAAACGCATCCATAACATATATATCAAAACTATTCGCAATCTCATAAGCGAGCTTATCGCTATTTTTGCTTTCACCATCAAAAAAACGAATATTCTCGATAAAACATAAAGATCCTGGCAAGGATTTAAAGTCTGTACACAGCTGTATATCTCTATTGAGTCTTTTTTTAAACCACTCAACAATCGGCTTGATAGAAAACTGCTCATCGTATTTACCTTCATTAGGTCTTCCTAAGTGCGTAATAATGCATAAGTTATCAGTTTGCTTCAAGATATGAAGTATCGATGGCAGAGCAGCTGAAAGTCTTTCGCTATTGAGTATCGTTCCATTATCAATAGGGACATTAAGGTCAACTCTTATACCCACTCTTTTGCCAACAAGCTCAAGATCAACTAAATTTTTCAATTTTATTTAAGTAGTTTTTTAACTTTTTCTGCAATTTGTGCAGACGTGAATCCAAAGTGCTCTAACAAAACATTGCCTGGCGCAGATTCACCAAATGAGCTGATCCCTATAACTTTATTGGTATGCTTATACCAAGAGTTTGGATGGCCACATTCAACAACAATATTGATTGTGTCAGCACTAAAAATTTGTCTGTAACTTTCGGGGTTTGACTCTAAAGCCTCTATACATGGAATTGAGCATACATTTGTTTTTATCCCCTCTTTGAGCAATATCTCAGAAGCTTTTGTACAAGCAGGCACTTCAGAGCCTGTAGCAATTAAATTTATTTTTGCATCGTCGTTTTTTTGTAAAAAATATCCACCAGCTTCAACTTCTTTTAAAGTCTTCGATTCTATAGGCTCAAGGTTTTGTCGCGACAAAATTATTGATGTGGGGCCATCATTTCTTTTTAATGCAGACTTCCATGCTATAGCAGTTTCCAAGAAAGAGGCTGGACGCCATGTATGCATGTTTGGTGTTGATCTTAGAGTGCTTAAATGCTCAATTGGTTGATGAGTTGGTCCATCTTCTCCAAGAGCGACAGAATCATGTGAAAAAACATAGATTACTTTTAAGCCCATTAGTGCTGACATACGGACAGCATTTCGACCATAGTCCATAAATACTAAAAAAGTACCAGCGTATGGAATGAGACCACCGTGCAATGAGATCCCGTTCATAATGGCATTCATCCCAAACTCTCTTACTCCATAAAAAACGTAATTACCTGCAGGATCATTAGCAACAGATCTTGAATTACTTGTGTTGGTATTATTTGAGCCTGATAAATCTGCAGACCCACCAATTAACTCATCAAGTCTTGGTGAGAGAAACTCCAAAACATTTTGTGAGGCTTTTCGAGTAGCAACTTTTTCCGGGGTTCTGCTTATTTGCAAAATAAAATTATCAAGCTCTGAAAACAGATCATCCGGCAACTCATTTTTTTGGAGTCTACTTAAAAGCTCGGATTTTTCTGGTGACTCTAATTTATGCTTATCGCATATCTTGTGCCATTCATCTTCAAGATCTTTTCCATTTTGTTTTGCATCCCAGTCTTTATAAACTTCATCGGGGATTACAAAAGGCTCATATTCCCAATCTAAATTTTTTCGTAATTTCTCTAAGTGCGTATTGCCCAGTGGAGCGCCATGTGAGCTTGCGCTATCTTGTTTATCACCAGCTCCATACCCTATTGAAGTTTTACAAACGATTAGCGTTGGTTTATCAGATTGCTTTGCTTGTTTGATAGCACGATCAATTTCTAGCCTATCGTGACCATCAACCCCATCAATTACATTCCAATTATAGGATTTACAGCGCAGAGCGATATCATCCTGATACCACTCAGTAATTTCACCATCGATTGAAATTCCATTGCTATCATAAAAACATATCAGCTTGTTAAGCTTCATTACACCAGCTAATGACATTGCTTCATGTGAGACTCCTTCCATTAAACAACCATCGCCCAAGAAACAATATGTAAAATGGTCTATTGGGGCATGGTTTTCTGAGTTTATTTTTGCAGAAAGAATTTTTTCTGATAGCGCCATTCCTACTGCATTGGCAAGTCCTTGACCAAGAGGACCAGTTGTTGTCTCAACGCCTGGCGTTATCTTATATTCTGGATGTCCAGGTGTTTTTGAGTGAAGTTGTCTAAATTTTTTTAGATCCTCGATTGATAGTTCGTAGCCAGTAAGGTGTAAAAGGCTGTACAACAACATGGAGCCATGCCCATTGGATAAAACAAACCTGTCTCTATTAAACCAGTCAGGGTTAGATGGTGAATGTTTTAAGTGGTCACGCCAAAGGACTTCAGCTATATCAGCCATTCCTAGTGGCATCCCAGGGTGACCAGATTGTGCTTGCTCAACAGCATCCGCAGATAATAATCTTAGCGCATTAACTGTTTGGTTATTGATCAACGTGGGTTATCCTTTCAACAATTATATTATTAATGCATTAATTAAAAAGCATGATTGAACAATTAAAGTATCAAAATGATGATTTGATTTTAGAGGAAGTTAATTTATCTTCTTTGGTTCATAATTTTGGCAGTCCCTGTTATGTCTATTCTGAAAATCATATCAAAAACAATGTAAAGGAATATCTCTGCTCTGTTACAGAAAATGATCTAATTTGCTTTGCGGTAAAAGCAAATAGCAACCTTTCAATAATTAAATTGATTGCTGAAATGGGGTGTGGTTTTGATGTTGTTTCAGGCGGGGAGCTTGAACGTGTAATTGTTGCCGGAGGCGATCCGAACAAAGTTGTTTTCTCTGGAGTTGGAAAAACGGATGAGGAAATTTCTTATGCGATAAAACATCAAATTAAAAGTATAAATATTGAGTCCAAGTCAGAATTAATAAGAGTTGCAGAAATAGCGAAAAACATAGGCCTTCAGCAAGATATCGCTTTAAGGATTAACCCTGAAGCTTCACTTGATACGCATCCATATTTAGAGACTGGTGCTCTGTATAACAAATTTGGTATCGCCCTCAACGATATCGATTGGTGCTTGAGTTATATAAAAGAAAGCAATAGTCTAAACCTTAGAGGTGTTGCTTTTCATATTGGGTCTGGAATCAAAAAATTCGATGATTTTGATCCTGCACTGCACAAGGCTTTAGAAATATTTACAACCATCTCTGATAAAAATAAGCTTGATTTTATTGACGTTGGCGGGGGCTTGTCTCATTATTCCAACGCAGAATCAATAGGTAGTTTTGTCGCCAAAATACAAGAAAAAATTCCTGAAAATGTAAGCCTTGTAATGGAACCAGGCAAATCAATTGTTGCTAGAGCCGGCTTTCTTCTCACAAGAGTCACGTATATAAAAAAGTTGGAAAAGAAAATTGCTGTAACTGATGCTGGCATGAATGACATGATAAGAGTGCCACTCTATGAAGGAAAACACCCTATTTATAATCTACAACAGCGCCCCAAATCATCTGAATCAATAATGATAGTTGGGCCGATTTGTGAATCTGCTGATTATTTTCAAAAGGATCATGAATTTGAAATTCATGAAAGTGACATTTTAGCAATCGGAGATGTTGGTGCTTACGGATTTAGTATGAGCTCAAACTACAACAGCAGACCAAGGGTTAGTGAAGTTATGGTAAATGGTAATGATGTAAAACTTATAAGGCTTAGAGAAAACAATAAACAGAATATGGCTCTAGAGATATTTGATGACCATTGAGTTTTCAAAAATGAATTCAAACGGTAATGATTTTCTCATTACAGAGAATCCAAATATTTTTTCTGTCGATATCAATCACATAAGTGATAGAAAAAATGGTATTGGCTTTGATCAGATCTTATTGGTAGACCCAATACCTTCCAAATTTAAAGTAAAAATTCTAAATTCAGATGGTTCATCAGCACAAACTTGCTTTAACGGTCTGAGATGCATTGCAGGACTATATGATTTGAAGAATCAAATAATAAGCGCGCCTGGTGGAGATGTATTATGTAACTCTGATGGCAAGATGGCATCTGTTTCCACTGAATTTCCAAAAATAAGAATTCTTGAAAAATTATCTATCGCAAATATTGGCAATAATCATGCGATATATGAGGTGACAGAAATTGATAACTACAATCTGGAGAATAGCTATAAAAAGCTCGAACAGAATTCAATATTGCCACCAAATTTCAATTTAAATGTGTATGAGTATATGGGTGATTTTTTTAAAATCAGAACATACGAAAATGGAGCTGGAGAAACTAAATCTTGTGGATCAGGCACTGTGTGCACATTTGCAGTGCTCTGTAAAATCAAAGAAATCGATCATGCTATTTTTTTATCTAAAGGTGGCAAAAGCCATCTAAGAATTGAAAATAATATTATAGTTTCAACAGCACCATACATTCTAGAATATGAAGGAAGTATAGATGAATGATCTAACCCAGGAGCTAACGAGTTTTTTAAAAATAAAAAATTACTCAATCCATACCATTTCTAACTATGAAAGAGATATAACAAGACTTTTAAAATTTCTGTCAAAAGAAAATTTAACTATTGAAGATATCAATAAACAAACCACCTCTAAATGGTTAATTGAACTCAGAAGAATGGGCTTAGGCAATAGATCAATTAATAGAAACATATCTTCAGTGAAAAATTTTTTTAAGTATATGCAAAAGCTTAATAAGGTTGAGCACAATCCATTTGAAACAATAAAAGCTCCCAAAATGGAGGAAAAGTTGCCAAAAACACTTTCGCTTGAAGACGTTGACAGGCTGTTATCATTTCAACCCAAAACAAACTTTGAGTTCAGAGATAAGGCATTTCTTGAGCTACTGTACTCTTGTGGTCTAAGAGTTTCTGAAGCAGTTAATGTTAATATAACTTCATTTGAGCAAGATTTTTCTTTTGTTAAAGTTTTGGGCAAAGGAATGAAAGAGCGATTAATTCCTGTTGGCCAGTATGCACAAGAAGCAATATCTGATTGGCTTTCAACAAGAGACAATGTAGTAGATAAAGATGCTCTTTTTACGAATAAGTATGGAGCCAGAATTTCTGTCAGGGCAATGCAACAAAGATTATGGAAAATTTCACTTTCATTGGGCATGGCTCCAGTACACCCTCATATGCTAAGACACAGTTTTGCTACCCATATGTTGGAATCTTCTGGAGACCTAAGATCAATTCAAGAAATGCTTGGCCATAGCAGTCTTAGTACAACCCAAATATATACCAAATTAGACTTCCAACAGTTGGTAAAAATTTACGATAAAGCACATCCTCATGCCAAGAAATAAATTAAAACTTATTACCCTAGATTTGGATGACACCTTGTGGCCTAACACCAAAGTTGTTGTCGCTGCAGAAAATGCGATGTGGAAATTTATTTTAGGAAAATTTCCAGATTTAAAAGATTCATTTTCAGATAGTGTAATAAGCGATATAAGAACATCTCTCGTGAAGAAAGATGAAAGTCTTAAATTTGATTTAACAAGATTTAGAAAACAAATTATTAAAGAATTATTGCTTGATCATGGAGCAGATGAAAGTTCGGCTACTTATTACAGTAATGAGGGGTTTAATGAGTTTTTTAAAGCGAGAAATAAGGTTCAGCTCTATAGGGATGCTAAGATTATATTAGAGAGGCTGTCACGAAAAGTTAATCTTATATCGCTCTCAAATGGCAATGCAGACCTTAATATTATTGGAATAAGTAATTTTTTTATTGATCAAATTTCTTCTAAAGACGTTCAAAGCAATAAACCATCATCTGGACACTTTATTAAAGCTCTTCAAGTGGCGAAATGTGAACCACAAGAAGTTTTACATATTGGAGACTGCCCATTAAACGATATTGGTGGCGCAAGAAATTGTAATTTCAATACTTTATGGTTTAATTGTGAAAAGCGAAAATGGGAAGAAATTGTTCCCTGTGAATTGCAAGCTAAATCCTGGAAAGAAGTTTACCAGGTGGTAAATAAAAATTTTATTTTGGAGAAAAAAGATGTTTAATCCTTTTGGAATGAATAAAGACCTAAAAGGCATGGAAAAAATGGTCAAACCAGCATTAGAAAAATTCATGCTTGAATCAGGTTTTGTAAAAAAAGAGGAGCTCAACAAGGCTCTTGATAGAATTGCAGAACTAGAAGAAAAGGTTGCGAATCTTGGTGGTTAGTTAGCAGTTAAAGCATCAAGCATATATTGAACTGATTGCTCAATCTCTTCTCTTGTGCAGTCCATGCAAAGACCTTTTGCTGGCATAGCATTGTATCCATTGTAAGCATTATCAGTTAAAGTTTGCAGGCCCTTATCAAGGCGAGATGCCCATTGTGCCTGATCACCCAAAAGTGGAGCCCCAGCCAAACCAGCATTATGACAAGCTGCGCAACCTAAATCATAAACAGTTTTGCCATCTCTACCCTCACTAACTGCAACTAGTTCAGTTTTGTTGCTTTTGACTCCAACGCCAGGCGTAGATTTTACGCCACAACTTTCATCTTGTTTACAGATTAGGCCTTCCAAGCCTAGTCTTTTTCTAACTTCATCTTCATAAGGGTCTGAAATTAAATTTGGAGCAAATAGTATAAGTGCTGTGAGGATAATAATTTGCTTCATGTCTTATAAATTGTTTCTAAATTAATTTTTTCAAGCTATTTATCCAAAAGAAATAAAATTGTTTCAATTTCTTTTGTTCTATCTCTTTGTCTGTTAACTAAATATATTTTATTAACTATTGTTGTTGGTGTCCCAGAAAATTCCACGCCAGAATTAACGAATTTTCTAGGAGTATTAATTGCATTTCTGGCTTTTACTTGAACTCCAAAGGAATTAAAAGTTTTAGCAAAACTTTCTTCGTCATAACCATGTCTTTTTGCAAAAGAACGAATATCTTTCTCATTTCTAAAAGTTTTTCTTTGAAGCTGCCAATCCTCAAAAACTTTTCTGTGAGCTTCTTCTTCAAGTCCGAGAGATTTTATTGTGTAATAAGTTTTAGCAGTAGGCTCATCCCAAAGCGGTATTAGATCAATTTTTACATTGGGTCTTATTTCTCTAATCTCATCAAGGACTTCTTCATAGGCAAAACAAGCAGGACAACCATACCAAAATACTTCAGTAACCCCATTTTCTTTGATTAAGCCTTCAGGAATTAAAACATAATCAATCCCTTCTCTAGGCTCCGCAGCAATAAACGAAATAAAGAATAATAAAAATAAAGATCTAATCATTAATACAATCCTGTAATGTAGTTGGATAAGGCCTCAATATCTTCCTCGCTAAGGCGTTGTGAAATTTGGTTCATGATATAGGCATTAGGTCCGCTTATTCTTTCGCCATTTTTATAGGCCAACAAAGAACTGATTAAGTATTCTTTGTGCTGGCCTCCAAGAGCTGGATAACCCGCTAAAGAATTACCATAACCATTTGCTGCATGACATGCCTGACATGAAGGTATGCCTCTTTCATAATCACCAATCTTATAGAGTAATTTTCCTAAAACTAGTGATTCATCATCAGCTGATTGACCCATTGTCACACTATTATTGGCATAGAAGGCTGCAACATCTTGAAGATCTTCTTCTGAATAGCCATCAAGCAGGCCTTTCATAACTTCAATGTACCTTTCTTCTGTTTTTATTAACTTTAATTGTTCAAAAAGATAACGCTCATTCTGGCCAGCAATTTTTGGCCAATTACCAACTTGTGAGTTTCCATCGGTCCCATGACATGCTGCACATACAGCAACTTTTTGAGCTCCTGCATTTGGGTCACCCGTTTCAAAATTGACTGAAGAGGCTTTCTCTGCACCGATGATTGAAAAAGAAATAAGTAAAAGAAATATCTTAAACATGCGAAAATGATTATATAACAACTTAGAATTAATTAAATTACTAAGATGAATTTATCCCTCCTAAACTTAAAGTTTGAGATCAGTCATGCAACCTATGATCAATTGCATGATCATGATGGAATTGAAATTGCCTTTGTTGGTGCTTCAAATGCAGGAAAATCATCAGCAATTAATGCCATAAGCTCCAATAAGAAAATTGCTAAAACCAGCAAAAAGCCAGGAAAAACAAAACTATTTAATTTCTTTCAGACAGGAGTCGACTACATAGTGGATTTTCCGGGCTATGGTTATTCAAAAACATCGAAGAAGCAACAGGACGAATGGGCAATTGAAATACCAAAATATTTTCAAAAAAGAAATAATTTAGTTGCCGCAATAATCTTTACAGATATTAGACATCCCTTAAGGCCATCTGATCTTCAAATGATCAATATGTTAGAAAGTTTGGGGGTTAACTACTTTATTGCTCTCACAAAAGCAGATAAATTAAATGATAGTTCTGTCAGTGATATATTAAATACAATTCAAGAGGACTACCCAAATGCCTTTTCTTTTTCAATAAAGAAACCCATGTTAGTAAGCTCATTTGTTAAAACGATCAATGAGCTTCTTTCCAGTTAGCACCAAAACCATAGTCGACGCGCAAAGGCACTGATATCTTCGTGCTTTCTTCCATAAGCTGGATTATTTCTAAAATGCTTGAATCATTAAATTCTCCTGGAACTTCAAATACCAGCTCATCGTGTACCTGCATAATTAAATCTATTTTTAAATTCTCTTTCTTTAATAATTTGCTTATTTCAATCATTGCAACCTTGATGATATCAGCGGCACTACCTTGAAGTGGCCCATTAATTGCAACTCTCTCAGAAGCTTGTCTCATCATATAATTTGGTGAATCAATGTTTGGTACATGAATTTTTCGACCATAAAGTGTTTCTACATATTTTGAAGCTTTTGCTTGTTCAACAATTTTTTCCATAAATAATTTAACTGAAGAGTATTTCTCAAAATAACTTGTTAAAAATATTTCTGCTTCAGGTCTTGTAACTTTTAACTGATTGGATAAACCGAATGCGCTCATGCCATATAAAAGACCAAAGTTTATTGTTTTAGCCTGCCTTCTCATGTCAGCTGTTATTTGTTCAAGCGGAACACCAAAAATTTCTGCCGCAGTTCTTTTGTGTATATCTTCATCATTGTTAAATGAATTGACCATGGTTTCATCTTTTGAGTAGTGAGCCATAAGTCTCAATTCAATCTGAGAATAATCCAGAGCTAGGATTTTCTTGCCAGGTGGAGCTACAAATGCTTCTCTAATTGTGATTCCCTCTTTGGTTCTTATGGGTATATTTTGTAAATTTGGCTCAGAGGAGGATAGTCTCCCCGTAGACGTAACTGCTTGATGATAGGATGTGTGAACTCTTGAATTATGATCACAGATTTCAGAGATTTTATCAGTGTAAGTGCTTTTTAATTTAGCCAACGATCTGTACTCGAGTATGTCCTTAACAACTTGATTCTCCTCAGAAAGTTTCTGCAAAATACTTTCAGATGTAGAAAAATAGCCTGAAGCCGTTTTTTTCAGGCCTTTGGTGGGTATGCCTAATTTATCAAATAAAACCTCGCTCAATTGTTTTGGTGAATCTAAATTAAATACCATCTCACATTTATCATGGATTGATTTCACTAACTTTATAAGTTTGCTACCAAATTCATTCGAAAGCCTATTCAGGTGTGCTTGATCGATTAAAGCTCCTGTTTTTTCCATCTGCATCAATACAAAAACCAATTGATTCTCAATTGTCTCTAGTAGTTGCTTGTTTTCCTTTGTTAGCTTATTCAACAAAGTCTCATATAAGCATAAGGTTACTTCTGCATCCTCAGCAGCATAATTTGTTGCCTCTTTTATTGGCACTTCAGAAAAGTTCTTAAGTTTTGTTTTCCCTTTGCCAATAACATCCTCATACTTAATAGTTTTTCGAGATAAATAGTGCTCAGCTAGTGCATCGAGGTTATGTCGAGATGCGGTGCTATTGAAAATATAAGACATTAAAATTGTATCTGCTAAGAAGCAATTTAGTGAAATGTCATAGTTTTCTAATACAGCAAGGTCAAACTTTAGATTATGGCCTATCATTTTTCTTTGATTGTTTTCAAGAAACTGTTTCAACCAAGACACTACTTCAGCTTCGCATAGATTGGTTGTTTCTGTGTGGTTAATTGGAATATATGAGCCAGTTCCTTTTTTCGCTGAAAAAGAAAGACCAACTAAATTTTTTTCATTTAGATTGAGAGAGCTTGTTTCCGTATCAAATGAAAAATATTCGGCATCCTCTAATTCTTTTTTTAATTCCTCAAGCTCATTTCGATTGGATATAGTCTTATAGGTTAAGCTTCCAACAGCAGGGGCATTAGATTCAATAAAGGTGTTAAATTCTAAGCTTCTATAAAAATCTACTAATTCACTATTGTTTGCTTGTGGCAGAGAAACATCTTGTATAGAAAATTTTAAGTCAAGGTCTTCCTTCAGTGAAACCAAAAATAGATTTCTTTTGATGCATTCTTGTTCATTGCGCAGGTGCTCCCCTACTACACCTTTTATTTGATCAATGTTATCAATCAAAGAATCAATTGAACCAAATTCATTAAGCCATTTTGCTGCTGTTTTTGGGCCAACTTTAGTGATGCCAGGAATGTTGTCTGCCTTGTCTCCGACCAGAGCTAGAAGCTCGTTGATTTGATTTGGCATAACGCCAAATTTTTCCAAGACCCTAGCTTCATCGAAAAAATCATCGCTCATAGAATTGTGTTGAATGACCTTATCTGTTACAAGTTGTGCTAGGTCCTTATCTGGTGATGAAATTAAAACCTTATGCTTGCTACCAAAACTCTTAGCAAGTGTGGCAATTACATCATCCGCTTCGACCCCAACAACCTCTTCACTATGTAGCTTGAAACGCTTAGTTAATTCTTTAATATCCGAAATCTGGGATCTAAGTTCATTTGGCATTGGTGGCCTATTGGCTTTGTAGTCTTTGTAGTATTCGCTTCTAAATGTTTTTCCCTTTGCATCAAATACCATCACCATCGGTACATTAGGATATGTTGAGATAAGCTTTCTTAGCATTGATGCAAAACCTCTGGTAGCTCCAGTTGGCCTGCCTGTGCTGGTTGTCAGAGGTGGCAATGCATGAAAAGCCCTGTAAATGTATGAAGAGCCATCAATTAAAATTATGTCTGGTCTAAAAATCATATGACTCTATATAATACTTAATTATGAAAGTAATTTTTGAGGGCTATTTTAACTTTATTGTTACCGTTGCATCTTTAATTGTTGTGATCAGTCAATGGTATCTTGAGAATATAGAAGGATTGGTTCCATGTAACCTTTGTTTGTTACAAAAATTTTCTGCTCAAGCTATATTTCTTATCTACCTTTTTAAGATGGTAACTCCAAAACTCAAAGTGCTTTTTGATGTGGTTGGTATGGGCTTTGTTCTCTTCGGGCTGAGTGCGGGCCTTCGACAAGTGTACCTTCAAAATCTACCAAAAGATGAGCTGCCATTGGGGCTGTGTGATATGCCTTTTGAAGCAATATTTTCGTTGTATCCTTTCTTTGAGGGTCTTCAAAAAGTATTTTTAGGAAGCAGTAAATGTGCCGAAGAACAATGGTGGTTTTTAAGTTTGAATATTGCAGAATGGTCGAGTATATTTTTCTCTTCAATCTTAGCAATAATGTTGTTAAGATACTTCCTGATTATGTTTAAGGGCCATAAATATAACTAATGTCTAGAATACTAGAGTTATCGAATACAAAATTAATCCAACGAGCTGTAGAGAACGGTGAGGGTGAGCTAGTTGCCAATGGAGCATTTAATTCTTTAACTGGTAATAGAACGGGGAGAAGTCCAGCCGACAGATATATTGTTAAAGAGAGTAGCACAAGCGATCAAATTGATTGGGGTGAAGTAAATAGACCATTTGACCCAAACAATTTTGATGCCTTATGGGAAAAAGTTTCAGACTACCTAGACAATAAAGATCATTTTGGTTCAAAGGTTCACGTTGGTTCAAATAAAGATCACTACATTCCTGTTGAAGTTAAAACAGAGTTAGCCTGGCATTCTCTATTTTCTAAGCTGATCTTCATTAGCCCAGAAAAATTCAATTCCGAACAGAAAGAAACATGGAAAATACTTTCGGCTGCAAATTACGTTTGTGACCCTGAGATTGACCATACCAACTCTGAATCCTGTGTCATTATTAACTTTCTAAAGCGTAAAGTTCTTATTGCGGGCATGAAGTATGCTGGTGAAATGAAGAAGTCGATGTTTTCAGTTCAAAACTTTTTGTTGCCTGAAAAAGATGTATTGCCAATGCACTGCTCTGCTAATCAAACACAAGATAAAAAGACAACACTATTTTTTGGTCTTTCAGGTACCGGGAAAACAACACTTTCAGCAGATCCAAGATGCAATCTAATCGGTGACGATGAACATGGATGGGGTGACGGAACAGTATTTAATTTTGAAGGTGGCTGTTATGCAAAATGCATCAAGCTATCCAAAGAAAATGAACCATTAATTTGGGACGCCATCAAATTTGGAAGCGTATTAGAAAATGTTGTAACAAATGATGTAGGCGTTCCTGACTACGATGATGATAAATATACTGAAAATACCAGAGTATGTTACCCAAGAGATTTTATTGAAAACTCAGTTCCAGAGAACGAAGGTGATGAGCCTAATAATATAATTTTCCTTACCTGTGATCTATCAGGAGTTCTTCCTCCTGTATCTTTGCTTGATGAAAACGCTGCTGCCTATCACTTTTTAAGTGGCTATACGGCAAAGGTTGGCTCAACGGAAATAGGGAGCACAAAATCTATGGATTTTACATTTTCTACCTGTTTTGGGGCTCCATTCTTTCCAAGGCCTGCTAGTGTGTATGCAGACTTACTCATAAAAAGGATTAAAAAAAATAATGCCAAGGTTTATCTAGTGAATACTGGGTGGACTGGTGGAAGCTATGGTGTTGGAGAAAGATTTTCAATACCAACAACCAGAGCAATAATCGCTGCTATCCAAGGAAATCAAATTGATCATGATAATGTGACAAAACTGGAAAAACTTAATCTTAGTGTTCCAAATAGTGTTGACGGAGTTGATCAAAACTTGTTAAATCCAAAGAATACATGGTCTTCTGGCCAAGATTACGATCAAGAATGTGAAAAGCTTTGTTCAAGATTTAAAGAAAATTTTCAGAAATACAATGTGGCTGAAGAGATCGTTGCCGCAGGACCCAAATAAAACTTACTTGAAATGATTAATCCAAGCCAGTCTAGAGTTGGCGCTTTTCTCAATTCTGATAAAAAAATAATTAGAGGTGTAGAGAAAGAAAATCTACGTTCAAATGCAAGGGGTGAAATATCAAATAAAAGCTTTCCAGAATCATTAGGCAACCATCACTTTAATAAGTTTGTTACTTTGGATTATTCTGAGCCTCATCTTGAGCTTGTTACTCCCACTTTTGATAATACTCATGATTTATTTGAGTTTTTACAGCAACTACATAGCTATGTGGAGAAAAGGCTGGATGGTGATATTCTTTGGAATTATTCAATGCCACCTGTATTTAATAAAGAGCTTATCACTCTACCAGATGCAGGAATCACAAATAAATCTAAACTCGCCTACTTATACCGCCTAGGACTGAGAAATCGCTATGGCGATAAAATGCAAAGCACTGCGGGCATCCATTTTAATATTTCATTTTCAGAGACTTTCATAAAAAACATAGGCATTGATAAAAATGAATTTTATTTAGGGATAGCGAGAAACTTTATGCGACTATTTCCAGTGGCGCTTAGGCTTACAGGCTCTTCTCCAGTAACACACTGTTCATTTCTTAAAGGCAGAGATCTGCATGTTGAAAAGCTAGGAGATGAAAATTGCTATCTTCCAAAATCTACTTCGTTAAGGGTTAGCAGGCTTGGCTACTATTCTGAAGAACAAGACAAAAACTTTATAACCTTTAATAGCCTTAACGAGTACTTGGAAATTATGAGTAGATATATGAATAAACCTAATGAAAAATTTTCCCACATTTCTTCAACGAGTGAGAAGTATGAGCAGGTAAATAATGGAACTATACAAATGGAGAGCGAACTTTATAACCACATTAGACCAAAGGCAAAACAAACCAACCTGCGACAGTATTTACAGCTACAGGAAACCGGAATTGATTACTTAGAAATAAGATCAATTGATCTCAACCCTTTTTCTAAAATTGGGATAACTCAAAACGATCTGTTTTTTTGGGAAGCTTTTATCTTTTATTGTGCAGTATGCGACTCACCACCTATATCGTCCATTGAAATTGAATCCATTAAAGAAAACATAAGAAGAGCCTCGGAAGCAGGACAAGAATGCAACCTAATTGCTGGTTTTGATCAGGCAAACGCTGAAATTGATATCAAAGAACTGACAAGTAATTTTTTAAACTCTATGAGAGCTTCCATCAAAGAGGTATCTAGTGAAGATTTATATGATCAAATGTTTGAAGAATTTGAAAATAGAAATAATCATCCCATCTCAGCTCAGGTAATTGAATCAACTCTTAAAAAAGGCAACATAATTAGCTTCATAAAGGAGCACTCCCAGCATATCTCTTTGAAAAATAATCAAAAGTTTCATAAATTATTTGAAGAGGAAAAAGCAAAGTCAATAAATAATTTTCAAGCCCATTTGTCATCTGATAAGTTAGAATTTGATGAGTTCATAAAAAAGTTTAGAGAGGAGACAAAATGAAGCGTATAGTATGTAAAAACTTCGGTCCAGTTGATGAATTGGTTTGGGAAGAAACAGATGATCCAAGCCCGCAGCCCAATGAAGTTGTTATAGAGATTAAAGCGGCTGCATTAAATTTTCCAGATTTTCTTATTGTTCAAGGCTTATATCAGTTTCAACCACCATTGCCATTTACGCCTGGTAATGAAGGAGCAGGCATAGTTAAAAGCGTTGGGTCCGATGTTTCAAAACATAAACCAGGAGATAGGGTCTATTTTATGTCGGCAATTGGAGCATTCTCTGAAGAAATTGCTTTAGATCAAAATTTAGTATTTGCTATGGAAGATACGATGTGTTTTGAAGTAGCAGCTTCATATCAATTGGCTTATGGCACAAGCTTTCATGCACTAGTACAGAGAGGCTCAATTAAAGAGGGTGATGAAGTTTTAGTTTTGGGAGCATCTGGTGGTGTCGGGTTGGCAGCAATTGATATTGCCAAAGCATATGGTACAAGAATTGTGGCTGGTGTATCAAATGATGAAAAAGGTGAGATATGTAAAAAATATGGCGCGGATGAAGTGGTGATATATGGATCAGAAAAATTAGACAAAGATGCACAAAAAGCTTTTTCAGTCGATCTAAAGTCAAAAAGTATTAAGGGTGGCTACGACATCATATTTGATCCAATAGGAGATTGTTATGCAGAGCCAGCTTTTAGATCAATTGGGTGGAAAGGAAGATACTTGGTTATTGGTTTTGCTGCTGGCGAAATTCCAAAAATTCCTTTAAACCTTACCTTATTAAAAGGTGCTTCGATTTGTGGGGTTTTTTGGGGAACGTTTACTGGTCTAGAACCACAGATTAATAAAAGCAATATAGACACTCTAAATAAAATGGTGTCTGAAGAAAAAATTAAACCACTAATATCCCAAACCTTTCCAATGAAGGATGCAGTTACAGCTATTAAGATGATAGGAAATAGGGGCGTCAAAGGAAAAGTCGTTCTGCTAAACCAATAATGATAAAAAAATTCATTGAATGGCATAAAAAGATTGCTGAAGATTTTATGAATTTCTTTGGATTAGACCACTATGGTCTTATGTGGTATGCCTGGATAGAAGGCTTTATTGTCAGTTGGCTTATTTTCTGGCTTATTACTTAATTTGTTATCAAAAGAGATTTAAGCACCAATGACATACTGCTACTATCAAATGGTCCTCGAAAAATTCCAAGAATTTTACCATCTGAACTGATAGCAATAAGATGATTGGTATGTGAAATGACTCTATTGTTCATGTGGTCTGTTGTTGGAGCTAACTTTTCAACTCCCAATTGATACCCAAGTTTTAATACTTCAGATAAATCGCCTGTTATGCCAATAAAATTTTCATTAAAAGCAGTTACATATTTTTTTAGTTGCTCCTTTGTATCTATTTCCGAGTCAAAACTAATTAAATAGTACGCAATTTCATTTGTGTCAATTTTTGAAAAAACCTGTTTCATGACAGACATCATTACTGGGCACTCAGTTGGACAAGTTGTATAGCCAAAGTACAGCAGATTTATTTTATTGTCTTCTAGCTGCAGGTTGGTAAATTGCTCTCCATTATGATCAACCAAGTCAAATATTCTAACTTCTTGATTATCGCCATACTTAACGAAACCATTAACTTTCATTTCCTCTTCTGATAAAACTCGCGGTTGAGTGATTCTATACATAGAAAATATTGTTAAAAAAACAACTAGTAGTATTAATAGGGAAACGAGAAGGTTTTTAGACATCTAGGTAAATTAAAAAGTCTATATAAGTCACAGAAAAAAATAAAAACATGTACCAGACTGAAAAATTAAAAATTTGCATAGACTTTTTATTTTCTTGATCTTGTAAGTAACCGTAGCAAAGAAATAAAAAAATCAGGTTCAATGCAAGTGTACTAAAAAAATATATTTCCCCTGCTAACCCGTAGAAGTATGGGGTTGTAGATGTAATTGTTAATAATAGAGCGTAAATTACCATTTCAACCTTTGTTCTTTTGATGCCTTTAGCAACTGGCATCATTGGTACTTTTTCTTTTTTATAATCTTCAATTCTGTGAATTGCTAAGGGCCAAAAATGTGGGGGCGTCCACAAAAATATCACCGCGACCAATATTATTGGCATTAGAGAAATCTCATTATTAATTGCTGTCCAACCAATTAGTGGCGGCAAGGCCCCAGAAAAGCCTCCAATTACAATATTTTGGGGTGTAGACCATTTCAAAAATAATGTGTAAATAATGCCGTAGAACACAAAGCCAAATACAGTTAAGGATAAGGTGAGAATATTTGAATATTGGTACAATAAAAAACAACCACATAAAAAAAGAAGAAAGCTAAATACCAAAGCATGAGACAATTTAAGTGCTCCTGAAGCAACGGGTCTGTTTTTAGTTCTAACCATGTTCTTGTCTAAATCTTTGTCAAAAATTTGGTTAAATGCGGCAGAAGAGGATGCCAAAAGAATAAATCCAACCAGGCTTATTAGGCCAGAGAAAATATTGGTATAAAAATTAACAGAAAGAAGCATGCCAACCAATGCAGTTAGCCCCAGCATTAGAACAATTTTCGGCTTACAAAGCTCAAGATAGGCTGCTAGATTCATTTTTCCCTTTATAACTAAAATAAATCATAACAACAAACCACAAAAACAACATTACTCCAACCATATTGTGGGCAACAGCATTCCATAGCGGTAAAGAGCTTAGAATATTATTTATTCCTAAAAATATTTGGGTCCCCAAGATTCCTAAGAATGTAAAAACAAATAACTTTGTCTGTTTTGAATAGATCTTGGTGGCTAAAAAAATTGAATAAAGCAGCACAATAACAGCACCAATCCTGTGTGTTAAGTGAATTGCTACCCTAGCTTCATTGCTTAACTGACCAAATAAATAATTAGGTCCTAATGACTGTAAAAAATTAAACCCTTCTGAAAAGTCTGTTGGTGGAATCATTTGACCTTGGCAAAGTGGAAAGTCCAGACATGCTCGTGCGGCGTAATTTGTTGAAGTCCAGGCTCCAAGAAAAATCTGCCATATAACAAGACCAAAACCTATATAAATCAATGCTCTTCTTGATCTTAAAACATTAGAGCTGTATTGATAATTTGATGTATTGAGAAACGTTATTAAAAAAATTGATGTAACTATTATTGCCCCAAAAAGATGGCCAGTAACTATAAGTGGATATAGCTTTAAGCTAACAGTCAAATATCCAAAGATTCCTTGACCAATAATTACGGCAAGCAAAGCTGAAGATAGTTTTATGTGTTTATTGTTTTTTATAGAGAAAAATAAAATCACGATAGCCAGCAGCCCTAAAGATGCAGCAAAATATCTGTGCACAACCTCAGGAATAATTTTATCTATTTCAACTGGACTATCGGGATAAAGGGCTTCAGCTTGTGCTATTTCGGACGCTGTTGTTGGGAATGTAACAAAACCATAGCAGCCAGGCCAGTCTGGACAACCAAGACCAGCATCAGCAAGTCTTGTCCAGGCTCCAAGGGCTATAACGACAAATGCAAGCAGTACTCCAAATGCTGAAAGTATTCTAATTGGGTTCATAATAAAGTTTTTAAATCTTCAAATATTTCCTTAAATTCTAAATCTGTCTTGAATTCTTCCATTATGTTTGAAAAATCATCTGATAAATAAATTGATTGACTCTCATATGGATTTGGCCTGTTCGCAGAAATTTTACTTTCTAAAATCCTATCCGTATCTATTAGAAAAAATGTACTTGGAAAATTATCAATAAGCTCTTTTTGTTCAATAGTTGTTATTTTGTTTTTAAGCACTACAACTCGTTTAACCCTGTTCATTTCCCTACCGAGTGTTGTGTTTAAGCTAAATAAAAGTTTATACGTTTCTTCACTCTCAGAGACGCTCTTTAGACTATCAAAATATATTAAGTACCATTTCCCTTTTTTGAAGCTAAAAGGCTCTCCAGATATCTCTTTTAATCTAGCGCCATCTGTTTCGATGTGTGGATATATTAGCTCACCATTGTTTGATGACGAGTCAGGCTTGTAGCCAAAATAAAATGTTAATGTTGATAGGCCTAGTACCACAAGAGGTGTAATTAGTATTATCAGTGCTAGCCACTTGTTATTTTTCATCTCTTCTTAATCCTATTACTAAGGTCATAATGAATAAGATAGCAAACAGACCAAACCATTGAATGGCATAACCTAAATGCTTTTCTGTTGTCATATTTATGGGCTTTTCTATAGATTTAAATTTATTTTTATCAGAAGGATTTAGATTAAACAAAAACGCATAGACTGGCTTATTTTTTAAATAATCAAAATTATCGACAATTTGATCTAGATTAAATTCTTGGATAATGAGGGGATTCTCTTCGGCTAAATTTTGTACAAAAGGGTTTTTATTTTTTTCTAGTTTATTGCCAGTAAGCACAAAATCTCCTTGAGGAATGCTCACTAACGGTAAGTCATTTTTTATTTGTTGTCTTTCAATAAAACCTCTGTGAATGAAAACATATTTATCGTCTATTGTTTCAAAAAGGTGATAAATCCTAAAGCCTGCTTTTCCATCTAAAAGCGCATTGTCTTCATACAGCACTAGATCTGTGTACCTGCCTCGCGCAGTGATTGGCTGCCAATTTAACAATTCCTCATCTAGGTTTGCTGGTGCTTTAGTAACGAGCTGATCAAATGTTGTCAAAATACTCCTTTTCTCATCTGCTCTATCAAGTTGCCATAAGCCAAGCGAAAATGTTATTGGCATAAAAATAAAGGTAAAAGTTAAAATCTTGCGTTTAAACCCTTTCATTTGTGTTTTAATACCTGTGTGTTACAAAATATTATTATTCTTTTGGTAATTCTTATACTCATAAGTCTTGCATCAAGCTTGGTTTTTCTTTTTGTTGATAGAGGAAACCCAGGCAAAAAAAGAATTCTCTATGGTCTAGGGTTCAGAGTAACATTGGGCGCCATTCTCTTAATCTTGGTTGGTTATGGTCTGTACACTGGCCAGCTTGGAAACAATGCCCCGTGGGGTTAGAGAATATAAACAAACAAGAAGAGACACACCCATACCACATCAACAAAATGCCAGTACCAAGACGCTGCTTCAAAACCAAAATGCTCTTTATCTGAAAAATGCTTATAGCCTGAAGATCTTACTAGTTGTGTAAGAAGGAATATTCCACCAATCAACACATGCATGCCATGAAAACCCGTCAACATGAAGAAGGTTGTTCCATAAACTCCTGAGTCAAGAGTTAAACCTAAATGGCTGTATGCTTCGTAATATTCAACTGCCTGTAAAATGACAAATATAAATGCCAATGTCACAGTAACACCCAACCAAAAGTTAAATCTTTTTTTGTTATTCTCTTTGAGAGCGATGTGAGCAATATGCACTGTTCCACTGGAGCTTAAAAGAACCACTGTATTCCACAATGGAAGCCAAGAACCTATATCCCTAAGGCTGTGCAAATACATATTTTCAGCTGGTCCTTTAACTGCAGCATTTTCGCCTAAAAGACTTTGTTCTGGAGTGATCATGGGTGGCCATGTAGCCTCAAATTCTGGCCAAAGAAGCTCACCAGCAATACCTTTAGCGCCCTCTCCCCCTAACCATGGGACTGCAAATGAACGAATGTAAAACAAAGCTCCAAAGAAAGCAAAAAAGAACATTACCTCTGAAAATATGAACCATGCCATTCCATAAACGTAGGCATTATTGAGCTGAGGAGTATCTAGCCCGGCTTGTGATTCTTTGGTCACAGTTGACCACCAAAATCCAAGTGTAAATATTACTGCAACCAGACCTACATAAAGCATTGTTGTTCCGTAACCGGCAACTGCATTAGCTGCACCAAATCCTGCTATAAGGGCGGCAAAGGCAAACACTATAGGTATTCTGCTTTCTTCAGGCACGTAATATTTTTGATGAGTATCTGTTTTAGCTGTCATGATGCATTACCATTGAAGTCTCTCTATTATTTTCAAACAAAGTATAAGACAAATAAATATCATTTACATTGCCCCTTAGCTCTGAGTCAACATAAAATCTAATTGGCCACTCTTGTTCTTCATACGGAGCTAAAATTTGTTCTTCAAAGCAAAAACATTGAATTTTCTTTACCTGTTCAGCTGCTAGTCCAGGGGAGACAGACGGCACAATTGTTAAAGTTAGTGTTTTGTTTGTATTGTTTCGAGCTACATAAGATGTTTTGCTGACTTTGTCTGTTACAACTTCAAGAGACTCTGATGATGGGTAAAAAGTTACAGGAGCCGATTCATTTACTTGACTTAAAAAGCGAATGTTGACATTTCTTTCTCTAATTTCTTGTTCGGATTTAAAAAAATCTGATGGTCCATATATTTTCCCATTCAATCCTGTAACTTCGCAAAAAACATTATATAGAGGCACCAGCATGAAGGAAAACGCAAACATGAAAAGTGTTGCTGCAATTAAACCAACAAATGCTTTTCTCATAGTTTTGTTTGCTCAGTAATCTTCGGTGGAACCTCAAAGGTATGGTATGGAGCTGGTGAATCTACTGTCCATTCTAAACCTCTTGCGCCATCCCAAACTTCAGGAGTAGCTTTCTTTCCAGCCATAACTGCTTTTACAATAATATATAGAAATAAAAGCTGAGAAAGGCCAAATAAAAATGCGCCAATGGATGAAACGGCATTCCATTCTGCAAACTGAAGTGCGTAATCAGCATATCTCCTTGGCATTCCCGCCAAACCAACAAAGTGTTGTGGGAAGAATGTTACATTGACACCAATGAATGAGAGCCAAAAATGGAGTTTGCCCATTTTTTCGTCGTACATGTTTCCAGTCCACTTAGGCAACCAATAATAAACAGCTGCCATAATAGAAAATACTGCACCCGGTACTAAAACGTAATGGAAATGAGCTACCACAAAATAAGTATCGTGGTACTGAAAGTCTGCAGGTGTAATGGCTAGCATTAATCCAGAAAAGCCTCCGATTGTGAATAAAACTACAAATGCAATGGCAAAAAGCATTGGGGTTTCATAAGTAATTGATCCTTTAAAAATAGTTGCGACCCAATTAAAAACCTTAACTCCAGTAGGAATAGCAATTAACATTGTTGCCCACATAAAAAATAGTTCAGCAACAAGAGGCATACCAACTGTAAACATATGGTGTGCCCAAACAACAAAAGACAACACAGCTATCGAAACCATGGCGTATACCATTGATGAATGTCCAAATAGTGGTTTTCTAGAGAATGTGGAAATGATGTGAGATGTAATTCCAAAAGCTGGCAAAATCATAATGTAGACTTCTGGATGTCCAAAAAACCAAAATATGTGCTGGAATAATACAGGATCTCCGCCACCCGCTGCATCAAAGAAAGATGTCCCAAAATAAGCATCCATCAATAACATTGTTACCGCACCAGCTAGCACTGGCATTACCGCTATCAGCAAATAAGCAGTGATAAGCCAAGACCAAACAAAAAGTGGCATTTTCATCAGACTCAACCCAGGAGCTCTCATGTTCATAATCGTAACTATTACATTAATGGATCCCATTATTGAGGAAATGCCCATGATATGTATGGCAAAGACGAAATAAGCTATGTTTGGATAGTTTGTTGATAAAGGAGCGTAAAAAGTCCAGCCAAAACCCGGCATGCCCCCTTCCATGAATGCTGTTGATAGCAGTATAGTGAACGCAGCAGGTAGTAGCCAAAAACTTAAATTATTCATTCTTGGCAATGCCATATCTGGTGCTCCAATTTGCATAGGTATTAACCAGTTTGCAAGCCCAACAAACGCAGGCATAACTCCACCAAAAATCATGATTAAGCCATGCATAGTGACCAATTGGTTGTACCTGATTGGGTCCATTAGTTGCAATCCTGGCTCAAATAATTCTGCTCGTATGCCCATTGCCATTGCACCGCCCGTCAAAAACATTAGGAAACTAAACCAAAGATAGAGAGTTCCAATATCTTTGTGGTTTGTGGTAAATAGCCATCTTAAGAGACCTTTTTTTGGTCCGTGATGATGGTCGTGGCTCTCAACTACTGCACTCATTTTTTCTCCTTAGCTATCTTTTTGCTTATATTCAACAATATCTTTTGGTATTACTATTTCCCCGTCTCCTGCTCTGTCATTCCCCCATGACTGTCTTGTAAATGTAATCACTGAAGCCATCTCAACTTCGTTGAGCTGTTCAGCAAATGATTGCATTTGGCTTCCTCTAACGCCCTCCATAAGGATCTCAATATGCTTTGGTTTGTCATAAAGCACAAGATCACTACCTGCGAGCGCTGGGTAGAAGCCTGGAATGCCTGCTCCATTCATTTGATGACATGCAGCACACCTTGTGTTGTAAATCTCCTCACCTTGTTCCATTAGCTCTGCTAGTGTCCAGTCTTTTTCTGTTAGGAAAGCAACCTGCTCAGCAGCATCTTTTTTGCTTTGCAGCCAGTCCTGATATTCGTCTTGCTTGACTGCTCTTACAACTACAGGCATATACGCATGACGCTCGCCACACAACTCCGTACAGTTTCCTCTGTAAACACCTGGTTCATTAATAGTAGTTTTCGCTACATTGATGAAGCCAGGAATAGCATCTTGCTTAACTGCAAAATCACTCATATACCAGGAATGAATAACATCATTACTTGTAATTAAAAATCTTATAGGCGTATTTATGGGAACAACAACTTCTTCATCAACTTCCAATAAATAGTTTTCTCCTTTAGTTGCTTGGTTCGTTTCATATTGGTCAGAAGGTGTGGTCAAGTTTGAGAAAAAACTTAACGGTTTGTCGCCTACTTTTTCATCCAAATATTTATACTGCCATTTCCATTGCCATCCTATGACCTGAATATCAATGCCACCTTCTTCTGCCTCATGGTCATACATTTTTTTAAGCAAGCTTGATGCTGGCAAAGCCATTAGGATGAGAATAATAGTCGGCACAACAGTCCAAGCTATCTCAAGTTTGTGATTTTCTTCGAAGTCAGCAGCGGTTTTATTGTTTGATCTTCGGTACTTCCACATTGCGTAAAATAAAACACCAAAAACGACTACACCAATAGCGATCATTATCCAAAACATAAGCATGTGTAGGCCGAAAACCTCTTCGCTGATATCGGTGACACCGACAGGCATATTCACATCCAGCCAATCGGCAGATGAAATAAAAGGTAATGTTAAAAGTGTTAAAAGCCCAAGTTCTTTCTTCATGTACGCCATATAGTACTATAAATGGTTCTAATGTCGAGTAATAAACTACATTAATAGTAGGTCTAATCGTCGTTTACTATTCTAATGGATTCAATTTGATTGTGGTCTTTCTTTTTAAAATAATTACACAAAACACACTTAATTTCAGAATCATCGTTTTTGAGTACAATTGAATCTATTTCTCCACACTGAGGACATAAGGCTCCAGCGATAAATTTATAATCTTTCATTAAGAAAATTTTTCATTTTTTCAGTCGATGGTGAATAATTAAACCACAGCCTATACGATTCTGCTGCTTGTTCCACCAGCATTCCCAGACCGTTGAAAATACGATCTTTAGAAACCAACTCTAATGTCTCAATTGTGTTTAGTGTGCTTCCTGTGTAATTAATATCATAGATATAGGCATCTTTTCTAAAATTGATTTGTCTGATCTGCTTTTCTGTATTTTGATCTATGTCTTGTACACACAAAATCACTAGGTCTATCTCTTGGTTAGCATATTCTTCGATATTTAAAAATGAATTTTGAATTATTGATAATTTTTCCTTAGATCTATTTGCAATATAAGTAGTTTGATTATGTGAAAGCTCTTTCACAATTGAGATTCCTGCTCCTCCCATACCCCAAATTAGGATATTTTTGCCCTTAGTTTCAATATTCTTGCTTTTTAGATCAGCTATAAGCCCTATACCGTCTGTCGATGCTGAGTTTATGGGTCTGCCAAACAAACAGTTTACAGAATTTAAGTCTTTCGAAAATTTTTTAGCAACTAACTCCTTATATGGTTTTGTAATATTTAAACCAATGCCGCCTTGATTGAAAAAATTTTCAATAAAACCTATTGGATCAGAAGGAATATCAAAAATCTCATAGGCAATATCTATTCCATGCTCTTTGGCAAAACTATTATGAATCTCTGGCGACATGGAGTATGAAATTTCTTTCCCCAAAACACCTAACTTCTTCATTTAACACCAATCCTTGGTTGACTTAATATATTTATAAATCTGTTTCTCCTTATCTGTTAATTTATCTTCATATCTATATCTCCAAGACACATCTGTTGGAAGAGACATTAAAATCGATTCAATTCTGCCGCCCGATTGAAGACCAAATAACGTGCCTCGATCATGAAGGAGATTGAATTCAACATAACGACCACGTCTAAACTTTTGAAATTCCTTATCTCGTTGACCAAACGTTAAGCTCTCTCTCTTTTCAATAATCTTGATATAGGCGTTTATGAATGCATTAGTTACTGCTTGAGAAAAATTTAGCCCTTCCTTGTAGTCTGAAAACTTCAGCTGCTCATAGAAAATACCACCAATTCCTCTATGTTCTTTTCTATGGGGTAAGTAAAAATAATCATCGCAATTTTTTTTAAATTTTTCATAGTAGCTCTTATTTGCCGAATCACATGCGGCTTTCGCATGCTGGTGCCAAAGCAAGTAATCTTCTTCAAATGGGAAGTAAGGAGTAAGATCAAAACCGCCACCAAACCATTCACCCAATATTGATTCACCCTCAAAAACACAAAAATATCTTACGTTTAAATGTGCTGTAGGTATGTTCGGATTGTCGGGGTGGCAGACTACTGATACCCCTGTAGCAAAAAAGGGCTTATTTTCATATTCGTCATTGGTTCCAACAGAAGAAGCAGGCAAAGATTCTCCCTGAATTCTAGAATAGTTTACGCCCGCTTTATTGAAAAAATTCCCGCCATCAATAACAGCTGAAAGTCCTTCACCCAAATTCTCCTTGGTCCAGCTGTCCATTTGCCATGCTGGCTTTTCTTCTTTTAGATAAAAACGGTCAAGCAAAAAATTCTGGATGCCTTCAAAACCCTCACCAATAAGCCTATTTCTATCTAATAACTTCATTTTCTTTTATATCAATAATTGTTGAAGGTTTTGTCTGGCCTTGCAACTCTAAACCCAGCACACCATAAACCCCACTATCAAAACAAGCTTTTATCTCAGTGACATTTTTACAGACGTCCTGACCAGAAATGTTTGCAGAAGTTGAAATAATTTCTTCACCAACCTCTTTTAGGAGTTCTTTTAGTGTCTTAAAGCTTGGTACTCTTACAGCCACTTTATCTCCGTCTTGAGTTGGGAATACAATAGTAGTAAAAGTGTATTGGTATTCTTTTGCTCTTTTTAAATATTTTTTTTTAATGCTATATTTCTTGCCCAAGCTATCTAAACTATCAAACAATAGAATGAATTTTTTATTAAGATCCCTCTGCTTTATTTGCCCAATTTTTTTTATTAATTCAGGCTCATTCAGCGAACCTATTCCCCAAACACCCTCAGTGGGATAACAAATGATATGACCTTCTTTAATCCAGCTTGCTGCCTCTGAGATAGATTGTGTAAATTTCAATCTCTATCTAGGTTCTTATCCTTTTCGATTGTTTTTTCTCTAAGTTCAGACTTAAATTCTTGAACTTTATTAGCAAGAGTTGGATCGTTAACTGCTAACATTTGAGCAGCAAAAATCCCTGCATTAGTAGCCCCTGCACTTCCTGCAGCAAATGTTGCAACTGGAACACCAGATGGCATTTGCAAGGTAGAGAGAATTGCATCCAAGCCTCCAAGTGAGCTATTTGCTGAAGGCACCCCAAGAACTGGACTTGCTGAGTGTCCTGCAATTGCTCCTGCCAAATGAGCAGCCATGCCAGCTATAGCTATATATGCTTTACAACCTCTTTCTTTCGAGGATCTAAGATATTCAACCAGTACATCTGGTGATCTGTGTGCAGAAATAACTTTCAGCTCTCCTGAAAGATCAAATTTTTTTAAAGCGTTTATGCTCGCTTTTCCTAGTTCAAGGTCAGAATCTGACCCCATTATTACAGCAACGTCTATTTTTTCCATAGGTTTTAAAATTATAATTTACAGAATGAATAAGCTAAATATATTAACATTTCCTGACCCTAGGTTAAGAAAAAAAGCAACGCCAATAGATATTTTTGATATTGAGTTAAAAAAAATGGCTGAAGCCATGTTATATACAATGTATAAATCAAATGGTATTGGTCTAGCAGCCACACAAGTGGATTTTCATAAAAGGCTTATTGTTATTGATGTCTCTGAAGAACAAAACGAGCCGCTATTTCTAGTTAATCCAGAATTTACCGTTTTAGATGAAACTATTGAGCAATACAAGGAAGGCTGTCTTTCAATTCCAACTTTTTATGAAGAGATCTATCGTCCAAAGAAAATTGAATTAAGATTCCAAACCCTTGAAGGAAAACATGAATCAGTCATTGCAGAAGGCATTCTAAGTGTATGTGTTCAACATGAAATAGACCATTTAGAAGGCAAGCTCATGGTTGACTACCTGTCGCCTCTAAAAAGAGACAGAATTAAAAATAAGCTTGTTAAGAAAAAAGATGCCACAAACTAAAATTAAACTTGGGTTTGCTGGGACACCTAATTTAGCATTGGAGCATTTTAATGAGTTATGCTCATCAAAAAGAAACGATATCAAATTTGTAATTACCCAGACCTCCAAACCATTAGGTAGAGGCTTGGTTGCTGAGCAAAGTCTTTTTGCTGACAACAAAGTTAACGCACCAGTTTTTCAGCCACATTCGCTTGATGATCAGTCATTCATGTCAACAATCAAACAATTTGATATTGATCTGCTAGTTGTGGTTGCTTATGGAAAAATAATTCCTGATTGGATGTTAAATTATCCTCTCCATGGTTGTATGAATGTCCATTTTTCTTTATTGCCAAAATGGAGAGGAGCATCACCAATGCAAAGAGCAATACAAAATGGAGACAAAGAAACAGGTGTAAGCTTTATGAAGCTTGTTAGTCAAATGGATGCGGGGCCGATATACAAACAGATCATAAAACCTCTCAATGGAAAAGATATTTTTCAGACAGAAACCATGCTTATTAAAGAATCAATAAGCAATTTAAATAAAGTAATATCAAATATTGTAAATGGCACTTTACTGCCTGTCCCACAAAATGAATCTGCAGTGTCTTATGCTGGAAAAATAACGAAATCTGATGGAGTAATTGATTTAAATATGAGTGGTAAGTCGATAATTAATCAGTTTAATGCATTTAAAAGATGGCCACATTCATCAATAAATGTAAAGGGTGAATTAGTTAAAGTTTTAGATATAGAAATTATTCCTGACATTAATGGCTCTACAGGTTGTGTTTCAAACTTCGACCAAAAATCATTGGACGTTTTTTGTTCAGATGGACTTATAAAAATTAAATCTCTTCAATTTCCCGGGAAAAAACCAATTGATTCTAATGATCTCTTTAATTCAAAAAGAGATATAATTTACCCAGGAGAGATGCTAGCTTGAGAATAGTTATACTAGGAGCAGGTTCAATTGGTGGCAGCGTTGCTAACGAACTTTCTTCAGAAGAGAATGACATTATTGTTATAGACAATAATGAAAAAAATCTCGAAAAGATTAATGGCAAAGAAGGTATTATTGTCATTCAGGGTAATGCTTCATCCCCCAAAACTCTTTCAAAAGCGGGCTTTGACAGCCAAACTCTATTATTGTGCTTAACTGATGTCGAGGAAACAAATATCCTCGCCTCGATTGTTGCCAGATCGCAGTTTGAAATTGGAAAAATTGTCTGTAGGCTTACTGGATCTACTTACACAAACATTAGCGATCAAATTGCAAGTGGAGTTGACTACTTTATCAACCCTGAAGACCTAATTACAAACGAGATAAAAGACCTTTTGGTGCATCCAGGTGCTTTGGAAGTTTTAGATTTTGATGAAAATAGGACAAAACTTGTAAGTGTTTACGCCAAAAAAACTGGCCTTTTAGTTGGAAGGCAGATCAAAGAATTAAAAAAGGATTTACCTGATTATGAGACAAGAATACCCGCTATTTATAGAGAGGATGAGTTCCTTATTCCTAATGGGGATACAGTAATTAATGAAGAGGATGAGGTTTACTTCATTGCTGATGAGAACCACATTGAAGATGTGACAAGAGAGCTTCAACAGCTCGAGGATAAGTACAAAAATATCTACATAGCTGGGTGTGGTAATCTTGGGAAATTATTGGCTAAAAAAATAAACAATGATTTTAATGTAAAAGTAATTGAAAAAGATCCCGACCAGTGTGAGAAAAGCTCAGAAGATCTTGATGGAGTTCTTATATTAAATGCCGATGTTGCAGATAAAGATTTTCTAGCAAGTGAGAATATTGAAAACTGCGATGTATTTATTGCCGTAACGCAGGATGATGAGACCAATGTTCTTTGTTCAATGATGGCAAAAAAACTTGGCGCTAAGAAAACTATTACTATTGTAAACAAAGAGGCATACCTTGATCTGGTTGAAGGTAACGATTTAGATATTATTATCTTTCCAGTTCAAATAACTGTTTCACACATTTTAAAGTACATCAGAAAGGGCTCAGTATTTAATGCTCATAAAGTAAAAAAAGGGGCTGCAGAAGTAATGGAGCTCAATGTTGACTCATCAATAAAAAATTTAATTGGAAAATCAATACAGGAATTGAATTTGAATGGCGATATGAATATCCCTTGCTTGATTAGAGATGAAGAAGCCATCATGGCGCACAGCTCAACCCTAATACAAGAGAGAGATCATTTATTAATTTTCTATAAAGATAAATCTGTCTTTGATTCATTTTATAATAAGTACAAATGACAACCCTGCTTAAGGTTTTAAGGTTTTTGGGACCAATTTCGCTGTTCTTCTCTTTCTTTGTTGGTTTGCCTTCTTACCTTTTAAGCTTGTACGGTGGTCAAGCAGATTCTTTATTAGGCTACATTCTTTTTTGGGGTTTGATCTATTCATTGGTAATTTTTTTTACACTCCGACGGACAAAATTTAACTACACGCCAAGAGATGGATTCATTATCACTTTTGTAAGTTGGTTTTTGGTTTCCATCATTGCTGCTATTCCATTTATTAGTTTTGGCATGTCTCCTTCTGACGCATTTTTTGAGGCGGTTTCGGGCTTAACTACGACTGGGTCTACCAGCATATCCAATCTTTCTATTTTGCCAGACTATATGTTGATGTATCGTCAATTATTGCAATGGGCTGGCGGGGTTGGTTTGGTTATTATTGTCATAGCGATTATTCCAGCGGTTTCTGGCGGTGTTAAAGTGCTACAAGCAGAAACATCTGGCTTTGCAGAAAAAAGCTTTTCACCAAGGCTTCAAGAAACTGCACGTTCCCTTTTAAAATTTTACTTGGCCATTACCTTGCTTTGTGCATTATCTTACTGGCTTGTTGGCATGACAGTTTTTGAGTCATTTGCTCATTCATTTAGCACAGTATCAATTGGTGGTTTTTCAATTTACAACGACAACTTTGGTCACTTTAATAATCAGGCTGTTGAGATTGTAGCTGTTGTCTTTATGCTTCTCTCAGCAACAAACTTTGGACTCCATTTTATATCTATTATTAAAAGATCTCTTAAGTACTACAGGGAAAATGATGAATTTAAGTTTTTTAAATTTATTGTCATTTTTTCTATTCTTATGTCAGTGCTGATTTTATTTTTCCGTGAAAATCTTAGTTTTTCTGAATCCTTGCGATACGGGGTCTTTCAAACGGTATCAATTATAACCACTACTGGCTTTACATTGGTTCCACTAAATGACCTTGGACCAGTTATGCCATTTTATATTTTTATTATTTCATTCATTGGTGCCTGTTCAGGCTCGTTTGGAGGTGGCATGAAAGTTTGGCGAGTTTTTATGTTGCTGAAGATAGGGTTTAACAATATAACTAAACTAATGCACCCCAATGCTGTAAACATTACAAAAATAAGTGGAGAGAAAGTAGCTAGCTCTCAAATTGAAGCTGTATTTTCTTTCGTAGCTATATATATAACATTTTTCTTGGTTTTCTTATTTATTTTGCTCTTTCAGGGGATTGATTTTTATTCTGCATTTTCTGGAACTGCCGCAGCTATCAATAATTTGGGACCAGGCTTAGGTGAGTTTACCCATGACTACTCTACTCTAAGTGCTGTTGGAAAATATACTCTAGCTTTTGCAATGATTGTTGGGAGGTTGGAGCTGTTTGGTGTTTTAATATTATTTTTTCCTTCCTTTTGGAAAAATTAATAAATATTTTTTCTTCCTCCCTGTAATTTTCTAAATTTTTTGTACTCCCAACCATATAGCTCTGGTGCTTTGGAAATTGCTTTTTCAAAAAAAATGTTCATTTCATCTGTTGAGATCGGTCTGTTAATAGTTTCTAGATTAAATTTGTATTTCTTTTTATTGCCGTGTGTTAGGTAAACAAAATGTAGGTCATGAGTATCTTTTTTTGAAAGCTTTTCAATTAGGTCAATGCTAAAGCATGGCTTGCTAAATAGTTTTGAGTAAGTTCCTTTATGGTGTGGAACAAGATCACAAGCAACAATTACATTCTCACCATTTAGGTAACTTTTATATAATTCTTTCATCCCCTTGATATTTGCGGGGTGAAGTTTCGCTTTCAAAGACTGGCGTATTTTTTGAACAACGTTATCAAAATTTTTGTTTTTTGCAGGAGTATAAATAATATTTAAATCTGGTACGTTTTTTGAAGTATGAAAAAGCATCACATCAACACAACCCATATGTAATGTAAATATTAAAGATGGTCTGCTCGATTGTGATACTTGATGATACTCTTTATTGTGTTCTAGTAATTTATTATGGTTTTCTGGGTTGCCCCATAAATAGGGGTATTCAAGGAATGTCTCTGCTGTCATCTTTATGCTCTTGGTAGCAAGGCTTGTATCATTAAAGCCGCAGTGGTTGATGTTTTTTTTTGTGATTCTGTATGGAGTTAAATTCAAAATTATTAGAAATTGAGCTAATAAGCTCGCAACAACTTTTAACAGAAAGGGTGGAAAAATAGAAAATAGTTTAAAAAGTATGAGAAACATTTTTAAAGTAATAGAATAGCTTTAATTATTAAGTTTAGGAATTTAAATGGCTGCAAAAACTATAGATGAGTTGATTTCCTTATGTAAAAGAAGGGGGTTTATATTTCAATCAAATGAAATCTATGGTGGTCTTCAAGGCCTTTATGATTATGGCCCTTTGGGAGTGGAGCTAAAAAAGAACATCAAAGACTCTTGGTGGCGCGAGCTTGTCTATGAGCGCGATGATATTGAGGGTCTTGACGCTTCCATATTAACTAAAAAAACTGTCTTAAATTATTCAGGACACGAAGAGACATTTACTGATCCGCTGGTTGATTGCAAAAATTGCAATGCTCGCTGGAGAGAGGACCATTTGGAAGAAAAGGTGTGTCCTGGCTGCGGATCCAATGATTTAACTGAACCCAGACCGTTTAATCTTATGTTTAAAACTAATATTGGCCCTATTGATGATGGTTCATCTTTTGCCTACCTACGACCCGAGACCGCTCAGCAAATTTTTGTTAATTTTAAAAACGTCGTTGATTCCACATCTAGATCGCTGCCGTTTGGTATCGCACAAATTGGGAAAGCCTTTAGAAACGAAATTACCCTCAAAAGTTTTATTTTTAGAGTCAGAGAGTTTGAGCAGATGGAGCTCGAATTTTTCGTAACTCCAGGTGAAGATGAAGAATGGCATAAATTTTGGGTAGAAGAGCGCATTAATTGGTGGGAAAGGCAAGGTTTATCAAGAGATAATTTAGAACTTTATGATGTTCCAGAGCATGAACTAGCACATTATTCAAAGGCAACCGTTGATATTATGTATAAATTCCCACACGGAATAGAAGAACTAGAAGGTGTTGCTAACAGAACTGATTTTGACCTTGGCTCACACTCCAAAAACCAAGATGAATTAAATATATGTGCAAAAACCAAACATAATAATGATTCAAACTCAAAGCTAGCAATTAAAGAGCCGCATATGAAAGATTGGATAGTTCCATTTGTAATAGAACCGTCTGCAGGCGTTGACAGGGCAGTTCTAGCAATCCTTAATGAAGCGTATCATGAGGAACAAATAGAAGATTCCTCTAGGCTTGTTTTAAAACTTAAACCTCATCTATCTCCCATAAAGGCCGCAGTAATTCCTCTTAAGAAAAATAATCCTGAAATGGTTGAGTTAGCAAAAAATATTAAAAATCTGCTGCAATCTAAGGGGTTTGGTAGAGTGTTGTTAGAGAATACTGGCAATATTGGTAAAAGCTATAGAAAACATGATGAAGTTGGAACACCAATATGTATTACAGTTGACTTTGAATCCTTAGAGGATGGTTCTGTGACCGTAAGGGATCGTGACACCATGAAACAAGAAAGAATATCTAAGGGAAATCTAGAACAATACTTTCTTACTTATTTTTAGATATCAACGTTTTTAGCTCTGAGAGCGTTATCGTCTATGAACTCTCTTCTAGGTTTAACCTCATCACCCATAAGTGTTTCAAAAATCTCTTCGACAGCCTCCCGAGCTTCATCTAAAGTAATTTGAACCAGCCTTCTGTTTTGTGGGTCAAATGTTGTTTCCCATAATTGCTCAGGATTCATTTCTCCTAAACCTTTATATCTCTGTATTTCAGGGGCTCTAGCGTTATCTGAGCTATCAAATCTAATCTCCTTCAAGATATCGTCTTTTTCATTCTCATCCTTGGCGTAGTAAATCTTTGAGCCCTTCTTAATTTTATATAAAGGTGGAAGCGCTAAATAAATGTGTCCTTTTTCTAATAAGTCATACATTTGGTTATAAAAGAATGTAAGTAAAAGGGTTCTTATGTGAGATCCATCAACATCAGCATCGGTCATAATTATTACCCTATGATATCTAAGCTTTTCTAAGCTGAACTCATCGACACCTATGCCTGTACCCAAAGCAGTAATTAGCGTACCAATCTCATTTGAGCTTAAAACTTTATCAAGCCTTGCTTTTTGCACATTAATTATTTTTCCCTTTAAGGGTAAAATTGCCTGAAATGCCCTATTTCTACCTTGTTTAGCTGAGCCTCCTGCAGAATCTCCCTCAACCAGAAATATTTCAGATTGTGTTGGGTCTTTTTCTTGACAGTCAGCCAACTTTCCTGGCAGCCCACCAATATCTAACAAACCCTTCCTTCTTGTCATTTCTTTGGCTTTTCGTGCAGCTTCTCTTGCATATGCTGCTTCCAGTATTTTCCCTAAAATTTCTTTAGCTTGATGTTTGTTGGCTAACAAGTAATCCATAAAATAATCGTTGATCAAGGTTTCTACTGCCGGTCTTGCTTCAGAGGACACTAATTTATCTTTTGTTTGTGATGAAAACTTAGGATCAGGCATTTTAAGTGAAATGACAGCGACCATTCCCTCTCTTACATCTTCGCCTGTAATTTCAATCTCTTTTTTCTTCATTAAGTCTTCTTTCTTAATAAAGTTTTTAATAACTCTTGTTAAGCCACCCCTGAAGCCCGCTAAATGCGTTCCACCATCAACCTGAGGGATGTTATTTGTGAAGCATTGAACGTTTTCTCTGTAGGTTGTTGTCCATTGCACTGCAATCTCAACACCCATACCTTTTACATTAGCATTTGCTGAAAATGAGGACCCTACAGTCTCTTTCTTTCCAGTTAAGTACTTAACAAACTCTATCAAACCCCCATCAGATTTAAAATTGTATTTCTTACCATCTCTATCATCTAAAATAGTTATTCCAATACCAGAATTTAGATATGAAAGCTCTCTAATTCGTTTTTTTAGTATTTCTACATCAAAAATAGTGTGAGAAAAGGTGTCTTTAGACGGTAAAAAAGTAACTTTTGTGCCTGTTTTGTCACTTTTTGCAATAGGCTTTAGTTCAGTAGTGGGCTGTCCATCAGCATATTCTTGACGATATGTTGATCCATCTCTGTCAATTTCTAAAATTAATTTACTACTAAGGGCATTAACAACCGATACTCCAACCCCATGCAATCCACCAGACACTTTATAGCTGTTTTCATCAAATTTACCACCAGAATGCAATGTAGTCATAATGACTTGCGCTGCAGGAACTCCTTCTTCATGCATATCTACAGGTATACCTCGGCCGTTATCTGATACTGATAAACTGCCATCCTTATGAATTACTACATCTATCTGATTACAATATCCAGCTAGGCCCTCGTCAATAGAATTATCTAATACTTCAAAAACCATGTGATGAAGTCCAGATCCATCATCTGTGTCCCCAATGTACATTCCAGGTCGCTTTTTAACAGCTTCTAAGCCTTTTAATACTTTGATACTTCCTGAGTCATAGGTGCTATCTGACATATGAAATTTCTCCCTTCTGTTCTACGTGGAACATTTGTAATTCATTAAGTTTGCTGAATGATTTGTTGGTGATAGAAGTCATAAGTGTTTGTTGTGTGTGTTCAGATAAGTATTTTAACATTATTTTTAAATTATCGCTGTCTAATTCTGATGAAATATCATCTAATAAAAGCAAAGTTTCTGCTGCTACATGCTCATCAATTATTTCTTTTTGAAGCACATGTAAAATAATTGATAAAAGTTTTTGTTGGCCCCTAGAAAGCCTTGTATTTACATCTTCATTATTAGTATTGATAGTGAAGTTTCTCTTGTGCGGACCTTTGTTTGTACGTTTCAATAGTTTATCTAATTCTAAATTTGCAAAAAGAACCTCTTTTAAATCTACTTCTTTTCCAAAACCTGTGTTGTAGACAACTTCAACATCGTTTATCCACTTATTCTTATCCAAAAAAATATGCACAAGTGCGCTATCCTTAAGCCGCCTATTTATTTTTGAAATAATCGCTTCATTTTGTTTTGTTAATAATGGTTCAATGTCACAAAGTTGCTCTGTCCAGAGTTTAATTTCTTCATGAGAGCCTATTTTTAATGCATGATTTCTTTGTTTTTGTATTTTTTTTAATTTTTGAAGAGTCTCTGAGAAGTTTTGTTCTACGTAGAACAATATTTTATTTAAATAACTTCTTTTTTTCTCGGGGCTTGAAGAGCTAAAGAAAAAATCATTACTTTCAAGCAGACATAATGGGTGGTCTTCTAATAAATCTTTAATTTTTTTAGTTTTGTTGTCTGAATTTACGTATTTAACATTTTTATTGTGTAATTTTTCTGATTGTATAAAATTATCATTGTCGAACAACACCCTTACCTTATATTGTAAACAACCTTTTCTAATCATTTCATTGGTGTGAAGGGTTCTAAAACTACGTCCAGTTAGATTGTGCTGTATGGCCTCTAAAATTGTGCTTTTCCCAGCTCCGTTCTCCCCATAGAACAAGGATATACCTGAAGAAATAGAGATATCTAGAAACTCGTAGGATCTAAAGTTTGATGCTTTAATTTGTTTAATTATCAACTAAAGCAATAATGGCATTAAAACAAGTGTTTGATCAAGATCTGAGCTTTTAATTATGGCGCTTTTGTCTGGACCGTAACTAACTAAGGAGATATATTCGTCTTCAATATTAGTCAAGACTTCTCTAAGATAGTTTACATTAAATGCTATATCAAACCCTTCGGCTGACTTTGTTAAGGGCACAAGCTCTTCGGCTGATTCTTGCTCGGGGTTATGGGCAGAAACGTCTAAACTTTCATCTTTGGTGTTTAATTTTACTCCCTTAAATTTTTCACTAGATAACACCGATACTCTAGAAAGAGCATCTAATAACTGTTTCCGATTAACAGTGATCTCTAAACCTTCACCTGATGGTATTACTTGATTGTAATTTGGGTAGTTTCCATCAACAAGTTTTGATTTAAATGTGAAATTTTTAGACATAAATACAATATTATTAGCATTTATATAAAACGACACAACTTCATCTGATTTTGGCAGTATTTTTAAAAGTTCAATGATGGTTTTTCTTGGAATAATCCCAGAAAACTCACCTTCTTGTTCCAAAGGAAGTGTATATGTTGCAAGCCTATGGGCGTCTGTAGCAACCATAACTAAATCATTTAAATTTTTCTGAAAGAAGCAGCCATTAAGATAATGTCGCCAATCTTGGTTTGCCATTGCAAAAGAGGTTTTTTGCATCAGAGCTATAAGGGATTCTGATGTTGTTTTGTACACCTGGTCTGATTTTACTACATCAAAATCTGGATAGTCAGATGCCGGTATTGTTGAGAGATTATATCTGCCTGATGAGGATTTAATCACAAGTTTTGTGGTGTCTTCATTTAATTCAAAATGGATTTGTCCGTCTGGCAACTCTTTAATAATATCTGCAATTTTTTTTGCTGGGACAGTTATCTCTCCTGGAATTTCACTTTTGTGGGCAATTACAAATTCAAGTTCCACCTCTAAATCTGTGCTTTTAAAAGCAATTTCCTCTTCATCAGCCTTTATTAATATATTGCTTAAAATTGGGAGTGTTTGTTTTTTGTCAGCAACGGCTGCTAGTGATTGAAGTTGGGTGATTATTTGTTCTTTATTGATACTGAGTTTCATATCAAGCAGATAAGCTTCTTCTTAGTTTCCTATAATCTTCATCAATTTCAAGGTTTGATAGCTTTAATTCTTTTGTTTTTTCGCAGGCATGTATAACAGTGGTGTGATCTCTTCCACCAAATGCCTCTCCAATTTCAGGTAGGCTGTGGTTGGTAAGCTCTTTAGATAGGGCCATAGCTATTTGTCTTGGTCTGGTGATAGATCTGTTTCTTCTTTTTGAAAGAAGGTCGCTCATTTTAATGTTGTAGTAATCGGCCACAACCCTTTGTATGTTTGGGATCGTAACCATTTTGGCTTGTATAGCTAAAACATCTCTTAAAGAGTCTTTAATTAAATCAATATTAATGTCTGTTTTAGCAAATTTTGCATTTGCAGCAACTCTTTTTAGTGCACCTTCAAGCTCCCTAACATTTGACTTAACTTGTTGCGCTATAAAAAAAGCGCAGTCATCAGGAAGGTTGAGATTCATGTCATCTGCTTTTTTTAATAAGATGGCCGCTCTTGTTTCAAGGGCTGGTGGATCAATGACCACGGAAAGGCCCCAGCCAAACCTTGATTTAAGTCTTTCTTCTAGGCCCTCTATTTCTTTGGGGTATCTGTCACATGAAAAAATCATAAGGTTTCCTGCCTCTATAAGGCTGTTAAATGTATGGAATAGTTCTTCTTGTGATTGTTCTTTGCCAGCAAAAAATTGAATATCATCTATCAGCAATGCGTTGAGGTTTCTGTAAAATTTCTTAAATTCGTTTATTGCACCAAGCTGTAGCGCTTTCACCATGTCGCTTACAAACCTTTCTGAGTGCACATAACATATTTTTGCGTTTGGTCTTTCTTGTAACAGGCTATTTCCAATGGAATGCATCAGGTGGGTTTTTCCAAGCCCAACACCCCCGTAAACGAACAGCGGATTGTACTCAGTATTAGCTGCCTGTTCTGCAACCTGTTTTGATGCTGCAAGCGCCACTTGGTTTGATTTGCCTTCAACAAAAGTATCAAAAGTGTAATTTCTGTTTAATCCTGTAGTGTTTAGTGTTTTTGGCTGATCTTCATTAATCGATACGTTTAAGATGAACTTGTTTCTGCCAATATGGTTTTCTAAAAAGTTGGTAATAACTGGTAAATACTTTTCTCTAAAGAAATCTTCTACAAAACTGTTGGGGGCATAAATGTTGAAGTTATTCTCTTTTAAATCAAACTCTAAGGGTTTTATCCAAGAGTTAAATTCAGTAGAATTTAGTTGTTTTTGCAGCTCTTGCACACCCTTATTAAAAATATTTATTGTAGAAAGCTTGTTAGACATCGCGATAAGTTTATAATACTTAAGCTTTTTAAAACATGTAACAAATATATTGGTTTTTTGTGAAAAACCTGTGGATAAAAAATGAAAAGAACACTTAAAGTAACAAATATTAAAAGAAAACGAACACACGGCTTTAGAGAAAGAATGTCTACAAAGGCCGGTAGAGCCGTTCTTTCTAGCAGACGAGCAAAAGGAAGGAAATCTCTTTCTGTATAGCTGTAAATGCCTGAAGCACCAGCTCTCAACAAAAAAAATAAACTAAAGAAAATTTCTAAAGAAATGTTTTCATGGAACAGGGAAAACATTTGTGATGGGTTGGTTGTTTATAAATCCGACGATGTTGAAATGGGCGCCATTTTGGTATCAATCCCAAAAAAGATCATCGGGAGCTCTGTAAAAAGAAATCACCTGCGCAGGGTAGTAAAAGAAATTTATAGAAAATCGATTGATGGCCCCTTTAACAGACATTTTTTGGTAAAATTTAACGCTAATTTAGTAGGTTATGAAAAAGTCCTAGAAAATTATTTTAAAAATGTTTAATCCAAGAGTTGTATTTTTAGCATTAACTTTTGTTTTTGTGTTGTTGTTAGTTTTTGATTGGGAAAATATCAACAAAGAAAACAAACTCAACACCTCTCTTGCTGTGCAAACAACCGACAACCAGTATCAAAAAATTTCCAATGGCTTGTTGGAGGTTTATGTTGATCAAACAGATGGGTCTATTAAAGAGGTTTTTCTTGCAGAAAAAAATGAAAGGAAAGGGCTCTATAAAACTAGGCTGATGTCAGATGATGAGTTGTTAACTTTTTATTTCAAAACCTCTGTTTCTGGCTTTTCACCTGAGTCGTATGTGTTGGAAGAGCTTACTCCAAATGGTTTGGTGTTGGTGTCTGAAGATTCTGCCAACAACAAGCTTAGAAAAACATTTAACCTTACAGATAGCTATGTTTTAGAAATATTTGATGAGCTAGAATTAGCAGTTCCTAGTTATGGTTCTATTAGTTTTTTTAAAACCTTTTACCGCAATGGACAAAAATCAGTAGATTATGGTACCTCTTTTTCAAGAGATCATTTGGCATTCAGCACAAGCGAAGATGCTTTTAAAGATGAATCAATCACATTCATTAAGACAAAAAAAGAATACCTTGGGCACTGGGTTGGACATTCCCAAAAACACTTTGTTGTCTCTGTATTTGATAAAGAAAATATGCAGAAAATATCAATGTATCCTGCAGACTCAGGTGGTGTTTATAGGTTTGGTTTTGAGGAGCAGGTCACTTCTTCAAGTGGTGAGTATTTAAACAAAACCAGTGTTTTTTTTGGTCCAAAACAAAAAGATGTTCTTGAGGGGGTTGCTCCTCATTTTAAATACAACCTAGATCTTGGTTTTGTGTTTGGTGTAGGTGAATTTTTTATAGTTGTAATGAACTTTTTATATGGTTTTGTGCAAGACTGGGGTGTCTCTATAGTTTTGTTAACTGTGTTGTTTAAGCTTGCCTTGTCGCCTCTTCAGATAATGCAAATTAAGTCCATGGTTCAAATGAGAAAGCTTCAACCCAAGTTGCAGGAAATTCAACAAACCTACAAAAACGACCAACAAAAACTTGGTATGGAGATGATGGCTTTGTATAGAAAAGAAAAATTTAATCCGGCTGCTGGGTGTCTGCCTCTGTTTGCCCAACTACCAATATTTATTGCTATGTTTTGGGTTACCAGAGAAGCATTCGAGTTTAGGGGAGAATCTTTTTTGTGGATACCTGACTTGGCAGAGTCTGATCCTCTGTTTATAGCGCCAGTTTTAATGGGTCTGATGATGTATGCGTCGCAAAAAATGATGCCAAAACCACCACAAACTCAAGGCATGCAAGCTCAAATTGCACAACAAATGATGGTGGTTTTTCCACCAATGATTACTGTAATATTTTTGTTTATGCCAGCAGGTGTGGTTATCTATTCGGTTGTAAATATGGTTTTATCTATTGTTCCACAAGTAATAATTATGGGACGAGTTGAGCCGAATACTGGTGGCGGTGGCGGATAATAATAGAACCGATTCAATATACGGTCTTGCAACACCATTGGGAAGATCGGCAATATCTGTCATAAGAGTTAGTGGTGCTTCTTTGCCTGTCGGGTTTATGTCTTCCTTGTCTTTGTCTAACAGACCAAACACCAGATTTGTCAAAACAATTAAGTTCAAAGAACTGTCCGACCAGTGTCTCATTCTTTATTTTAAATCACCTAACTCTTATACGGGTGAAAATATAGTTGAAATTCATTGTCATGGAAATCCAGTCATAGTTACAGAAATATTCGAATGGTTGGAGGGTTTTGGTATTCGAGAGGCAGAACCAGGTGAATTCAGCAAAAGAGCATACTTAAATGAAAGAATAACTTTAGATCAAGCAGAGGCAATATCATTCGGAATCGAAGCTGGCTCATTAAAAGACCTTGCTTCAATGGACGCCTTTAGATCTGGAAAGCTAGCCAAAAAAATTGAAAAAATTCTCAAGGCCTGTGAGGGGATGTTGATTGTCCTCGAGTCTCAGTTGGATTTTTCAGAAGAGGAGGATGTTGATGAAGTTAAAAAAGAGGAAATAATAATTGGTCTTAGAAAAATCAGCACCGACTTAAATGAAATATTGAAGAACTATAGACCGATAACAAAAAAACAACTCAAACCAAAAATTGTTTTAGCAGGCAAACCGAATGTTGGCAAGTCCACCCTTTTTAATTATTTGGTTGGAGACAATGTCGCTATAGTGTCTGATGAGCCTGGAACCACAAGAGATGTTGTAAGGGGAGACTTATATCTCGATGGTGTTGAGGTTGAGATTGGCGACACTGCAGGTATTAGAAAAACTCCCTCTGAGGTTGAGAGAGCGGGTATTGAAAAAACAACATCTGCTGTTGAAGAGGCTAATGTTGTGATTTGGGTGAGTGATTTAAGTGATTTAGAGGTGAGCAGGCCAAGATGTGAAATATGGGTAGGCAATAAACTAGACAAAACAAATAAAACCTCCTCTTTCATCTGTGATTTGTTGATATCAGCCAAAACCGGAGAGGGTGTAGATTTGTTAATCAATGAGGTTAAAAAAAGGGTAAAGATAGATGACAGCTACCATTTGGTATCAGAAAGAATCTATAAAAAAGTGTCAAATTCAGCAGAAATTATTGCTCAAAGCTTGGGTGGGGATGATTTCTACGAAAAAGCTGCACAAGATCTACGAGATGTATTGGTGTTAATTAAAGATATTTACGGAGACTTTAGTAACGAAAAGATCCTAGATGAAATATTTCAAAACTTCTGTATAGGCAAATAGTTTGTTTGTGGATTAGTTGTGAGTTCTTTTCTATCAACATTCTATCAACAATGAAGCCATTGGTAATCTAAAGGTTATACACCGTTATTTTGTGTGGTTTGGTTTGTCTGAAAGGCTTATAAAAATATATAATTTTCGAGTTATGCACAAAAAGAGGGCTCTTTAATAAAAACAATAAACATAATATGAATAATAAGTTTGATTTATTAGTAATAGGAGGAGGGCATGCTGGTGTTGAGGCAGCGCTTGTTGGATGTAGATTTGGTTTAAGTGTAGCTCTTGTAACACTCGACAAACTAAAGATTGGAAGGATGTCATGTAATCCGGCAGTAGGTGGAATTGGTAAATCCCATCTAGCTAAAGAAGTTGATGCCCTTGGAGGATATATGTGTGAAGCAACCGACCTTTCAGGAATACAGTTCAAAACTCTTAACAAAAAAAAAGGTCCGGCAGTTCAGGCGACAAGAGCGCAAACGGATAAAGATCTTTATGAAAAAACCATTCAAAAGAAAATAGCAGAAACCAATATACAAGTTTTTGATGATGAGATTGTAGGTTTTGAAGAAAGGGATGGAGAGGTGATGGTAGCAACAGGAGCCAGCAGCACCTATCATGCTAAAGCATTTGTATTGACAACAGGAACATTCTTGAATGGATCTATTCTTATTGGGGACGATCAAAAAAAAGGTGGCAGAATTGATGAGAAGAATGCCGCTGGTTTAGAAAGGTTCTTTTACAACATGAATTTAAAGCTAGGCAGACTTAAAACAGGGACACCCCCTCGCCTATCAAGAAAAACAATTGATTTTTCAGTCATGGAGGAACAACCCGGAGAAGAAGGTTTGTTTATGTCATTTTTGACGAATATAAACAAACACCCAGAGCAAACCATTTGTCATATTACAAAAACCAATCGAAATACCCACAAAATAATAGCAGACAACATTAATAAATCAGCGATGTATTCGGGTTTGATTAGTGGTGTTGGCCCAAGATACTGCCCATCAATTGAGGATAAAATAACAAGGTTTTCTCAAAAAGACAGCCACCAAATTTTTGTTGAACCCGAGGGTCTTAGCTCAGACTGGGTATATCCAAATGGTATTTCAACAAGCTTACCACGCGAAGTTCAGCTTGAGTATGTTCGCTCAATCAAGGGTTTTGAGAATGCAGAAATTCATCAGTACGGCTATGCAGTGGAATACGACTATATAGATCCCAGAAATCTTGAAAAAACCTTAAGACTTAAAAAGAGTCAAAATCTATACTTAGCCGGTCAAATTAATGGCACAACAGGCTATGAAGAAGCAGCTGCACAAGGTATTGTTGCTGGCATTAATGCATGTTTAAGTGTAATTAAAAAAGACCCCTGGACACCACAAAGGCAAACAAGCTACTTGGGGGTATTGGTAGACGATTTAACACGGTTTGGAGTAAGTGAGCCTTACAGAATGTTTACCTCTCGAGCAGAACACAGACTGTTGCTTAGACAAAACAACGCTGACCAAAGAATGTTTAACCTGGCAGAGGAATTCGGCATCATTGATGAAGAGAGAAAAGCTATTTTTTATCAAAAAAAGGAAATCAAAAACAAGATATTGAAAACTCTAAAAAACACAAAAACCAAAATAAACAATGAAACAAAAACAGCAGAGGATCTTTGCAAAAGAAATGATTTTTCGGAAAATCAAATTAAAGAATTAATCAATGAACCAAGCCCACTTTTTAAAGAGGTTTATTATGATGTTAGATACTCTGGGTATGTTGAAAAACAAAACAGGGAGATCAACAAGATGAAAAATTTAGAGGAATTTAGGCTGGGGTTAATTTTTGATTACAAGGAAGTTGTAGGCCTTTCTGGAGAGCTGCAAGAAAAGCTCAACGCACAAAAACCAACCAACCTCTACGAAGCCTCTTTGATGGAGGGCATAACACCGGCAGCCTTAAACGTTATTTCGATACACTTAAAAAAATTAGATGCTATCAGAGCCAACTAAGACCACACTCAATAGTTTGGCATCGGAAATAATCACAGAATCAAAAAAACACAATCTCACAGGCTATACCGAAATAAATAAATTCTTTAATGAGCAAATCGATGACTGCATAGAGGCTTATAAAGTGTGTGAAAAGCTTTTGGGCAAAAGAACAATTGATGTAGGTTCTGGTGCCGGCATGCCGGGCCTTGTGTGGGCAATTATTTCTGGAAGAGAGGCATGGAATATAGACTCCAATCGAAAAAAAGTTAAATTTCAAAATGAATTTATTTCAAAATATGGAATTTCTAATGCAACAGCCGAACACAACCGAATAGAAAACATCAAAATACTCACATCGGACACTTTGGTGTGTAAAGCGTTTTCTTCTATTATTAAAGCTCTACAACTAATCGAAAAAAAACAACCAAAAAACATCCTCTTTCTAAAAAAGAACGATGAAAAAACGAAACTAGAGATATTAGAAGCCAAACCTTTGTTATATCATTACAAAATATACCCATATAAATCCAACCTCGGAGAAATGTGTGTTGTAGAAGCCCATGACATTAAAAATTGCAATAACTAACCAAAAGGGCGGGGTTGGAAAAACAACCACAGCCGTAAATATTGCCGCTTCATTAGCGAAAGTAAAACGCAAAGTTTTGTTGATTGATGCTGATCCACAAAGTAACGCAACCTCAGCAGCAGGCATTCCTAAGAACTCAGAAAGTTCACTATATGAATATTTTGAAGAAGGCGGACCCCTGACACACTACATAAAAGATGCTACAGGCGACTATAAAATTTTCCCAGCCAACTCAAACCTTGTCGCCACTGAAAAGATTATTGAAAACACCGAGAAAAGAGAAAAGTTTTTTTCTAACAACCTTAAGATAAATAAAAAAGACTTTGATTACATTATTTTTGATTGCCCACCCTCTCTTAATCTCTTAACAATTAATGCGATGGAGTATTGTAAGAATGTTCTTGTGCCCGTACAGTGTGAATATTACGCCTTAGAGGGGCTCGTAACACTTAAATCCACAATAGACCAACTAAATGAAGCTAGAAATCTTAATATTAAAATAGCTGGCATATTGCGCACCATGGCAGATTGGAGAAACAACCTGACACACCAGGTTTCCTCAGAGCTTGAAGGCCATTTCAAAGAGCTGGTTCTCAACACAATCATTCCAAGAAACGTTAAACTGGCAGAGGCTCCTAGCTATGGTCAATCAATACTTGATTATGATATAAAGTCTATAGGTGCTGAGGCATTCTTAAGTTTGTCTGGTGAATTTATAAGAAGATTTGAAAATGGCAGGAAAAAAACCACTAAATAAAGGGCTTGAAGCTTTGTTGGGGGATGTAAAAAAAACACCTTCAACCACAAAACCAACCAAGGCAACAAAAATTGAAACAACCAATGAAGCACCAATTGCAAAAATTACAGAAAACCAATACCAACCAAGAACTTTTTTTGATGATGAAAAGCTTGAAGACCTTGCAAGCTCCATTAAAGAACATGGAATCATTCAACCTCTGGTAGTACGAGAGACCGCCAAAGGTTATGAACTTATAGCTGGAGAAAGAAGGCTAAGAGCAGCAAAAATTGCTGGATTAAAGAAAGTACCAATTTCAATCACCAAAGCCTCTAACACCAAGTCGTTGGAAATTGCTATTCTTGAAAACGTACAACGAGAAGATCTTGATGCTATTGAGGTTGCAAAAGGTTACCAAAGGCTGAAAGAAGAGTTTAACTACACCCAAGAAGCACTATCAAAAAACATTGGAAAGCCGAGAAGCTCAGTTGCCAACTCATTAAGGCTGTTAACCCTGTCAGAGATAATACAAAAAGAAATCAGTTCAGGGAATATATCTGAGGGTCACGCCAAAGTTTTGCTTGGTCTTGAAACAACAAAGGCAGAAGCTTTGGCCGAAAGAATTGTAAAAGAAAACCTATCAGTAAGGGCCCTTGAAAATCTCTTAAAAGAAAAAACCACAAAAACCACCAACAAAGAAAAAACAAGGGATGAAATTAATCTAGAGTCTGCATTAAGCTCCAAACTTGGTTCTAAAGTTACCATTGATGACAAAAAAGGCACGGGAAAACTTACTATAAAATATTACTCATACGACGAGCTCGACGGAATCATTGAGAAAATTTCCATTTAACCCTGTAAACAAAACTAAAATTACATTAAAATTATCGCACCTATGGCATCTGAAAGCTCGGGACGTACTTTTCAAGAATATTTAGCTCACCATTTACAAAATTTGGTGTATGGCCCTTTGCCTGAGGGACATGAAAGAAAGTTTTATGCCAAAGGAGATTCTTCTACCGAAAAAGACACTTACTGCCAAGACAAAGGGATGGATTATGATGGCAGCAAATATTGCAAAGAAACCCTAACTGAAGATGGGTGGTATCTTGCTAACAACAAAACAGATGTCGAGGCGATGGGGTTTTGGGCGCTTAACATAGACACCCTTTTCTTCTCCATCTTACTGGGCAGCATATTTGTATTTCTTTTTGCTCGAGCAGCCAGAAACTTTTCCTTAGAAAGCCCAACCAAACTTCAATGCTTTATTGAAATGATGATTGATTTTATTAATGGAGTGGTTAAAGGAACCTTTAAGGCGGCCAAAAATACCCTGATAGCGCCTATGGCCTTAACAATCTTTTTTTGGGTTTTGCTAATGAACGTCATGGACTTGGTTCCAGTTGATCTTATACCCTATCCAGCAGAGCTGCTTGGTGTGCCATACCTAAAAGTTGTTCCAACCACTGATCTTAACCTAACAGCAGCACTTGCGCTTTCAGTGTTCGTTTTATATTTGATATTTAGTATCAAATCCAAAGGTTTTATCGGATTTATCAAATCGATATCGCTACACCCATTCGGACCATGGATGCTTCCAGCAAACCTTTTTATTGAAATAATAGATTTGATAGCTAAACCGCTTTCTTTGGCGCTTAGACTCTATGGCAACTTGTATGCAGGAGAAATGATATTTTTATTGATTGCTGGCATGGTATCCATTAATCTTGCAGAATTAACTTTAACAGGCATAGGTTTAAACTTGGCTGGCATAATGCTAAGTTTGATTTGGGCAATATTTCATATTTTGATAGTGGTGCTGCAGGCATTTATTTTTATGATGCTTACGGTGGTCTATATGAATATGGCACATGAAAAATTTGAACAACATTAAGGAGGTTGTGAATATGGATGTAGAAGCTGCAAAATTTATCGGAGCAGGAATTATGTTTGGTTTGGCAGCGATTGGAGCTGGAGTTGGCGCAGGAGTATTAAGCTCTAAGCTAATTGAGTCAATTGCAAGACAACCAGAACTAGAAGACCAACTAAGACCAACATACTTTTTAGGTATTGGTTTGGTTGATGCTGTACCAATGATTTCTGTTGGTTTAGCTTTTTATGTATTGTTTGTTGCATAAACAATGAATTTAAACGCTACACTTTTAGGGCAAATGATAGCTTTCGGGCTATTTGTCTGGTTTTGTTGGAAATTCGTTTGGCCACCATTGCTTGCTGCAATGGAAGAGAGAGCCGAGAAAATAGAACAAGGACTTAAAGATTCAGAAGAAAGTGCAAAGAAAATCATAAAAGCACAAGAAGAAGCTGATTCTATGGTCAAATCTGCCAAGTCTGAGGCTAAAAAAGTTTTAGATAACGCAAAGCAGCAGGCCGACAAAATAGTTGACGACGCAAAAAACAAAGCCAACGAAGAAAAAGACAGAATTGTTAACTCTGCTCAAGCAGAAATAGACAAAGAAGTTGTAAATGCCAAAAAATCTTTAGAAAAAGATTTTGCTGTTAATGTAATGGCTGCTGTGAAAAAAATTGTCGCCAAAGAGGTTTTATCTACAGACCACGATGACACAATTAAAGAGAGCCTGAACGACTTTAGAAAATGAATAAATTGTTTGAGGTATATTCCAAAGGCCTTTTAAGGTCTCTTAATAAAGCAGATGTGCCTGAGGTTATTGAGCTTTTCCAAAGCTATACCAAATCAAACACAAGAAGCTTAAGCAGTTTTTTCAAAAACAAAACAATTTCTAAAGACAAGAAACTAAGCTTTGCCATAGATCTTTTTGGAACATCAGAGGAGCTAACTTCGTTCATCAAAACCATTGATGCCAATAATAGATATGAATTATTTCCTGGGATATTTGAATACTTCGTTACTTTTGCTCAAAAAGAACTTAATAACATCCCTGTCAAAGTATTTGTCAACAAAAAACCAAACGAAGAGGTGCAAAACAAGGTTAATGTTTTCGTTAAAGAGAATATTGGAACTGACACCCCTGTTAGCTACGAAATTAACGACAACGTCTTAGGTGGAATAATCCTTAAGTACAAAGATAGTGAAATTGATTTAAGCATAAACAACAAAATTAACGGTCTACAAACCACACTTATTAATTAAAGGAGAAAAAATGAGTACAAAAATTAACCCCTCAGAGATTTCCAACATCATTCAAAAAAAGATTGATGGATTCCAAGGAGCACAAGCTGAAGCAAATGTTGGTGAAGTAATCTCAACAGCTGATGGCATTGTTCAAATATATGGTCTTGAAGAAGCTATGTATGGTGAGTTATTGGATTTTGGTGAAGGAACACTAGGGATGGCCCTTAATCTGGAGACAGATTCTGTGGGTGCTGTTGTGCTTGGAGATGCAGGACACATCAAAGAAGGACAAAAAGTTAAGACAACTGGCAGAATTCTCGAGGTACCAGTTGGTGAAGGTCTTAAGGGAAGAGTAATTGATGCGCTTGGTAGGCCTCTAGATGGCAAGGGAGAAATTAAATCAGATGGTTTTTCCGCAATTGAAGTTGTTGCGCCCGGTGTTATTGATAGACAGTCTGTCGATCAGCCAGTACAAACAGGATTAAAGTCTATTGATGTGATGGTGCCAATTGGTAGAGGACAGCGTGAGCTTATCATTGGCGACAGACAAACAGGAAAAACTGCTATTGCTATCGATACCATTATTCATCAAAAAAATTCAAACATTACTTGTGTCTATGTTGCAGTTGGCCAAAAACAATCAACAGTTGCAACAGTAGTGCGCCAACTAGAAGAGGCAGACGCCTTAAAAAACACTATTGTGGTTTCTGCTACGGCCGCTGAAGCTGCTTCACTTCAATTTATTGCACCTTATTCTGGCTGCACTATGGGAGAATATTTTAGAGACAGAGGTGAGGATGCTCTCATTATCTATGATGACCTTTCCAAACACGCTGTTGCTTATAGACAGATCTCATTACTCTTAAAAAGACCTCCAGGGCGTGAAGCTTTCCCAGGGGATATTTTTTATTTGCACTCAAGATTGCTGGAAAGAGCAGCTCGAGTAAACCCAGACTACGTTGAGCGTTTTACTGAAGGCAGGGTCAAAGGTAAAACAGGCTCCCTAACTGCTCTACCTATTATTGAAACACAAGCAAGTGATGTGTCTGCTTTCATTCCAACCAATGTTATTTCAATCACAGATGGACAAATATTTTTAGAGACAGACCTATTTAATTCTGGGATAAGACCAGCAATAAACCCTGGTATCTCTGTTTCAAGGGTTGGTGGTGCTGCACAAACTAAAATTATCAAGAAACTTGGCGGTGGTGTTAAGTTAGCACTAGCTCAATTTAGAGAGCTTGAATCGTTCTCACAATTTGCTTCCGACCTTGATGATGCAACCCGGGAACAGCTTGAAGACGGCCAAAGAATCACAGAACTTTTAAAACAAAAGCAGTTTTCACCAAGATCGGTTGCTTGTATATCTATTGTGCTATTTGCCATTGAATATAAATACCTGAAAAATGTTGAAAAAGAACGCATGCAATCTTTTGAAGACAATCTTAGAGATTACTTTAAATCCAATCATAAAGACGTATGGGAAGAGGTTAATAAAACTGGTGATTGGAATGATGATCTTGAAAAGAAATACACAAAAATTTTAGATAGCTTTATGAAAGAAGGATCATTTTAATGGCTCAAACTAAAGAAATTAGAAAAAAAATTGGCAGCGTTCAAAATACCAAAAAAATTACGTCTGCCATGGAGCTTGTCGCTTCTAGCAAAATGAAAAAAACACAAGATGCTATGAGCAAAGGCAAACCTTATTCTAATAAAATAATCGAACTAATCGATAATTTATCAAAAGCCAGCTCAGAATATCGTCACCCCTTCTTTCAAGTTAGTAAAGAAAAAACAGATGTCTACATTATTGTTAGCACTGACAAAGGGCTATGTGGCGGATTAAATACAAACCTTTTTAAAAAAGCGCTAAACCTTATGTCGGAAAACCAAGAGAAAGGTCGAAAAATCAAATTGGTTCTTTTTGGCAAAAAAGCTGCCGATACTTTTTCTAAACTTAAAAATGTAGAAGTGTTAGCAACTGCAACAAAGCTTGGCGATATTCCTAGTGTTGAAGATGTTGTTGGCTCAGCACAGGCAGCAATAAAAGAGTTTGAATCTGGTGCGGTAAGCAATGTTTATCTATTTGCAAATGAATTTATCAATACCATGACTCAAAAACCTTTTATAAAGGAGCTTTTACCCATTGCTGAAATCAAGACCGAAGGCGAAACACAGAAAGTTTGGGACTACATATATGAGCCAGGGTCCAAAGAAATTTTAGATAGATTATTGAAGCGATTTATAGAAACACAAATTTATCAGGCAGTTATAGAAAACAACGCCTGCGAACAAGCAGCAAAAATGATTGCTATGAAAAATGCATCGGAAAATGCTGAAGAAATAATAAAAAGTTTACAGCTGGTTTATAACAATGCCAGACAAGCTGCTATTACACAGGAGTTGTCTGAAATTGTTGGAGGAGCCGCAGCAATTTAATAGGAGAAAAAATGAGCGATATTGGCGTAGTAAAACAGATAATCGGTGCGGTTATCGACGTGGAATTTGATAGGGAAAATATTCCTAACATCTATGATGCACTTGTGATTGAGGAAACCAACCTTGTGCTTGAAACTCAACAACAACTTGGTGATGGGATTGTTAGGACCGTTGCTATGGGCACCACTGAAGGTCTAAAACGAGGCCTTAAAACAAGAAACACAAAAGCTCCTATTAGTGTTCCAGTGGGTGAAGCCACTTTAGGTCGCATCATGAACGTTTTAGGCGACCCTATCGACATGAAGGGGAAGGTTAAAACAGAAGAAAGAATGCCTATTCATAGAAAGCCCCCCGCCTATGTTGACCTATCTGACTCAAATGAAATTTTAGAGACAGGCATCAAAGTTATCGATTTGGTTTGCCCGTTTGCTAAAGGTGGAAAAGTTGGTTTGTTCGGCGGTGCTGGTGTAGGTAAAACAGTAAACATGATGGAGCTTATTCGAAACATTGCGATCGAGCACTCAGGCTATTCAGTATTTGCTGGTGTTGGTGAAAGAACTAGAGAAGGTAACGACTTTTACCACGAAATGACAGAGTCAAAAGTTCTAGACAAAGTGTCTCTAGTGTATGGTCAGATGAATGAACCTCCAGGGAATAGACTGAGAGTAGCCTTAACAGGCTTAACAATGGCTGAAAAATTTAGAGACGAAGGCAGAGATGTCTTGTTATTCGTCGACAATATTTATAGATATACCCTTGCTGGAGTTGAGGTTTCAGCCCTACTAGGAAGAATGCCATCAGCTGTTGGATATCAACCAACCTTGGCTGAGGAAATGGGGGTCTTGCAAGAAAGAATTACCTCAACAAAAACTGGTTCGATCACATCCATTCAAGCTGTTTACGTCCCAGCCGATGACCTAACTGACCCCTCTCCTGCTACAACCTTTGCTCACTTAGATGCCACTGTGGTTTTATCAAGAAGAATTGCTGAGCTTGGAATTTACCCAGCGGTGGATCCGTTGGATTCAACATCAAGACAGCTAGATCCATTGGTTGTGGGTCAAGAGCACTACGATGTGGCTCAGAGAGTTCAGGGTGTGCTACAAAGATATAAAGAGCTTAAAGATATCATTGCTATCTTGGGTATGGATGAACTTTCAGACGAGGATAAGAAAACTGTTTCTAGAGCTAGAAAGGTTGAGAAGTTTTTATCTCAGCCCTTCTTTGTTGCGGAAGTTTTTACAGGCTCTCCCGGAAAGTATGTTTCAGTTAAGGATACTATCCAAGGGTTTAAAGAAATTCTTGAGGGCGTTCACGACGATGTGCCTGAGCAAGCTTTTTACATGGTTGGTTCTATTGACGAAGCACTAGAGAAGGCAAAAACAGTTAAGAGTGATTAATATAAGTTTCATCTCCCAAGAAAAAACTCTTTTTGAGGGAGAGGCTAAAATGGTTGTAATGGATGGCCAAGAGGGCCAGCTCGGAATTGTTAAAGGCCATTCACCACTGCTGGCAATCTTAAAACCTGGCCCAGTAAGAATGATTCAGGAATCAGGTGAACAAGTATTCTTTACCAATGGTGGCTTCGCTGAAGTTCAACCAGAGAGCATCACCATTCTAGTCGACTCTGCTGTCAGAGCGGATGATTTGGACGAAGCTAAAATCCTAAAGGCTAAAGAAGAAGCCGAAAAACTACTCAAGGACAAGAAGGACCAAAAAGACTTTGCAGAAGTATCATCACAGCTAAATCAATCTTTATCGCAGCTGAGAGCTATTGAAGCTCTTAAAAAGAACGTTAAACTTAAAAGTTAAGTTTAAAATATAAACGCAAAACATGAGCTTAAGTGTAGTATTGCTTGCCGCTGGTGAAGGCAAGAGAATGAAAACATCCCAACCAAAACCCTTGGTTATGCTGGGAGATATGCCTTTGGTGCAGCATTCACTAAATACCATTAAGAAACTTAAACCTTCCCAGGTCTTTTTGGTAACTGGGCATAAGAAAGATGAGGTAAAAAAATATGTTTTGGAAAACAATGCAGGAGACTATATTTTTTGTGAGCAGAAAGAACGTCTTGGAACAGGTCATGCAGTAAAGCAAGCAGCACCCTATTTACCAGAAAAAGGCAAAACACTTATTTTGTACTCTGATGTGCCGCTATTAACAGACAAGACTGCAAGAAAACTCATCAGATCTTCAGCAAGAAAAAAAATATCAATTCTGACCACATTGCTCAATGATCCTAAAGGCTATGGCAGGATTATTAGATCTCAAAAAAAAGATCCGGTTGGTATTAGAGAAGAAGCCGATGCTTCCGCAGAAGAGAAGAAGATACAAGAAATATTTAGTGGGATCATGATCGTTGAAAATGAATTCTTAAAAAAAGGCTTAAGAGGCCTGGTTAGAAACAATAAAGCCGGGGAATATTACCTGACAGACCTAGTTGGATATGCCACCAAAAGAGAGCTTAAGGTTGGCTCTCACACAACTACTGCAGATGAAGTTCTGGGCGCTAATAATAAATCCGAGCTTGGTCACTTATATAAAGCTCTGGTTAAGATGAATATCAAAAATGCTAAAAATAAAGGGGCAATTTTTAAGGACGAATCAACGTGTTACGTAGAGGGTGAGCTCAGTGTCGGCAAAGATGTCAGAATTGGAAACAACGTTACCATTAAAGGGAAAGTTAGGCTCGGTGATGGGGTTGTGGTTGAGTCGAATGCGCTGCTATCAAACGTAAATATTGGCTCAAACTCAACAATAAAAGACTTTTGTTCAATCGAAGACAGCAAGATTAGCTCCAACGTCGAGGTTGGTCCTTTTGCAAGACTGCGCAATGGAGCTGTGCTTGACAGTTCGAGCAAGATTGGAAATTTCGTAGAGGTCAAAAACTCAAAAATTGGCACAAATACAAAAGCAAACCATCATGCATACTTAGGCGATGCTGAGATTGGCAAAAAAACCAATATTGGTGCTGGCACGATCACTTGCAACTACGACGGCAAAAATAAAAACAAGACCATTATTGGTGATAATGTCTTTGTTGGCACCAATTCATCGTTGGTTGCCCCACTAAACATTGGCAAAAAATCATATATAGCAGCTGGGTCTGTCATTACCCAAGATGTGCCAAACAACTCTTTAGCATTTGGCAGAGCACGCCAATCTACTAAGAAAAACTGGAAGAAGAAGTAATGTGTGGAATTGTTGGCGGCTCATCAAAAAGAAACGTACTGCCAATTTTGGTAGAGGGTTTAAAGAGACTTGAATACCGAGGCTACGATTCGGCTGGTGTAGCATTTACTGCCAATAAAAAAATTACACAAGTAAAAACTGTTGGTAGAGTTGCAGATTTAGAATCTCAACTAAAAAAATCCGACGAGTCAAACAATGGAATTGCACATACTAGATGGGCCACACATGGTGTGCCAAATACCAAAAATGCTCACCCCCATTCAAGTCTTAATGAAATATTTGTTGTCCATAACGGCATCATTGAAAACCATGAGCCGCTAAGAAATAACCTAATAGCCGAAGGCTATAAATTTATCTCAGACACCGATACGGAAGTGATCACACATCTAATAAATTATTACAAAAATGCAGGTCATGATTTTGATTCAGCAGTTATAAGAGCAATTAAAGACCTTAAAGGCGCATACGCTCTTGGTATTATCGATGTAAATAATCCAGATTTTGTTATTGGTGCGAGAGAACACAGTCCTCTTGTTGTTGGTGAGGGTATCGATGAAAATTTTATTGCATCGGATGTTATGGCTCTATCACAGGTAACCAATAAATTTAAGTTTTTAGAGGATGGCCAGATAGCAATAATCTCAAATGACAACATAGAAATTCTTGGAAAAAATGGTGCTCCTAAAAACATAGCTACCCAAGAGATTGATTCAACCGCATATACAAACGATCTTGCCGGCTATAGCCATTTTATGGAGAAGGAAATATTTGAACAACCAACTGCTGTGAGTAACTCAATCGAAGGAAGGGTTTTAGAAAGTGGTCCGCAAGAAGGCATATTTGGTGCAGGGTTTGAAGAGGCCTTGGTGGATATTTCTAACATTCAGATAGTTGCATGTGGTACAAGTTATCATGCTGGCAGAATATTTGAGTATTGGTCTCATAAGTTCCTAGGCATTAATTGTCGAGTTGATTATGGGTCTGAATACCAATACCAAGAACCCATAAAAACACAAAAAACTTTATTGGTTACAATATCTCAATCTGGAGAAACAGCAGACACCTTGGCATCGTTAAGGTTTGCAAAGAAAACAGACAATCCAATTACCTTAACCATATGCAATGTTGCCAACAGCTCAATGTGTCGTGAATCGGATTATACTATGTTAACGAATGCTGGGCCGGAAATTGGTGTTGCATCAACTAAAGCTTTTGTCACCCAGCTTTCATGTTTAAGTTTGTTGCTGCTCACTTTAATGAAGATCAACAATAAACCTGAAAATTCAATCAAAAAAATATCCAAAGCTTTAATGGATTTGCCAAAAAATATACAGCAAACTTTAGAAGACTTAGAGCCATATAAAAAAGTTGCTAAATTAATCTTCAATAAAAACAGCGCCCTGTTTTTAGGTAGAGGCATGTATTTTCCTATTGCTAGAGAGGGTGCACTTAAACTAAAAGAGATTTCTTATATTCATGCCGAAGCATACCCTGCTGGTGAGTTAAAGCATGGTCCGCTGGCCCTTATTGATAAAAACATGCCAGTGCTTGCGGTGGTGCCCGATAACGAGCACCTGGATAAAATACTTTCTAATATCCAAGAAGTTGCCGCTCGAAAAGGTAGAGTCTTCTCGATAGGACCCATAAGCAAAACAGAAATAACCAAAGAAGGGGGGCACATAAATATCCCTAAAACGCTGGATCTTTTGAACCCAATTATCAGCATTGTGCCAATGCAATTAATTTCATACTACACCGCAATTTACAAGGGCACCGATGTTGATAAGCCGCGTAACCTTGCAAAGAGCGTTACCGTTGAATGATAGAAAAGATTAAGAATTCAATACAACAAGATACCGCAACTAATAAAGTTGGTACTTTTTCTGCTTTTTTAATAAATACAATTTTCCTCACCCAAATCACCAGAAGTGATGCCTTTGATGAAATTATTTTCTGGTTTTGCGTTGTCTTGGAGGTGTTAATTATTCTTTATATCGCAGCAATGATTTATTACAAAGTAAAATAAAATTATGAAATTCAAACACCCTCTTTTCCTGTTAATAATGTTATTGCCACTATTAAGCAAAGGCGATGAGACGCTCGATGCCATTAATAGGCTTTTAGATGGTCTTCATCAAGATGCACACGAAGGTAATTTTCAGAGCTATTTTGATCGCTATACCTCAGAAGCAATCTTTCTAGGCACTGACAAAACAGAACGCTGGAGTATTGAAGAATTTAAAGCTTATGCTAAGCCAGCATTTGCAGACGGCAATGGTTGGACTTATTCAGTTGCTGAGCGCAACTGGGAGGGGGTTGGTGATACGCGTTGGTTTGATGAAATTCTTTTCAATGAAAAGCTAGGACATTGTAGAGGTACTGGTGTTGTGCAGCTTATCGAAGGAGAATGGAAAATTCTTCATTATGCTTTGACGATGTTGGTTCCCAATGAAATTGCTGCTGATGTTGGCGCCCAAACCCAAGAAGCCGAGCTGAATTAATTGGTTTCGTTCTTATTCGACTAACTTAAATCTATCAGTCCCACAAATACAGAGTTAAAATATATCCATATGAAGCTGGGTGTTCCAAAAGAGATAAAAAACAACGAACATAGGGTAAGTCTTACTCCGCAATCCGTTGGCCGTCTTTCAAAACTAGGGGCAGATGTTTTTATTGAAAAGTCTGCTGGCCTAGAAATAGGTTTTACGGATGAGATGTTTGTTAATAACGGCGGAACTATTCTAGATACTGCAGCAGAAATATTTTCAAATTCTGAATTAATTATTAAGGTAAAAGAGCCGCAAGAAGAAGAGCTTAAATACCTTACACCTGAAAAAGCATTATTCACTTATTTGCACTTAGCTGGCGATAAACAACAAGCAAAAAAACTGCTTGAGACCGGTGTCACAGGCATAGCGTATGAAACTGTTACAGCTTTAGATGGTTCTTTGCCCCTTCTGTCTCCCATGAGCAAAATAGCTGGGAAGATAAGCATAGTTGTTGGACAGTATTTCTTGCTTAAACCAAATAGGGGTATAGGCACATTGTTAGGGAGCGTCGATCAGATAGAACCAAGAACAGTTACAGTGATAGGTGCAGGTGTTGCTGGTAAAGAAGCTATAAAAAATGCTATTTCCACCGGCGCAAAAGTAAATATTCTTGATTTATCTGTGCCTAAACTTTCTGATCTTGAAGCTGAATTTGGCAAAAACAATATCAATTATTTAATCTCATCTGAGGAAAGAATTGTTGAATGCACTTCATCTTCAGATCTCGTTATTGGTTCAGTTTATGTAGTTGGTAAAGAAGCGCCTAAGGTGGTAACCAAAGAGATGTTATCTGAGATGAAGCCAGGGAGCGTCATGGTTGATATTTCTATTGACCAAGGTGGATGTTTTGAAACCAGCAAACCCACAACTCACGATAACCCAATTTATCAAGTTGAGGATGTCACACATTATTGTGTAACAAATATGCCTGGTGCTGTGCCACTTACTTCAACCCTTGCTCTAAATGAAGCTACTCTGCCATTTATTGAAGAGATTGTTAAAAGTGGACTTCGGAAAAGTTTAAGTGACAATGAGCATTTAGCTGCTGGAGTAAACATAATGGATGGCAAAATTATTCATCCAGCAATTAAAGAAGCACTAAATTAAATGGTGAAGATTTTTTTTATCATTGCTGTTTTCCTTGTAACGTCTTGTATAGCAATTCTTAAGGCAAAAAATTTTACAGAAACCTCGAAATTTGCCATTAAATGGGTTTTTGGATTGTTTGCTTTAATTGCCCTGAATTTTTTTAACGAGGCTTTTCTATTTGAGTGGCTGGGCTGGAATGGCACAAATAAAAATGACTGGGTTTTTGTGCTATGGTGGGGGTTGGTATTTTCATGGTTTATATATGGCTTTGGAATGCTATTTAGAAAATTACGTGAAAAGAAATGAATAAAGCTGGTTTGTACTTTGCTTATATATTGATTTATACATCACCCATTCAAGTGGGTATCATTTTATGGCAGCTATGGATAGTTTTAACCTCAGATTACACATTTTTTGGCTTATCAACTAAAGAGTTTCTGGTAGATAACATAAAATTTCTCCACGATTGGGTATATTCTTGGTTTTGGAATGCTTTGCTTGATTTCTTTTATCAATTTCCTGCATTGGTCATGTCCACTTTAAAGTTGGTGGTGAATACCTGGCTTGGTTACTGGTTGCTCGCAAAACTGAAATGAGAAAACTGCTTTTTATTCTATTTTTAGTTCAATTTTTTCTGCATCCAAATAATTTCGACCTAATAAATAGTAAAAAAAATGTCTTCGAATCTGGTCTTGTTTTAGTTCAACTAAAAAATGGGTTGCATTTTTTAGAGGAGGAGGAAGAAGTCCAAAAAGAACTGGTTATTGCCATTCATGGGGGTGGCACACTTGGATACGAATGGGTCTATCCTCTCAACCAGCTTAATTCTGAACGCGCAAGGGTTGCTTTTTTTCGATGGAATCCAATTTCAGCGACATGCGCTCACGATGAGCTTAGATATTTGAAATCATTTCTTGATAATACCAGCAGCCAGTATGAAAAAATCACGATTTTAGGACATAGTTTGGGTGGCATTCTTCTAGCTAGGCTAATTGAAGATTTAGAAATTAATAAACCTCTGGAGGCGCATATTATTGCGTCGCCACTTAAAGGCATCGAGCCAACGAATAGCCTATGTGATTATCAACCACCTGTGAAAGTTAGTAATAATATTGTTCTTTACGAATGGCGAACACAAAAAAACCTGGATGGCATATTTATGGCCCTTCCATACGATCCTCAGATAGTAGAAATTGAAAATAGCAATGTAACAAGGCTTCCAGAAAAATATAAGGAAAACAAACTTGGCCATAACTGGTCAATCAGCTGGGTTGTTGACAAAATTAGTGATTAGCTTTTTGATTCTCTTTTGTTAGAATCTTATCTTTCCAATTAAAAAATGTTGCCAGATATTTTAAAAAACAATCTAAGCATTCCAGTTGTTGCTGCGCCTCTGTTCATTATTTCAAGACCAAACCTTGTGATTGCTCAATGCAAAGCAGGCGTTGTGGGGTCTTTTCCGGCACTCAATGCCAGACCTCAAGAACTACTATCAGATTGGATCAAAGAAATTAAAGATGAGTTGGGTGAATATCAAGCACAAAACCCTACCAAGAAAGTTGCCCCCTTTGCAGTCAATCAAATTTGTCACCTGTCAAACGACAGGCTGTTGGCTGATGTTGAGACGTGCGTTAAGTATGAGGTGCCAATCATCATAACATCTTTACGACCGCCTGCTGATCTGGTGAAAGCAATACACTCTTATGGCGGCCTAGTATTTCATGACGTTATCAATACAAGACATGCCCAGAAAGCAGTATCTGAAGGTGTTGATGGTTTAATACTTGTTTGTGCTGGTGCTGGTGGCCATGCTGGCTCCCTATCACCATTTGCTTTGCTAAGGGAAACCAGAGAGTGGTACGATGGCACAATTTTATTATCAGGAGCAATTTCAGATGGGTATTCAGTAGCAAGTGCTTTAGCTATGGGTGCAGATCTGGCTTACGTTGGCACAAGATTTATTGCCACACAAGAATCAGAAGCCGAAGATGAGTACAAACAAATGCTGATAGACTCATCAGCCAAGGATGTGGTCTATACCAATTACTTTAGTGGTGTGCATGGTAATTATTTATCGCCATCGGTAATTAAGTCAGGCATGGATCCAGACAATTTGCCAGAAGCAGATAAAACAAAAATGAATTTTAATTCTGGTGGCAATGCAGCAAAAAAAGTATGGAAAGATATTAAGGGTTGTGGCCAAGGCCTAAGCCCAATTAAAGACTCACCAGCAGTTGCTGACTTGGTAGACAATATGAAGAAAGAGTTTGCAGAAGCATCAAAAGCCTTTACATCAAAAAGCTCTATATATTAAATCTGCAGCTGAAACCCAAGAAAAACTTCGTTTTCTAGATACTGAGAAGTTTTAAGCCCCATTAAAAGACCAAAGTTTTTTGTAGCGTTGTAGGTAATATCTAAGACAGCTTTAATGTCTGTGTCGTCAGAAAACTCTATGACCAAATCATCGTTCAAACAAACCTCAACATCTGGTGCACAAGGCTCATAGTTGATTAAAGTTTCATCGTTTACTACTTCTTTAGATAGATCTAAATAGATGCGACCTTCCCAATCATTGGCATCTCCAAATCTCAGTCCAGCCACGACACTGCCAAATGATTCGTCATTATCAAATGAGGTATCGAACGAAAAGCTTTTTATACCTCCCTCAACAAATACATCAACAACGTTCTGAAGGTTTAATGAGACAGATCCTACCGATATTGAATTTAAAAGGTCACCTATGCCAACGTGAGCTCCAAGCCGTAAAGTGTTAACGGTCTTTTCAAACTCAGCTTGTTCGTCATCAAGCCTCCGTAGATTTGTCCCGTAAGCCACTCTGGTAGCTGTAACATATAAGGGTCCAGGTAAAGGCAGGCTACCATAAAAGCCTATGTTGTCATCTTCGTTGTAAGATAAGAGCAAACCAAGATGGCCATATGAATAATCGTTTGGCTCCTTTCCAAGCCTGCCATCTTTTGCATCTATAAAGCCAGAAGATAGCAAAAGTGATAAAACGATGAATAAAAAATTTTTACGGATCATCTTGAGATAAGTATAAACATAATTATTAACTTAAATAAGCTTTAAACAATTTAGTATCTTTAATAATTGCTAATGTTTTCAGTATAATGATCAAATGGATGTAGCCGGTTTTGTAATAGCAATATTTGCATTAATATTTTCTATTATTGCTCTAGGGTTGGCGATGCGAGCTTTATATATTATTGGTGTAAATGCTGGGCTCGATAAGAAAGTATCACAAAACAATCTAGCACCAGTAGTTAAATCAGCAACTCCTGTTAAAAAGTTTAAAGATCCAATACGAACAGACGGCAATAAAATTATCTACAATGAAGAGCCTTTGATTTATGTTATTGAAGACTTTATTTCTGAAGAAGAGTGTCAACATTTTGTTAATGAATCGCGCAGCAAGCTTGAAAGAGCTAAAACAATTGGTGGCAAAGATGGCATTTACCATGAAAATCGAACAGGTATGAACTGTTGGATACATCATGGGCATTCAACTGTATCAAAAGCCGTCGGCGACAGAATCGCTGATTTAATTGGCTTTCCTTTGAAGAACGCTGAGTCTTTTCAGGTTGTTTACTATACCGGTGGTACTCAATACAACGACCATCACGATGCTTTCAAGCACGACACAGATGAAGGCAAAAAACATCTTAAAAGAGGCGGACAAAGAATCTATACAGCTCTTGGATACCTTAACGATGTCGAAGAAGGCGGAGCTACCGAATTTAGAGATTTAAATATTTCAGTTAAACCAAAAAAAGGCAGTCTTCTCGTTTGGAAGAATGTCTTGCCTGGTACAACAAAAGTTCATCCCGATTCACTCCATGCGGGAAGGCCTGTTACGAAAGGAGAAAAGTTTGCTTTCAATTTATGGTTTAGAGAAAACAAGTTTGTTTAAACCATGGATGTATCTTTCATTCTTGATGATCTTAATGACGAGCAGCGCAAAGCTGTAACATCTGAGTCAAAAAAACTCCTTGTTTTAGCAGGTGCTGGTTCAGGCAAAACAAAAGTTTTGGTTCACAGGATAGCTTGGCTAATAAAAGCTCTGGGCTGTTCAACTCACAGCGTGCTGGCTGTTACTTTTACCAATAAGGCAGCAAGCGAAATGACTGGTAGAATTGAATCGATTTTAGATCAGCCTATTCCAGAGTTATGGTGTGGAACTTTCCATTCAATTTCAAACAAAATCCTTAGAAGACACTACAAAGAAGCTGGATTAGAAAGAGATTTTTCAATTCTAGATAGTGACGACCAGCTGAGAATAATTAAGCGAGTACTTAAAAGGCTAGAAATTGATGATGAACAGTGGCCTGCAGAAAAGGTTCGTTGGCAGATTAATAACTGGAAAGATGAAGGGCTAAGACCAAATGATATTGATGATAAAGGCGATTTCAATCTTGAGATTCTGAAAAAAATATATCTTGAGTATGGTAATTATTTGGATAGCGAAAACTTGCTAGATTTTGGTGAGCTAATTTTAAGATCTTACGAATTAATTAAAAATAATACAGAACTGCAAAGTGCTTATCACAGCAAATTCCAAAATATTCTTATAGATGAGTTTCAAGACACTAATACCATCCAATTTAAATGGATAAAAAATCTTGTTGGTGAACGCACAAACGTCACAGCTGTAGGTGATGATGATCAGTCCATCTATGGTTGGCGAGGTGCGAAAATAGAAAATATTAATAAATTTGCAAAAGAAAAAGAAACAGAGATGGTCCGGTTGGAACAAAACTATAGATCAACAGAAAACATTCTGAATGCGGCAAATGCTGTAATTGGAAAAAATTCAAATAGACTGGGTAAAAAGCTTTGGACAGCTGGCAACAAAGGAGAGCTTATAGATGTATTTGAAGCATACAGTGAACAAGAAGAAGCAAACTTTATATCAGATAAAGTTATTAAGATCTCTCAAGAGGGTGACCAGTACAAAGATATAGCAGTTCTGTACCGGTCAAATGCCCAATCTCGAGTAATTGAAGAATTTTTATTGCGAGAAAATTTACCATACGTTATCTATGGCGGCGTGAGGTTCTATGAAAGGTTAGAAATAAAAAATGTCATTAGTTACTTAAGGCTCTGTGTAAATTTCAATGACAATGCTGCATTTGAAAGAGCAATTGGAGCACCAACCAGAGGTATTGGCGAGAAGACGCTTGCGACAATACGAGAACATGCTACTGAGTCAAATATATCCTTATTTGCTGCCTCCAAACAACTGATTGCAAATGATTTAATCAAAGGTAAAGGAGGTCTATCTTTAGGTGACTTTATTTCTTTCATAGAAAAGACTTCTGAAACAATTCCTGAAATGCCACCACACGAATTTGTCGAAATGGTGATAAACCAAAGTGGACTCATTGAACACCATCTCAAAGAAAGAGGCGAAAAAGGCAAAATAAGAATAGAAAATATTAACGAGCTAATATCAGCAGTTAAATCATTTGACACACTTAATAAAGGCGAAGATCTTTCAGAGTTTGGATCAGTGATTGCTGCATTTTTAAGCTCAGTATCATTGGACATGGGAGAAACACAAGCCCATAAGGCCGATGATGCGGTGCAGTTAATGACCTTGCACTCAGCTAAAGGGCTGGAATTTAAGTATGTGTTTATGGTGGGTATGGAAGAATCGATATTCCCGCATTCAAGATCTTCCGAAAACATTTCAGAATTAGAAGAAGAACGACGACTATGTTACGTAGGCATAACTAGAGCCAGAGCCAAACTACATCTAACCTACGCAGAATTTAGAAGGCTATATGGACAAGATTCTTATAACCCGCCTTCAAGATTTATAAATGAAATCCCAAACGATCATTTAGAATTTGTGCGCCCAAGACAAAATTATTCCACTAGCTACTATGGGACAGTGTCTCAAATTAAGGAGGAGCACAACGACCTTGAATTTAATCTTGGTGACAATGTGCGCCATAAAACCTTTGGTGATGGAGTAGTGCTTAGTATGGAAGGAAACGGAGACGCTGCACGCATACAGGTAAACTTCTATGAGGTAGGAACAAAGTGGTTGGTAGCAGCTTATGCCAACCTGCAAAAAATATGAGCATAGAAACTATCGACAAAGGTCTCATAGACTATCAAGAGAGCCATCAGGAGATGTTAGATCTGATTAAATCCACATTACGTAAGAGTCAAATATGGCACCTAGAACATTTTCCAGTCTACACCATTGGTATTAGTGAAAAGTTCATAAAAGAGGATGATAATCAAACAATTCCAATTATAAAAACTGATCGTGGCGGCAAAATTACATATCATGGCCCAGGCCAGCTGGTGTTTTATTTTATGTTGGACTTAAAAAAAATGCCTTTTCGGCCTACTGATTTGACGAAAACTATATTAAATAAAACGTCCCAAGTTTTTGGTAGTATTGATCTTGATCATGACTTAAATTTCACAGACCCAGGCATATATATTAAAGAACAGAAAGTTGCATCCATTGGCATGAGGATAAAGAATAACTTTTCATACCACGGCATTAGCATAAACTATAATACCGACTTAGAAGCTTTTAATAGTATCAACCCCTGTGGTTTAAATATAAAAGCTTGTAATTTGCTGGAATATATAAATATTAATAAAGAATACTTACATAATAGGCTACTACAAGAATACCGAGAGTTAGATAAATAATGAAAAATATTATCCCAACTGTAAAAATTGTTAATCATGCTGGAGTCTCATCAGTCAAAGATGGTATGAAAGGAAATTTATATTCACAGGTCGAGAGAGAACAAAAACCTAAGTGGATACGTATCACTGCAAATCATGCAAATAAAAATTTTGAATTAATAAAATCTAAAGTTAACAATCTGCAATTGAGTACTGTCTGCGAAGAAGCTAAATGCCCCAACCTTTCGGAATGCTGGTCGAGAGGAACAGCAACATTTATGGTTATGGGTGACACTTGTACAAGAGCATGCCAATTTTGTTCGGTTAATACAGGCAATCCCAAAGGATGGCTTGATGCAGATGAGCCAAGAAAGATAGCAGAAACCGTCGAGCTTATGGACATTAAGTATGTTGTACTTACCTGTGTAACTAGAGATGATTTGGCCGATGGTGGAGCAGCACACTTTGCAGAAACAGTAGCAGAAATTAAAAACAAGAACCAGATTATCGAGGTTGAGGTACTTACTTCAGACTTCAATGGCAATGATGAAGCCATTGCGACTATAGTGAGTTCACCTATAAAGGTCTTTGCACAAAATATAGAAACAGTTGAAAGGCTGACCCATCCTATTAGGGATCCGCGTGCAGGCTATAAGAAGACACTAACAGTTTTACAAAGAGCCAAGGAACTCAATCCAAATATCCTAACAAAATCAAGCATCATTCTTGGTATGGGGGAAACAGACAAAGAAATCTATCAGACATTTAGCGATCTTAGAGCTCATAACGTTGATATTGTTACCCTTGGTCAATACTTAAGACCAACCCTAAATCATCATCCTATTGATAGGTGGGTCACGCCAGAAGAGTTTGAAGAATACCGAATACAAGGACTAAAATATGGGTTTCTTGAAGTTGTATCTGGTCCTATGGTAAGGTCTAGCTATAGAGCTGAAAGAGCACTGGATTTTAATAACGCAGGATTATAAAAAATGATTTTAATTTCACCAGCCAAAAGACTTATCGATAGAGAAAATACCAGCAGCCTAAAGAGCAGCGAACCAATTTTTCAGTCTGAGGCAAATAAGCTGGCTGAGCAAATGGCAAAATTAAGCAGCAAAGAGCTACAGTCTTTAATGGGAGTAAGCGAAGACATTGCCAAACTTAATCAACATAGATACAACAACTGGAACAATACTAACAATCTTGAGAATAGAGCCATTTTCCAGTTTGAGGGTGATGTTTACAAAAACTTAGATGCATCTAGTTTAAGCAACGAAGAACAAGATTATCTAAACAAAAATTTAAGAATTTTATCGGGTATTTATGGGTTATTGAAACCTTCAGATTCAATGAACCCTTACAGACTTGAAATGGGCACAAAGCATGATTTCCTAGGAAACAAAAGTTTGTATGAGTTTTGGGGCAGCAAGATAGCCGATGCTATTAATAGAGAGCTTGGCGAAAATTATTTGTTTAATTTGGCTTCAGAGGAATATTATGCAGCAGTAAAAAAACACCTTAATTCAAATAGGGTGGTAAATTTTAAATTTGCTTCGCTTAAGGATGGAAAGTTAAAGGTGGTTGGTATTATTGCCAAAAGGGCCAGAGGTGAGATGGCAAGGTTTCTTATTAAAAACAAAGTCAGCTCTATTGATCCAATCAAAAAATTTTCTTCGCTAGGGTTTAGTTTCCAAGAATTTAAAGATAACGAATTTGTTTTTGTTCAGAAATAGTGCTTAAGAATTTTCTCGACCTATAAGTTCATCAACTATCTCTAAAAGCTCATCAACCATTTCAAATGTCTCGTGAAATGACAGTACAACTTCTCGATCCTTGCTAAGCAGAACCAAGCCTTTTCGAAGTTCTTGTAGTTTATCTATATTGCTCATCGTAAGCGTGTATTCTAATGAACTTTTCTGTCAAAGTAACGTCAAATTTATTTGAAAAATGGCATTTTTTAGTGCTAATATATCTATCCGTTGCTAAAAAGATAAATAATCTTTATAGTAGCATATAAGAATTAGTTATGAGTTACGCATTAGCTTTAGCAAACCCAGGGTCAGACATAGATAAATATTTGGCCCAGGTTTATACAATACCTGTTCTAACTAGAGAAGAGGAGCTCGAGCTCACCCAAGAATTCTTCAAGACAGAAGACGTAAAACTTGCACACAAACTAGTTATTTCTCATCTAAGGTTCGTTGTGCATATTGCAAAATCCTATGCTGGTTATGGTTTGCCACTGGCAGATATTATTCAAGAAGGCAATGTTGGTCTCTTGAAAGCAGTCAAGAAATTTGATCCAGAGAAAGGAGTTAGGCTCGTTTCATTTGCCGTTCACTGGATTAGAGCAGAGATACACGAGTTTATTCTTAAAAATTGGAGAATAGTAAAAATTGCAACAACAAAAGCCCAAAGAAAATTATTTTTTAATCTTAGAAGCAAAAAACAATCCACTGGCTGGCTCACTGACGTCGAAGCTAAAAAAATCGCTAAAGATTTGGATGTTTCTGTTAAAGAAGTTATGCATATGGAAAATAGACTTAATTCAACAGATTCTGCATTCGATCTTGGTGCTGACGATGAAGACGATGAAAGAGCTTTCTCTCCAAGCCAATACCTAGAAGATCACTCATTTAGCCCAGAGCTCATTGTTGAGCAAGAAAACTATGAGCAAATTAATCATGGTGCGCTTTTAAAGGGAGTTGCTAATTTAGATAGAAGATCACAAGAAATTATCAGATCAAGATGGCTGGATGATGAAAAGCTAACTCTTAATGAGTTAGCAGATAAGTTTGATATATCCGCAGAAAGAATTAGACAAATTGAGGCAACAGCATTTAAAAAGCTTAAAAACAATCTTGTTAATGTCTAAAAATCTAATTCATTTATAATCACACTTCTCCCTCGATTAATTTCCATAATAAAATCTTAGGATGATTAGAACTTATAGCTCACGCGCTGGAAGGTTATCGGATACAAATAAAGGGTATCTAGAACTTGCATCTAAGTGCTTGGTTGAGCTTGGCTATGTTCCTAAATCTTCTAAACCTTGTGCACTTGATATTGGTTTTGGTGATGCACAATCGTTTTCAGAGGATGTGATTGCCAACCAAGATATAATTTTTATTGGGGTTGAACCCTATAAAAAAGGCTTTGCTCGTGCAGTTGAATTCTATGAAAAGCATTTGCCAAAAAACTTATACCTTTATAATGGTTGTGCCATTGAGTATCTGAAGGCCGCAAAACAAAAATTTAACTTTATAAGGATCCATTTTCCAGACCCTTGGCCGAAGAAAAAGCACGCAAAAAGAAGATTGATATCAAAAGAGTTCTTAGCTCTTTTACATAAAAAGATTGTGAAGCAAGGCCAAATTCAAATAGTAACCGACTCTGCTATTTATCAAGACCATATCGAGGAAGCTATTAAGGCACAAAATAGGTTGGTTTTGGTTGATGCCAGTGTTCCCATTTCATTCAAAGTATCAACTTTTCACAACAAAGGGCTGAAGAAAGGACATACAATCAAAGAATACAATCTAGCACTAAACTGATATGCATAAATTACTTTTTACACTTTTGGCCACAGGTTGTTTCCTATCTGCTAACCACAACTATGAAGTATCAATAAAAAGAGATATTTGGGGGGTGCCACATATTTATGGTGAGACTAATAAAGATGTTGCATTCGGCCTTGCGTATGCTCAGGCCGAAGATAATTTAGAAAATATGTTGTTCCATATTTACCTAGGCAGGGGTGAGTTAGCAAAAAAATATGGCAGGAACTTAGCTATATCAGATTTTATTGTGAAAGCTTACGATCTGCCACTGAGGGCTAAAGAAACTTTGAATCAAATATCTCCAGAAACGCTTTCAGTTTTAGAAGGATTCTCTGCCGGTATAAACTACTGGGCAGAAAGCAATAACTACAAGAATAAATTACTACCAATTAAACCAGAAGACATTATCGCGGGATTCGCAATGCAGTCAGTATTTATGTACGGATTAGATGAAACCATTGACGAATTTTTCAGTGCTGATTTACCTCAATCGGAGTCAAGAGGATCAAACGCTTATGCAATAGACAATACTAAGTCATTGGATGGATCAACTATGATTATGATTAACTCTCATCAGCCACTCGAAGGTCCTGTCACTTGGTATGAAGCACGACTAAAAAGCAATGAAGGTTGGGACATAATGGGAGGAATTTTTCCCGGCTCTCCATTTATGTTCATTGGTTTCACACCCAATATAGCTTGGGGTGCAACTGTTAATAAGCCTGACTTGGTCGACTTCTTTAAGCTAGAGGTAAACGACGATGCTACCAAATATAGATTGAATGGAGAGTGGAAAGGCTTTCAATTAAAAGAGCTTAAAATAGAAACCAAAATTTTGAATCTATTTTCATTCCCAATTAAACGAGAAGCAAAATTTACAGAACATGGTTTGGTTTTAGAGAGGAGCGATGGTTTTTATGCTGTGAAATTTGTTGGCTTTGAGAACCTGAAACAAACACAACAGTGGCTTCAAATGAATTTGGCAACTAATTTGGATGAATGGCTTAAGAGCTTTGAAACTCAAGCAATACCTTCTATAAATTTCGTGTATGCAGACAATCAAAACAATATTGGCTATGTTCACAACAATGTGACCCCTAAGAGGTTCAAGGGAATCAATTGGCAGGATCCAGTTGATGGCACAAATTTACAATATATATGGAATTCATACCTACAAACAAATTCTTCCCCAAAAATTATCAACCCATCGGGTGGGTATGTATATTCTGCAAACCAGTCCCCTTTTTTTACAGCTTCCAAAAAAGACAATTTAGCAAAATCCGCTTTTGATGCTGAAATTGGCTTTCAAGAAAATCTGACCAATAGGTCAGTTGTGCTTGGCAGTTTGCTTGCAAACGATCAATTTATCACAGAAGAGGATTTTATTGGCTTTAAATTTAATAATGAATATTCAAAAGAATTTAAGCTATACAATTACATAGAGCTAATTAAAGAATCATCAAATCAAAACTTAGAGTTCCAAAAATCAAAAAAATTACTATTGTCATGGGATCTAAAAACGAATATTGAAAATGCTGCTGCACCACTTGGTGTTTGTTACCTTAGAGATTCTTGGGACAATAACAAAGACTTTGATTTACAAAAAGCAGATGAGATTTTGTTGTCGTGCGCAGAAAAATTTATGAAAAAGAATTTACAGTGGGGCGATGTCAATAAGCTGGTTAGAGGCAATAAAGAATTAGCAATAAGTGGGGGTCCCGATATTTTGCGTGCTATCTATGGCATCCCTTATAAATCAAACAAATTAAAAGCAGTAGCTGGCGATGGTTTGGTTATATTTGTTAAGTGGGATAAGCACGGTAAACAAACAACTAAAAGCATACATCAATATGGCAACAGCGAAGATGAAAAATCTCCTCATTACGACGATCAAATGGAGTTATTTACACAAGAAAGGTTTAAAGAAACATTTTTTTTAACTTCTGAGTTAAGCAATAATTTGGCTGCAGAGTTAAATATTAATGTAGTTAGATGAAATTCTTGGAATTATTTCCAACAGAAGTATGCTCAGCGCTCTTTCTGAAAGCTGTAATATAAAGAAAGCTATCAAAGGACTTAAATCAAAACCGGCTGTTGGAGGAATAATATTCCTGAATACGGAAACTATTGCTTCATATAATTGTTGTAGCAAAGCAGTGAACGAGTTGCTTACATACATCCCAAACATATAAACCCAACTTAAAATTACACCGCCAATAATTAAAAATTTCATGATTCCGATCAGAGTCATGCAGACTTTAAAAACAGCAAGGTTTAGTGTGCCCAAAATACCAAGATCGGGAATCATATAGAATGAAAAGGCCCAGTACAACAAGATCGCTGCAAGCAGAAGCCCTACATTAAGGTTTTTAAAGTACATTCTGTCAAACAAAAGCAAAACAGGAAGCAAAATCATCTTGATTGCCCTAGCGACTTTGTTGTACCTATCTGATTTGGTTAAATCAACAATGAAAAGAAACAATATTAAGTAAATAAATATGTTGACAACTTGCCCTATCATTTTCTTTTACCAAAAATTACTGTCCCAAGCCTAATCATATTAGAGCCACTTTCGATTGCTAAATTATAATCCGATGACATCCCAATCGACAAAGTAGAGATATTCTCATCTTTACTTTTAAGTTCATTATAAAGCTGAGCTATTTCTTTAAATTGGTTTTGTGTTCTTTTCTCTTCGGTTGAATTTTCAGCAATGCCCATTAAACCAATTATTTTAAGCGAATTTGAATTTTTATATCTTTCATGGTTTTCAATTATTTCAGCCCTACTGAATCCAGACTTTGTATCCTCATTGCCTAGCTTGTATTGCAGTAAAACATTTATAGCTTTTTTCTCATTTAAATTATTAAGCTTATCCAAAACTTTTTTTCTTGATACTGACTGAATAAGATAGCTTGATGACGAAATCTTTTTTAATTTATTGGTTTGCATGTTCCCTAAAAAATGCCAATTAATATCCTTGGGAAGATTCTCTTTTTTATGTGTTAGCTCTTGTTCAAAATTTTCACCAAAATGTCTTTGGCCGTCATTATAAAGTTTTAGAATCTTATCAATGGACTGCCCTTTGGAGACAGCTATCAGTGTTACACTATTGGGTAATTGTGAAACAATCTTGTGATAGGTATCAAGATCCATTTTCTATTTTTGTGCATACTGGAATTTCAATTGAATCCATATTCAATTGCCTAAATATTTCTCTAGCATTGTTGGTTTGTGATCGGTTTTCAAAAGGCCCAACAATTACTTTGAAGTTGTATCCATTGCTGCTATTTACGTTCTCTATTGCAGCTTCATAGCCCAGACTGCTAAGTTGGTCGACCTGACTCTGTGCAGCTTTTTCAGTCCTAAAACTACCAGATTGAGCGTAGTATTCGCACTGTTCAATGGCTTTTAGCTCAAGGCTATCTAAATCTTCAAAATTGTTAGTTTCTAGAATGGTTTGAAATTCATATTCTATTTCTTCGCTTTCAAATAAGGATAGATCTAAAAAATCAGGCTTATCCTGAAGCAAAATATTAGCTCCAATCGTAACTATGAATGAGGTTAGGACAGTTACTAAAACAGTTGGTACAGCTTTTAAAGGAAATTTTTTATTCTTATAGGAGAAACCAGCCATATTACATTTCTTTTAACGGCTTTACTCCTAGGATCAATAGGCCACGACTTATAACGATTTGGGTAGCTTTTGTAAGAGCAAGGCGGGATTCTTGAATGTTGTTGTCATCAGACAACACTGAAAAATTCTCATAAAAAGAATGATATAGGCTTGATACCTCCTTTAGGTAATGTACCAGTGAATGTGGTGATCTTTCTTTGGTGTACTCTTTAAGCAGGCTCGGGAAATTTATTAAGTTGTTTATTAAGTTAAAGTTGTTATTAATGTCCTCATCAAGAATTTTTGGGGTTTTGCCAAGTTTGGCTTTTGAAAGAATAGAAGCACACCTTACATGCGCATATTGAGTGTAAAAGTATGAATTATTTTTGTTTGCTTCTTTAGCCTTATTAATATCGAAATCCATGGTATGGTCAGATTTTTTTTCTAGAAAGAAAAACTTTATTGCATCCGAGCCCAATTCTTCATACAAGTCCTTAAGTGAGTAAAATTCACCTTTTCGAGTAGACATTTGTTTTTGTTTACCATCTTCATATAGGTTAACCAATTGATAAAGTATGACTTCCAGCTCTTGCAAATCGCTTTTTAGGGCATTAAAAGCACTAGATAACCTAGAAACATAACCATGATGATCAGCACCAAAAATATTTACACATAAGTCATACCCTCTTTTGATTTTATTATTGTGGTATGCAATATCGGTCATAAAGTAGGTTGGTTCGCCGTTGTCTCTAACTAAAACGCGATCCTTGTCATCGCCAAAGTTGGTCGACCTAAACCAAGTTGCTCCATCTTTTTTGAAAGTTAATTTTTTATCTGTCACAGCCGATAAACCATTGCTAAGGTGTGATCCCTTCTCATCTATTTTTCCGACGCTGCTTTCAAAGAACCACTCATCATGAATGACATTAAAATTTTTTAAATCTGACTTTATTAACTGAATTATTTCATCTACAGAAAATTTTCTGGCTTTCTCCCAGTGTTCAGGGAAATTATTTGATAGCAGCCCTATTACTTTATCCAGTCTTTGATCTTTATCTAACTGGTTTAATTCAATATCAAGATCAATGACAATGCTGCTGACTGTTTCTTTAAAGGACTGAGAAAGAGATTTTACATATTCTCCCTCATACGTGCCCTCGCTCTCAAATTTTGAACAAAATGCATTCAACAAAACACTAGCAGATAAAATGCTAATTTGTCTGCCAGCATCATTAACGTAATACTCTTTGGTAACATCATAGCCTGAGTTTTTAAATAAATTGGCTAGAGCATTACCTAGAATAGCTCCTCTACCATGACCAACATGCAAAGGGCCTGTTGGGTTAGAGGAAACAAACTCAACTAAAACCTTTTTGCTATTGCTTGTTTTGGCACCGTAAGTCTCGGGATTAGCAATAATTTTATTTAAAAGGATGGCCTTTGTATCAGCTGTAAGAAAAACATTTAAGAAGCCAGGGCCTAAAACTTCTACTTTGGTAATGAGCTCATTTTGAAGGCTAGTTTTTATGGACTCAGCAATTTCTCTGGGATTTGTTTTCAGCTGTTTTGAAAGCTTGAGCGCAAAGCTTGAAGAAAAATCGCCATGCTCTGGGTTCGTGCCTACTTCAAAACATATGGCATCTAAGGAACCTTTATCTAAATTCTGATACGCCTCCTGATAATTTTCTGATAGAGCTGCATGCAAATCAGAATCTAACCGTTTTACTATATTCACTTATTCACTCGTCCGGCATAGGAGCTGTGTCTAGTATCTATTTTGATGACGTCTCCTTCATTGATAAATAGTGGAACCTGTATTTCTTTTCCAGTAGATATTGACGCCGGCTTAAGTGTATTTGATACGGTATCACCTTTTAAACCAGGTTCAGTGTTAACAACTTCTTTCTCAACAAATGTTGGTGCTTCCAGTCGTAAAACTTCTCCATTCCAGAACAACATTTTGCATATCTCTTCCCCCTCAAGCCAATACTTGGTCTCTCCAACTATCGAAGCATCTATCTCAATTTGTTCAAAACTTTCTTGATCCATAAAAATGAAGTTGGCTCCTTCTGAGTAGAGATACTGATATTCTCTTTCCAATATATCTGCAGCTTCAACAGTTTCCCCAGACTTAAAAGTTCTTTCCCAGACTTTTTCAGTTCTAAGGTTGTAGAGCTTGGTTCGCATCACAGCCTGACCTTTTCCAGGTTTGTGAAATTCATAAGAATTTATAGAGCATGGTTCGCCGTCAATTAAAATCTTTAAGCCTTGCTTGAATTGATTTGTTGAGTACTTCATATTTTATTCATCTATACTTATTGTTATTATCATTTCAAGGCACAGTAATGGCAAAATCTATTTTACAACCTTTAACTAATCTTGCTATCTCAGCATTTACATTTATTCTATGCTTCTTTCTAGGAAGTCTGGTAGATGTCGGGACAGTCATGGATGGCGACTTATCATTAATTATGACAGTCCTATTTATTTCGTTTGGCATACATTGGGTCTTATTTATCCCGTCATATGTCTTTCAAACAGAAAAGTTTTACGACCTTACAGGGTCGTTAACCTATATAACAGTCACTATCTACGTTTTATTTCAGTTAGTTCAATTAAATAGTCCAATTGATTTTAGATCAGCAATTATTGCTGCTTGCATTTTGATATGGACGATTCGTCTTGGCAGTTTCTTATTTTTGCGTGTGCTTAAAGATGGTGAAGACAAGAGGTTTAGATCAATTCTACCAAGCTTTACCCAATTATTTATGACGTGGAGCCTTTCAGCAGCTTGGGTTTTTATTCAACTATTGTCAGCTTTGGTAGCTATCACAGCAATTTCAAAAGCATCTTTTAATATTCTTGGCAGCCTTGGTTTAGCTGTATGGATTTTTGGATTTGTTTTTGAAGTTGTCGCAGATCAACAAAAAACTAAATTTAAATCTGACGCGAACAATGAAGGTAAATTCATAACTGAAGGTTTGTGGTCAAAATCAAGACATCCAAATTATTTTGGCGAGGTTGTCTTATGGATAGGGGTGTCTCTTATGGCCCTACCAGTCATGAGTGGTATGCAGTATTTTTCACTAATTTCTCCAATTTTTACATTTTTGCTTATTTATTATGTAAGCGGAGTGAGGATGTTGGAGGCAAGATCCAACAAAAAATGGGGGAAAGATCCAAAATATCAGGAGTATTTAAGGAAAACCCCAATTTTCCTACCTAAATTGTAAGTTTGTATATTTTTTTATTGCTAATGCAGTAAAAAATATTGCTGTATAATTAATATTGTTTATATTAAACGGTCAAGTTTAATATTAAGGGGTAAAAATAATGAAAAATTATTTAGTGATTCTCTTGCTAATATCTGGTTTAGCTGCATCAGAAAACAGTGATTTAGATCAGATATTAATTGAGAATAATAACAGCATAAACCTATCTGAAGAATCTCAACAAGAGGTCGACTCATTGGCTACTGAAAAAGATTCATTGCTTGCGGAATGGAAAGTGGTTGTGAAACAGGTTGAAGGTTTAAAAATCTATAACGAACAAAAGAGGCAACAAATTAAGGCCCAGGAAGAAAGACTGGTTACTCTAGCTGAACAAACCAGACAAGTAGTAGTTATCCAAAGACAAATTCCACCACTTATGCAAAGAATGGCAGACAGTCTTGAGCAATTTGTTAGTTTGGATGCACCATTCTCATTAGATGAAAGAACTAAGCGAATCAATCAAGTTAGAGCTACGTTATCTGATCCAAAAGTAACAGCATCTGAGCAAGTCAGACAGGTATTAGAAGCCTATAACATTGAAAGAGAGTATGGCAGAACAATAGAAACTTATGAAGATTCAATAGAACTTGATGGAGAAGGAAAAGTAGTCAACATTCTTCGTATTGGAAGATTGGCGCTTATGTATCAGCTTAAAGATCAAAGCGAAGCAGGCATATGGAATGGTTCTGATTGGCAGGAAGTTGATGGCTTCAGAATACCAGTCAGAGACGGAATTCGTATGGCAAGCAAAACCGCTCCATTGGATCTCTTGGCAGTGCCTGTACAAGTTAAGGGAGGTGAGTAATGAGATTTTATAAATATACATTAGCGTTATTACTTTTAGCCTCTTCAATCCTTTTTGCACAAGAAGCAGAAACTCCAGCCCCTTCAAACTTGGATAAACTTCTTGAGCTTGTAAAAGAAGGAAAAACACAAGAACAGGCAGAAAATGCTGATAGAGAAGCTAGGTTTATTAGATCACGTAATCAGCAACAAGAGATTCTTAGAGAAGAGCAACGAGAACTAGCTCGTCAAGAAAGAATAGCCGATGAACTTGAAGAAGTATTCACGCAGAACCAAGAAAAATTAAGAGTTGCTGAAGAAGCTTATCTAAAACAGCTGGGTTCCTTAAATGAACTTTTTGGTCATATGCAGAGCATCAGCACAGACTCAAGGGTTACATTTGAAACTTCACTTACGGCTGCAGAATTTGGCAAAGATAGAGAGTTTTTCCTTGGTGACCTTACCAGAAAAATGGGTGAATCAACAGAGCTTCCAACAATTGAAGAGATCGAGAGAGTTTGGTATGAAATCATGAGAGAGATGAAGGCAACCGGTGAAGTTGTTAGGTTCTCTACTGATGTTATTAATGTTGATGGCACTCAAGTAACCTGTGATGTTGTTAGGGTTGGTGTTTACAATGCAGTTTGTGGCAATAAGTATCTTGAATACGTTCCTGCAAAAGGCCAGTATCAATTCCTTGCAAGGCAGCCTGCAGGCCGATACACAAGCTCAGCTGGTAGAATCAGCGATGCCGATGCAGGTGCTGGTTATGTAAGTTTTTCTGTTGACCCAAGTGGGCCGTCGGGAGGTGCACTACTAGCTAACTTGATTCAGAACCCGTCTCTTCTTGAAAGAATTGATCAAGGTGGGTTGATTGGTTATATCATTCTTGCCATTGGTGCAATCACAATGTTATTTGCCATTTACAAATACACCATGCTTTGGATTACTAGCAGAGCTGTTCAGGAGCAGTTAGCTAACGAAAAGCCTGATGATTCTAACCCATTAGGTAGAGTTCTGACAGTTGGCCAAAAACATATGAAAGAAGAAATAGACAGACTTGAATTGAAGCTTGCCGAAGCAATTATGGGCGAAAGACCCTCAATTGAAAGAGGCATTAGCTTTGTAAAGATCGTCTCCGTTGTAGCACCATTGGCTGGGCTATTAGGAACAGTAACAGGGATGATTATTACCTTCCAACAAATTACTCTGTTTGGCACTGGTGATCCAAAAATCATGGCTGGAGGTATTTCACAGGCACTTGTTACAACAGTACTTGGTCTTGTAGTTGCTATACCAACAACACTTGCACACTCATTCTTGCAGTCATCTGCTCGATCTGTTGTGGATGTTTTAGAAGAACAAGCAACTGGTATTGTTGCTGAAAAAGCAAAATAACTATGTATTGGCTTACTGAGCTTTATATTTCTCTTAGAGATTTTATGGAACAAGGTGGGCCAGTCCTATGGTATATAGCTATCCTAGTTACTTTCATGTGGGCTTTAATCTTAGAGAGAATTTACTATTTTCTTTTTGTACATGAGGGATTTGCTGAAGATATCAAAAGCAGATACCTTTCATTAAAATTTAAGTCACCGTGGCACAAGTATCAAACCAAAACCAGATTTATTTCTGAAGGCAAGATATCAATTAGTAAAAATATTCAACTCATACAGGTCTGCATAGCGTTATGTCCTCTTTTTGGATTGATGGGTACAGTCACAGGTATGATTGAAGTTTTCCAGGTTATGGCTTTTACCGGTGGTGGGGATGCAAGGTCAATGGCAGGAGGTGTGTCAAAAGCAACTCTTCCAACAATGGCCGGCATGGTATCATCATTATCAGGAGTTTTAGCAATGATATGGGTTAAAAACCAAGTTGAATCCAGAGAATTGATGATGGTTGATTATGTAACTGGATCAAGCAAACAAGGAGAAAAATAATGAGAAGAAATGCTATAAGTGCAGCTGCTCGAGAAGAAGAAAGTGAAATTAATTTAACACCAATGCTTGATGTTGTTTTCATCATGCTTATCTTCTTTATTGTTACAGCTAACTTCATTAAAGAGCCTGGACTTGAGGTTAATCGACCTGATTCAGACACTTCAGAAATTCAAGAAAATGCAGCTATTCTAATAGCAATAGGTGGAAACGATGAAATTTACATGGATGGACGAAGGATTGATGTCAGACAAGTAAAGGCTAATGTACTTAAACTCTTAGCTGACAACCCTCAAGGTTCAGTAGTTATTCAAGCAGATGAAACTGCCAGTGCAGACGCAATCATTCAAGTGATGGATGGAGCAAGAGATGCAGGAGTGTTTGATATATCTCTTGCAGCTGAACCAAATTAGAAGGAGTAAGTCAAAAAGTTATGGCAAATAATTTTGTGGTCACCAAAAAGCATCTTTTTATGGGAGCTGCACCACTTGCAGGTTTATTGTTATTTGTTTTTATGGTCGCACTGATTAGCACTGGAGATGCTGGTGATATCACCAAAGGTAGAAAGATCGGTGATGTCATTATGCCCGAACGAGAGATCGAAACTTTAACCAACGATGAAGTTGAGCCTCCAGAAGAGCCAGAAGTTGCACCACCTGATATTGCCCCACCTCAACTCGATGTGACACCGATTGCTGTGTCAGCAACACAAAGCAAACCTCAAATTAATTTTAACTCAGGCTCTGGCAGCATGTTCAGAGATGGAGAATATATTCCTCTGTTTAAAGTTCAGCCAGTTTATCCTAGAAGAGCACAGGAAAGAGGGACAGAAGGCTATGTTATTGTGGCATTTACAATCACTGAGTCAGGCACAATTGCAGATCCTTTTGTAATCGAAGGCAAGTGTAGATCAGTAGCTAACCGAGATGGCGAATATAGTGATTGCACTATGTTCAACAGCGCAACACTAAGAGCAGCTGCGAAGCTTAAATATAAGCCAACTGTTAGAGATGGTAGACCGGTATCAGTTGAAGATGTACCACATAAATTTACTTTTGAACTGGATGAATGATATGAGATTTTTGCTAGGACTTATTATTTTAATTTCTTTTGATTTTAGAGCGGATGAGAGAGATGGTTTGCCTGAGCTTGCTACAGAAGAGCAAAAAAGAGAGTTACAATCAAGAAGATCTAAAGTTTTAACAGCTTCGACTGCTAGAAGAGTTCAGAAAATTGTTGAAGGTCTTGATGAAGCAGGCCAATTAGAAGAAGCAAAGACATTGCTTTTAAAAGACAAAAAAACAGCAGAGGCAAATTTAAAAGATAAACAGATCGATGCTGTTATCAAAGAGACAGATGCAGAATTAGCACAGTTAAGGAACAGAGTTTCCAGCCTTAACTCTTATGATAGATCGATGTTTTATTACTACCAGGCATACGTTAATTTGGCATACAAAGATAATTTAGTTGGAGCAAGAAACGATTATTTGAACCTCATTAAAGAGAAAGATGCTCAACCAAGAATTAAGCTCTCTTCTTACTATACTATTTCCCAGCTTTATTTATCTGATGAAGATTTTGACAATGGCATTAAATATTTAAAGTTGTGGTTTAAGACAACAGATGAGGTGACAGCACAGGCCTATGTTTTATTAGGGCAAGCATATTTCCTACAAGACCAATTTCAAAAAGCTTACAACGTGATGATGGAAGCAAAAAGAATTTCTAATGAAACGGGGACTACGTTCAGGGAGAACTGGTATTCAATCTTGCTGGCTACCATGGGAGAGCTGAACTTGAAAAAAGAACAGGTCCCATATTATGAGGAAGTTTTAGAACTCTACCCAAAGAAAAGATACTTCGTTAATTTGGCTGGCTTATATAACGAGCTTGATAGAAGCAGAGACTACACCTCGCTACTAAAAACAGCTTTTCAAAAAGAGCTTCTTGATAAAAGCACAGAATTTCAATCGCTCTCTCAGATGTTATTGGCTGCTGGAAATCCTTACTGGGCTGCAGAAGTTATGTTAACTGGCATGACATCTGTTGCAGGGCAAAAAGTAATCGATCAAGAGTGTGCTCTAGGAAAAGTTTTGGATGAAGACGGTAATTTAGTTGTTGATAAGGATGGCATTCCTGTAGAGGAAATGACTTGTTTGGATATTTTAGGACCAGCATTTGTCAAAGCTGGTTCTGCTGAAGCTCTAGATAGAGACGCCGCACCATTTTTGGATGAAAGTGAAAGAAACTTAACTATCTTAGCTGAATCACTCAGAGCTGCACAAGAAAGAGAAGCAGCGGTTGATGTTTATAGAAAGCTCGATAAAGTTATAAGCAATGGTGAAGCACTCATTGCTATTGGCAATCTTCTGTACTTAGACAACAATATCAGCGAAGCTATTGAAGCTATAAATAAGGGCATCAAAAAAGGTAACCTTAAGAACCCAGGTTTTGCTCAATTAACCCTTGGACAAGCATTGTTTGAACTACAGAGGTTTGATGAAGCCAGAGATGTTTTTACCAAAGCATCGCAAAGTAAGAAAGATGCAGTTAAAAAGTCGGCAAGAGCTTGGTTGCAGTATACAGATAGTGAGCAACAGAGAGTTAAGAATTTAAATCTCAGAAGAGAGTCTATTTCTTAAGAAGATACTCTTTTATAACGAAGTCATAATCATTATCTGCATTTTTTTTAAATGATTTTTGTGACTGCTCAATCCAGTTTTTTAAATTAAATCTAGGATAGTAAACATCACCAACCAATTCATTTGCTTCGACCCAAGTAATCACGAGCTTATTAATCATGTCTTTTGCAAGAGCAAAGATTTTAGCACCACCAATGATAACGATTTCATTTTGATTGCTTGCTAGGCAATATTTTTTTGCAGCTTCGATAGCATCAAGGAAGTTATTTACTACTACAGCACCATCTAACTCATTGATTGTTGTAGTTATTACAATATTGTGTCTATTAGGTAGTGGTCTTCCAATTGATTCATAAGTATTTCTCCCCATTATTATAGGCTTATTCATCGAATAATTTTTGAAATGAGCTAAATCATCTTTGAGATGCCATGGTAAATCATTGTCTTTCCCAATCAATAAAGAACTATTCATGGCCACAAGGCTTGAGATGATCATACTGCTACTGGTGCCGGAATATGAGGATGATGTTCATAGCCGATCAATTCGAAATCTTCATAAACGTATTCATCTATGTTTTGTTTTTTTGCCACTTTAATCTGAGGTGGCGACAAAGGTTGTCTAGTTAGTTGTTCATCGGCTTGTTCGAGATGATTTGTATAAAGGTGAACATCACCAAACGAATGTACAAAGTCACCAACTTCTAAGCTACATACCTCAGCAACCATATGCGTTAACAAGGCATAGGACGCAATATTAAAAGGAACACCAAGAAAAATATCTGCACTACGTTGATAGAGCTGACATGAGAGCTTATTGTCTTGTACATAGAACTGAAACATGTTGTGGCAAGGGGCTAAAGCCATGCTGGGTATATCTCCAACATTCCATGCGCTGACAATATGCCTTCTGCTATCGGGATTTGATTTAATTTGTTCAATAACTTCATTTATTTGATCGTAAGACTTACCATTGGATTCCCAATTACGCCATTGTTTCCCATAAACTGGCCCTAAGTCTCCATTGTCATCTGCCCACTCATCCCAAATTTTGACACTATTTTCTTTAAGAAACTTTATATTTGTCTCACCTCTTAGGAACCAAAGCAGTTCATATGCAACTGACTTAAAGTGAACTTTTTTAGTGGTAATTAGAGGAAATGATTCCTGTAGGTTGAACCGCATCTGATAACCAAAAACAGACAAGGTTCCTGTTCCTGTTCTGTCGCCTTTATGAGAGCCTTCGGTGCGTACTTTTTTTAGTAGATCAAGGTACTGTTGCATTATTTTTTCTTAGTATAAAGAGTCCTAATATTATCATAGGTATACATAATAATTGTCCCTGAGTTATGAAACTAAATAATAAAAAATCGTTACCGTAAACAAAATCTGGGGTTCTAAAAAGTTCTGCAATTGACCGAAGCACACCATAACCAATTAGAAAAAAAGCGGTATGCCTGCCATGATAGCCTCTTCTTTTAACGAATAAATTAAGGAAAATAAATAGAACTATACCCTCTAGAAAGGCTTCATATAATTGGGATGGATGTCTTACAATTTGCAAAGGATCTGTGGGAAAAATCATTCCCCATGGCATTTCGGTTGCTCTGCCATAGAGCTCTGCATTAATGAAATTGGCAATTCTACCAAGAAAAAGTGCTATAGGTATTGATGGCACCAACCAATCAGTAATTGCTAGAAATTTCAAGTTATGCTTCTTTGCAAATATAAACATGGTAATCATTACTCCAATCAAACCACCATGAAATGCCATACCACCCTGCCAAATTTTAAAAACATAAAAGGGGTCTTGTAGCTGTAGATGAAGATCATAAAATAGAACGCTACCTAACCGTCCACCAACCACTGCGCCTAAAAACAACCCGTAGAAAAAAACGAGGTCTTCCGTTTGGTTTTTGTCAAGGTCGATGCCAAATTGAAATCTATTAGTAACCATATGCCAATAAACAAGGTAGGCACCCAAAACATAAGAAATTCCATACCATGCAATGTCAATTGAATCTCCCCAAAAGCCTGCAATGGGGATAGAAATAGCGATTGGATTAATAAACTCAGGATATTCCATTATGCTAACAACCAATAAATAAATACCGGTAGGAGTTGTAAAGCGTAAAGAGTCTGATAAACATTGTCATTAACTTTTTGTGTCAGTTGTGCCCCAATTCTTGAAAATATTGAACTAAATATTGCTATAAAAAATAAACTTAGATAGTTTACATAGCCAACTGAATAGTCAGGTAAATCTTGTGTATTTATTCCTAGATACATATACGACAATGCTCCAATGATGCCGACAGGAAGAGTGCACACCAGTGAGGTGCCAGCGGCTCTTTTAATGTTTTCCCCCATGAAACGTAAAAATGGGCCAATAAAGATCCCTCCTCCAACTCCAAATAGTGAAGACAGAGCTCCTACAACCCCACCAAATGGCAATGCGACTGTGTACGAAATGTTCTTCTCTGTTTTGGATTCGCTGGATTTAAAGAAAAGTCGCAATGAAATTAGAAAGATAAATAAAGCAAATATTTTTTTAAATAATTCTTTATCTAGCTCAACAGATATTAGGGCACCGATAACAGGACCGACAACTATTCCAAGTAAAAGTTTGCGAAAATTGCTCCAAGATATTGTCCCACCCTTGTGGTGTATAGGTATTGCTGAAAGCGCATTTACAATGATGCATGCTAAAGCAGTTCCAAGAGAAACTGGGATAGCAATTTCATCTGAGTAGCCCAAACTTTTATAGAGGAAGTGCAACGATGGAACAATGATTATTCCACCGCCAACACCAAAAAATCCAGATAAAAATCCTGATAAAATTCCTATTAGCGGATACAAGAAAAACTCAATTGTCATGTTTTATTTTCTCTGATTCTTTTTTCCCAATTGAAATTAATTTGTTTACTCTTGCTTCAATTGAACCTTTTCCAGTTGACAGCTTATTCATTGCATCTTCAAATTTCTTTTGTGAAAGTTCTATTGAATGTCCAAGGCTATTTACAGTTTCTATAAACCCCCCAAGTTTATCAACTAGTTTTTGAGCTTCCTCATAAATGACCTTTGCGCCCTCTCTTTGTCCATCTATTCGCCATAAGTTTTCAATCATTTTTATTGATATATGAAGTTGGGTTGGGCTGAGTAAAGCTATACGTTTTTTGGTTGCATATGACAAAAGCTCTTGATCGTACTTAAGTGCAACATTTAATGCATCATCAATTCCTAAGAATAAGAAAGTCATATCCGGCGAGTTTAGATCGGCAATGTCATTATATTTTGTATCACTTAATTCTTTAATGCGTTCTTTAACATTCACAACGTGATGTTTGCCATTCCTGTCTTTATCTTCAGCTTTTTCACTGCTGCTGTAATCGTGGTACGCTCTAAAAGAAAACTTGGAATCAATAATTATTTGCCTATCGTCTGGTAAATACACTATGGCATCCGGTCTTTTGTTCTTTAATCCATCCTCTCCCTTAACAACAAAATTTTCTTGCAATTTATAGTGAATATTCTCCTGTAATCCTGAGTTTTCAAGCAACATTCGAAGCTTCATTTCTCCATAATCGCCTTGTGTCTTACTGTCTCCTCGTAAAGCATCGGCAAGGTTAGCAGTATCGCTAGTGATTTGATTTGTTTTTTCTATTAACCCATCAATCGTAGTTTTAGTTTCGACATGCAGTTTAAGTTGTTGTTCTGTATTTTTCTTAACCTCGTCCTCAAATTCCTTAATCCTTGTCCTGAATGGATCGATAATTTTTTCAATGCTGTCTTTAGATGATGTTTTAAACTCAGCTTCACGTTCTTTGTAAACTGTTTCAATTATTTTTTTTATCTCTTCAGTGAGGATAGAAGTGTCATCTTCAGAGTTGGAGCTTTGGTTGTTAATTAACTTAAGAATCAAAAAAGTTAACAAGCCCAAAGATATAGTTAAAAAAATTGATAGAATTAATACTGCTGAATCCACTAATGAATATTTTAGACCAAATCAAACAAGAACTCCCTTGGTTAGGAGATAATGAGTTATATGATTTAACAAGGGGCAAGCCCTCTCCTAATCAATTGCTTTTATCGCAGAAATTAATTGAAAGCATAAGTCAGCCATTTGAGATGGATGGAGTTGATCTCAGAAACTACGGCACACCAGAAGGTATAAATTCAGCAAGAGCTCTTGGCAGCATAATACTAAACACCGAAGAAGATAAAACATTAGCGCTTGATAATTCCTCTCTTACCTTAATGCACCAAATATTAGCATGTTCATATTTTTTAGGTTTCAGCTCATCTAAGCTAACTCCAGAAAGCAAGTTTATTTGTTTGGTGCCTGGATACGATAGGCACTTCAAGCTATTGGAAAATTTTGGCATCGAAATGATTAGTGTGCCCTTTCTTGAGAATGGCCCTGATATAGAGAAAATTAAAGAATATATTTCAAAGGATAATAGCATTCATGGCATAGTCTGCGTCCCTCGACATTCAAACCCCACAGGCCATACATTTACAGATGAACAGGTTGATCACATATTTAAAGCCATCCAACCAAATAAAGATAACTTTATGATTATTTGGGATAATGCCTACGCTTGTCACGATTTAAAAGAAACAATTAAACAAAGTTCTGCAAGCTCTATTGCCCACACAAATGGAGTTGAGAACAACCTATTCATTCTTGGGTCAACTTCAAAAATAACACTAGCAGGAGCTGGCATTTCATTTATATCTTCGGCTGCAAAGAATTTAGATTGCTTCATTAGTTACCGTAATTCACTTACACCTGCACCAAATAAAATGAATCAAGGCTTGCATACAAAGATTTTCTCTAAGGTATCAATAACTGATCATATGACAGAGCTTAAAAAGCTTATATTGCCAAAATTTGAATTGGTTGAATCATATTTATTGAATTTAAAGAAAATGAATCTCTGTGAGTTTACATCACCTACTGGTGGCTACTTTTTTTCATTTGAATCTACTAATAATAATGCTGAGGAAATTATAAATGCTTGCGGAGAGGTTGGTTTAAAGCTCTTACCTGTCGGTTCATGTTTTCCTTATTTAAGAGATCCCAATAACTCTAATATCAGGATAGCTCCTACCTTTCCTAATATCGAAGACTTAGAGAAATGCATGGAAATTTTTTCTAAAGTCGTAATTAAGTTGAACTAATTTTCTTAGCAACGGTCAAAAATTATTATGAGAAACATATTTTTGATTGTATCTGTCTTTTTTTACACTGGTTTATTTTTTGCTGACCACCATGGTGAAAAAATGAAGCAAAAAGTGGGAATGGAAAATAGGGCTATGATGGCAAGGCTGAAATTAGATCTTGCCGAACTTAAAGGACCACCATCGGTAGCAGAGTTTGCTGAGAAAAAAGTAGAAAGATTATCCAATCTTGATCTATTAATTGCTTCTGGCAAATACGATGGTATGAGATTAAGAAGGCTAGAAATGTTGCGGAACAAGATTGCTAACGAAGAAATTCCAGGCCAAGAAGCTATAAACCAGCGATATGAAGAAAGATTAAAAAAAGCCAATAAGAAGTTGCAACAAAACAATAACAGACAAGAAAAGGCTCGAAAGCAAAAACGCAAATATAGAAAAAAAGATTAATTTAGTCGTAATCTGCCCATATGATATTTGCTGCAATGGACCTGAAAGGACGCCAGTCACTTGCTATCGAAGTCATATCCTCAATGGTTGGCCGTTCTTTCAGGTGTTTAAGTCTCCTTACTCCTTCTTGCAAGCCAATGTCGCCTACTGGCCAAATATCTGGTCGTCTTAAACATGCCATAAGGTAACAATCTGCCGTCCATGGACCTATGCCTTTAAGTTTGCATAGTTCTTGTTGTGCATCAGTGTCAGACATTATTGAAATTATTTCGTAATTTAGATCTCCATTAATCTCAGCGTTAGCAACTATGCCAAGGTAGTTAATTTTTTGGCGACTGAGACCACAAGCCTTTAATGAATCCTGCGATAAGTTGAGGTAATTTGTACTATCTATTTTTGTCATTAAGTCAAAGACTCTTTTTTTAATCGTGTTCGCTGCTTTAACAGAAAGTTGTTGCTCAATGATCAGCGAAGCCATTCCCTCAAAACCCTCTGGCCGCAGAAAAAAAGAAATTTCAGTTTTAGGAATAATGCTTTTAAAAGCAGGCTCAACTTTTAGAAGGTGCTTAACTCCTTCTTCATAGTCTAATGAATTCATCTTCTTTGCAAGCCTTCTTGAAGCAACAGTTCTTTGAACTCATCAAACCTATCCTGCCCAAAGAAAGTTTTGTCTTTATAGACCATGAGAGGTACGCCATGATGTCCTGCTTGTTGCTGTAGGCTTTGATTGGTTTTTATTGCTTTTACAATTGCATCTTCACCTTCAGCAACTTCTTGCTTTATCCTATTAAAATCTAAACCAACATTTGCAGCTGCTCGACTTAAGTTTGATTCATCGTTCCAACCACTTTTAGTGCCAAATATAAGATGTGAAACCTCATGTGCAAATTCAATGCCTTTGTTGTGGAATTCTGCCACCATGCCTAGGTGGCAAATATCAAAGATGTAGGGTTGATCTTTATTAATCTTTCCTGTTATGTAGCTTTGTTGAATTGGGTCTGGATTCGGCATGTAGAACGGCATATTAAGTCTTCTGGCCTTTGATCTGATATCAATAGTTTTGAGTAGAAAAAAACTAAAGAAGTTTTTACCTTTGAAAAATTCTGGTTGTCTGATTGCCAGTGGGTAAACAAGCTTAAACTGAATATCAATATCGTACTCCTTTTTGAGTTTTAATATTCTTGGCAATACCAAATACGAGTATGGACTTCGATAGGAAAAAAAGAAATCTGCCTTCATAAAAATATCCTACATTAAAATTTAATAAGACTCAGATAATCATGCAGTAAAGAGATTAATTTGCAACTACAACAACCTCACCTTCATTATCGGGATCTTCAATAGATTCTTTAAGAGTTCGATCAACCTCTATTTTTGCTCGTAACGGCGCTTTATATATTGCCTCTCGGCCTCCCTCAGAGTGTTGGTTAATCAAAGTTAACAGCTCTGCCACTTTATCAGGATATGAACCGGAAAGCTCAATTTGCTCTGTTGGGTCATTATTCAGATTAAACAGCCATTGTTTATCTGGATATTCAGCTATTTGAAGTTTCCAGCCATCTTTAATGACAACTTTGTTATGGTCCGTTTTCCAAAATATTGGCCTTTTGCTCAGATCCAAAGAATTATTAAATAGGTCTATACCATCGACTTGATGAGTTAGGTCTTCATTAACCAGGCCGTGTATTGTGGGCATAATATCAATGTGTGTTGCACGTTCAGAAATTACTTGTGCATCTATACCTTCCTTCCAAAAAATTAGAGGCACCTTAATGCCGCCTTCAAAAAGTGTCAATTTCCAGCCTCGATAAGGAGAGTTTATATACCTTAAGCCAATGTATCCCGCACCACCATTATCACTTGTGAAAATGATCCATGTGTTGTCGTCTAAATTATGCTCCTTTAGCGATTCAACAATTCGACCAACACTACGATCTAATGCTTTAATCATTGCTGCATATACTCTTTCAGTATGGTCTTCGATATAAGCAAGCTCTTCGTAATCTGACTTAAGTGCTTGCATTGGTGTGTGCACACCCCAATGCGCCAAATAAAGGAAAAATGGTCTATTTTTGTTTGCTTCAATAACCTTGATGGCTTCATCGGTATAGTAATCGGTTAAATAGCCATCGGGCTCAAACCAATTATCCATGTAAGTTGTTTGGTTGAATTGCGCGGCATAATCCATAGTAGCCCACAGAAATTTATCAATGGGATCAAAGTCAAGGAAGGCATTTACTACACGCGGATCGTCTTTAGGTAAGAACAATCCACTCGACATTAATAAACTTTCATCAAAGCCTTGGTTAAGAGCAGCAAAGTGCGTATCACGCCCTAAGTGCCATTTACCAATATGAGCTGTGTAGTACCCTGCCTGACCTAAAGTCTCAGCAAATGTTATTTCTTCGTTAGGCAAGCCTGCCAAGTCGAAAGGTGTATTGTCGTTTTCTGGAATATATTCAGCAGCACCATCAGAAAATAGGGCGATTGCTCTTGCCATACCAACAGGCACAGGTGTAAATTCAAAACCAGTAGTTGTGGCATATCTGCCCGTTACAATCATACCTCTTGAAGGTGCACATGTAGCACTACCTGAGTAGGCATTTTTAAATTTGATACCACTGTTCGCTATAAAGTCGATATTGGGCGTATTAACGGTTCCACCAGGTTTAAGATCATCGTAATTGGTCATATCATTGATGCCTAGATCATCGGCTACAATAACAATGATGTTCGGACGACCATCCGTTCTTTCTGCTGGGCCCTCTTGCCATACGATCTCTTGATTGGGCCCAATCTGATAATCAGGCCTGACAAAATTTACAATAATGAAAAAAAGAACATCACGCCAAAAAAATACAAGCACACCTAGAACAGCGACAATAGCAAATATTATCTTTTTCATTTTCTTCTATAGAGAATAAAAGCCCCTAACCCAATAATAATTATAAGCAATCCCCACGGCAGATATTCATAAACTCTTCTTTTGAATGTATTAACTGTCATTTCATTTGCCCAAAAGTAATCTTCAGGCAATTCAACCACTCCATTTACTTCAACATACTCTTCATAGGAGCTTAAAAGATCTTGGAAAATGTCTGGGTAAGTTTTGGATAAATCTTTGGTCTCTCCAGGGTCTATTTTCAAGTCATACATGCGCCAAACATTGTCTCCAGATGGTGGTCTGTTTCTCAAAATCTTATACCTGCCCTTAAAAAGTGCAGAATTACCCGTGACCTCAAGACCTATGTATTCATCATCTGAGTAAATTGGCGTCCTATTTCCTGCCATTATGTCTTTAAGAGACTTGCCAATCATTTGATTATGCACTTGACCGCCAACAATATCTGTAATCGTTGAGGCAATGTCCGTGACGTATGAAAACTCATGATAGATGCCTTGTTTTATATTTGGTCCAGATATTATTAATGGCACCTTAATGCCGCCTTCATTCATATGGAATTTATACATGTGGTGGGGCGATGCCATTGCTTGAGCAAACTCGGTACCAATATAAACGTAGCTGTTTTCTTCCCCTAAAGTTTCATAGTTTGTATTGTAGTTGGTTGTGCCAATCCACTGCTTCCAGACATCATGATTGGACGGATCATTACCTTCAGGCCCGTTATCCGATGTGATGATAAATATTGTGTTGTCATAGAGATCATTCGCTTTTAAATAATTAATAAACCTGCCAATGTGATAATCCATAGCATTAAGCATGCCAGCAAAAACCGCTGCACTTTTAACCTTATGCGCTCTGTCTTCCTCTTCTAAATCTTCCCAGGCATCAAATTTTTTCAATGAATCGACTATGGATGCTTCAGAAGCAAAAATACCTTTTTCAATGGCAGCATTTTTTCGGTCTTCTCGTAAGCTTACCCAGCCATCGCGATATAGGTCTAAGTACTTATCTGTATATTTTTTTGGTGCTTGGAGTGGAATATGTTGGGCTTGAAATGAGATGTAAGAAAAAAATGGACCTTCCTTTTGAATATCCTCATCAATGTATTTAATCATTTCGTCAATAAAAAACCTTGATGAGTAAAAGTCCTCAGGCAGTGTTGCTGGTTTGCCATTCTTGAACCAGGGAGCTTTTGAATAGTAGGGCAAGTAAGAGTGATTGGAATAGTTGTCTCCCCCTGTTGCATCAAGGATAAATGTCTTTGCAAAGCCACGATTATGTGGCAGGGCTGCAGTTTCTTTTCCACCAAAACCCAAATGCCATTTTCCTGTCATATAGGTTTTGTACCCGTGTGGCTTTAGAAGTTCAGCCAGTGTTAGTGCTTCAGGGATTAAATATCCTTCATAGCCAGGAATATTTCTTAAATTTCTAGGCATAACTTCTGGGATCATTGGAATTCCAACATTGTGGTTATCCATACCTGTTAAAAGCATGGCTCTTGAGGGCGCACACTCTGGTGATGTATGGTAATTGGAGAAGATTAGACCCTCTCCAGCTAACATATCCATATTTGGTGTATCGATTTCGCTACCAAAAGCGCCAATATCTGTTAGCCCAAGATCATCAATTAAAATTAAAACAATATTTGGTTTATTCGTTCCTAAAGAATTTAAGCTAAGAAGCAGAACTAAAAACAGTTTACGCATTTCTTATGATATGCCGCAGTTTTTATTAGCTGTCACGGCAGCATCCATTAATTTTGGGTCAGGCAAGTTTAGATTGTCCATAAATTCAATGAACTCTTCTCTGTTTGAAAAGTTAAGTCTTGGATTGTTCTCAAATTCATGGCCTAATGTTGATTGCAATTTTCCGTTGTAATCATGTGCGGGCAAGACTATTGTTTTTGAATCATGCTTTCTAAGGGTGGTGAAAAGACTGGCATACAGATCAGCTGAACTCCCATTCTGAAAATCTGTTCTGCCGCAACCATTAATCAGTAAAGTGTCTCCTGTAAATAAGTACTTCATACTATCCATTTCCATGTAATAGCAATAGCTATCATCGGTATGACCTGGTGTGAATAAAGCCTTGATTTTAAGATCTGCAAACTCTATAACATCATCACACCGAATAGGCTGTGAGACACAAGCAGCTTGAGATTGCTCACCCATAACTGTGATACAGCCATGTCTTTCTCTGAGCTCACCAAGTGCAGTTATATGATCGGCATGAATGTGCGTATCAATTGCATAAGCTAATTTTAGATTTTGTGCTTTAATCAAATCTGAGTATTGGTCCACATCATCCAACACAGGATCAATTATCACGCATTCATTACCCCTAATAATTAGGTATGTATGAGTTGATGACTCAGCATGAAAAAATCTTTCAATCATTTTTCAGGTTTTTTAAAAAGAAGTGTAAATCTATCGCTTTCACCAATTGCTAGATATTTGTCTTTATCAATTTCTTTCAATCGCAAGCTTGGCGGAAGTGTCCAAACACCATTTTGATAGTCAGCTGTATCTTTACTATTGGCATTTATTTCACTTGATGCGACAAGAATGAAACCAGCTTTTTCAGCAACAGAAATAGCATACTCTTCTGTTATATAGCCAGATTTTTTCATTGCCTCAAGAGAAGTGCCAGGCTTTGCTCTATGGTCCACAACTCCAAAAGAGCCACCAGGTTTTAAGACTTTGTAAGCTCGACTTAATATGTCGTCACCTTGTTGGCCTATCCAATTGTGAAGGTTGCGAAAAGTTACTACCAAATCGGCAGAGTTTTCTACACCATAACTTTTATCCAGTTCAACAACCCTTACCTCCGAGAACATATTGTTTGATGCAATCTTCTTATCAAATGCTGTTCTTGATCGGGCATAATAGGCGCTAGTTTCTGGATTGTAATGTGCAGCAATGAGCTCACCTTTTTTCTTGAGGTAGGGCGCTAGTATTTCGGTATACCAACCTCCACCTGGTGAGAGTTCAACCACCACTTGATTGTCTTTCAAACCAAAGAATTTAAGCGTTTCATATGGATTTCTATATTGATCCCTTTCTTTAAAGGTTACTGTTCTGAGATCATTTTCTATAGCGGCTTTAAGGCTATCAAAATCCGAATCTGTGTGATGAGCTTTGCTTAGCAATGCCATTAAAAATAAAACAAATAATTTCAACTTCATATGGATATTATCTATTTTGCAAAATGAGTTAGCAATCAAGTTATGATATTAAAATGATAAAGCTATATACAGCTCCGACTCCTAACGGCTATAAAGTTTCATGCTTGCTTGAAATGTTGCAGATGCCTTATGAATACGAGCTGGTTAATTTGCTTGAGAAAGAACAGTTCTCAGATCAGTTTAAAAACATTAGTCCGAACTCAAAAATACCAGCTATTGAAGATACTGAAAATAATTTTGCCTTGGCTGAATCAGGAGCAATTATGATTTATCTGGCAGATAAAGCTGGGAAAATGTTGCCTAAATCTGGCAAAGAAAGGTATGAGGTCCTGCAATGGATAATGTTTCAAATGGGTCACATTGGACCAATGATGGGACAAGCCAATGTCTTTTATAGATATCTCCCTGAAAAAATCCCTGCTGCTATCAGTAGATATCACAATGAATGTAGAAGGCTTTTTGAAGTTATGAACAATCGGCTATCAATTCAGCAATGGTTGTGTAAGGAATTTTCTATAGCTGATCTGGCTAATTGGTGCTGGGTTAGAACTTATAGCTGGTCTGGTATCAAGATGGATGGGCTTGATCATTTGGAAAGGTGGCTCAAGGAAATTAAAACCATGCCAGGCATTAAAGAGGGGCTAGACATTCCAATTCCACTTACTGAATTAAAAAAAATAAGAGATGAACAAAGAGCAAAAAATGCTGATGCTATTGTTCAAAAATAAAAAAAGGCACCAGGAACAGGTGCCTTTTCAAAATGCTTAAACTAAGCAATACCAATTAGTGGGCCTTAGATTTTTCTTTAATCAAAAGATTTTTCTGTAAAAACAGATTAAATCGGTACTTTTTAAGCGTTAGCCTTTTATTAGATTTAATAGCAGCTTTATGCTGTATTAATTGCAGATTTGTCATAAACATCTCCTTTTAAAAAGATGCGTTCCTTCGGTACCATTACCTACTTCCGTCTTCTTGCGAAGATGAACGAGGGTACGTTCCTTCAGCCTTAGCCTACTTCCGTCCCTTGCGGGATGAACGAGTAGTCTTTTAACCCATGACAAATGGAGAGAAAATTCCCAATTTCAATATACCAAAATGGCCAAAATTTAGCAATTAGTTATTTACTTTGCAGTAAGTGTTGAAATTAATAGCATGATTTTCTGCCAATTCGGACAAAAAGTATGCTTCTTCTGTAAGTTTTTTAGCTTCTTCAACTTTGCCATTTTTTTCAGCTTCATCAGCTTTTTTCAAAAGCTCTCCAGAGTAGTATAAAAATACTCCCGAAGCTTCACTTATTTTTTTACAATCTTCTATCTTCCAGTAACCTAGGGATGTACAAGATCCTAAAACCCCAGTTAACAGAATAATAACCAAATTTTTCATGTGCTCCCTATCAATAAATATTACTCATTATCCCAAAAAAAAAGCTATCATCATAATCAGGTGAAATTTTTTGTAAGAAACATTCATAAATACTTAAGTTTTTTAATTTCAATTCAACTTCTTTTATGGACAGTTTCAGGAATATATTTTGCTTTCAATAAAATTGAAAACGTCCGAGGAGAGCAATACAGAGAGGAACCAAACTTTAATGTAGATTTTTCAAAACTCAATTTTCAAATAGATGGCGCTCAAAATATAAGAGTTATAGATAGAATGGACCAGGAGATTTTAGTAGTCGATGGTATTTACGGTCGTGAGTATTTAAATTTTGAAGGCAAAGATGTAGAGCAAATAAAGGTAGAAGAGGCTAAGGCCTTATCAGCAAAGCAAACATCACTTATTCCTGAAAGTGTTGATCTTATTACTGAAAATACTATTGGATCTGAGTATCGTGGAAGAGCTTTGCCTATTTATAGAGTTACATCAGTCAACGAGGCGGGACAAAGCATAAATGTCTACCTAAATGTTTACACTGGTGAGGTTGAAGCCGTGCGATCCAATCAATGGCGAATATGGGATTTGATGTGGGGGTTTCATATTATGGATTGGGAAACTCGTGAAGATATAGACAATCTTCTTTTAAAAATATTTTCAATTTTAGCTCTTGTTAGCTCAATTACTGGTGTTCTCTTGTTTTTTAAAGTGGATATAAGAAATAAAGTTTAGGCTTTTTGGGCTTGGGTGGTGCCCAGAGGTGGAATCGAACCACCGACACAAGGATTTTCAGTCCTTTGCTCTACCAACTGAGCTATCTGGGCACAAGAGTGAATATATTACTTCGTAATATTTTTCAAAGCAAAAGATTGTTCGATCGAAAACAGCTCAATTCGTTTCCATTTTGGCATAGCAACCCCGTTGCCTGAACCATGTCCTGCACGAGGTGTATCATAAAGCATCACTGGGTTATCGCATCCTTGATATTCTTGTATTCTTGCAGTGAATTTATACGAATGCGATGGCACAACACGATCGTCTCTGCGTGCAGTGGTTGTTAAAGTTGGAGAATAGCATTCGCCAATTTTGAGTTGATGGTAGGGTGATATTTGAAGATTGCGTTTAAAGTCATCGAGATTTTCAAGCGGGCTGCCATAATCTCCACGCCAACCCCAGCCTTCGGTAAATTCTGTGAATCTCAACATATCGAGAACACCGACCGCAGGTAGCGTTGCACCAAAATAATCAGGGTTTTGAATAAGGGTTGTCCCAACCAATAAACCACCATTAGATCTACCACTTATTACGGTAGATTTTCTATTGCCAATATTTTGTTCTTCTAAAAATTTTGATGCATAAAGAAAATCGTCAAATACGTTTTGCTTAGTATCAAGGCGACCAGCATTATGCCATGCTTTTCCAAGCTCTCCACCACCTCTAAGGTTAGCTATAGCCAGCACGCCGCCCATCTCAAGCCATGCAACATATTTTGGAGTAAAGGAAGGGCGAATAGAAATATTGTAACCACCATAACCATACAAAAAGACTGGAGTATTGCTATTCAATTTAGCTGATTTTTTGTAGGAGTAAGTTATCGGAATCATGGTGCCATCTTTGCTTGGATAGTAGGTACTAACTTCCTTATAAGCCGATGGGTCAAATCCTGGGATCTCTTCTTCCCAAACCTTAACTGCTTCTGCCGTTTCGGTATTAAAGTTGTAATATCGATCTGGTTGCGTGAAGCTGCTTGATGAGAACATTATTGTTTTTTCATCGATGCTTTGAAAGCCACTTTGGGTACCAGTAATTTCTTTAGGTATAGTTAAATCGAGGGCTTCTCCTTGTTCAGTTAAAAAGACAATTTTTGAGTGCATATTGGTATCAATGTAATCGGCAATAATCATATCGTTAACTAAAGATACACCTTTGAGTGCTAGATTTGATTCAGGAATCACTTCAGTCATAGAAAAATCATCAAACAGTATCTTCACAAGACGATATTTTGGCGCTTTATAATTGGTAATGAAGAAAAAACCTTCAGTATCTGAACTTACGTAACTAAAACTTGCTTCGTTTATTGGAGTAACTACCTCTAAGGCGTCAACATCAACCCCAAAAAGATAAAAATTTTCTTCTTCGGAGCCAGTTATTACCTTAATGAGCACATTTTCGTCATCTCCAATAAAGCTAACTGTATAGTTTTCTTCTGAGTTAACTTCTCCATAGAAAAGCTCTTCTTTTCCTGTTTCGATATTAAAAAAATAAATGGCTGCATCATAACTTTGTTGACTTAAACGCAACCTATCCTCTGGTTTTGGGTATTTGTTATAAAAGAAACCTGATGAATCTGATTTCCACGTAATATCTGAAAATTTAACCTCTGTCACCTTATGAACTAGATTTAGTCCAGATTCCATATCAAGGATTTTTATTGTTCTCCAATCAACTCCACCGTCAGTAACTGAATAAGCAAGGTATTTCTTATCGGGGCTTAGAGATGTTTTATCGAGATTTAATGTTTGATCGTTTGACCATGTGTTTGGGTCCAATATTACTTTATTGGTATCACCCTTTTTTATGTAAAGATGATGTTCATCTTGGCCTGAGTTGTAGAAATAAAAATCACTGTTTGGGTTGAAATAGGACGCTGAAAAATACTCCGAGCTGTATGCATTTTTAAGAACTGACTTGATCTCTGCGAAGCTTGAGTCTTGCAAGTAATCAATAGTCAATGCATTTTGTTTTTCTGACCAGTTGACAACCTCTTTAGACTGAAAATCTTCCATGTAAATATAAGGATCGTAAATTGTTGTGCCACCAACGTTGTAGCTGCCTCTTTTCTTTTCACTCTCTGGATACTCAAAGTCTGAGCTACATCCAATTAGTACGATTGCTAGGGCTAAATATCTTGTCATCATTGCTCCTTATTAATTATTTGAAGATAATCTCCAAATACAGTATTTTTTTAATTTGTAGATACTTTGTTTATCAATGTTAAATAATTTGCTCCAAAAAATAAAAGAAATTCATAGCTCGGATTACAAATTCGTGATCGTATCTAGTGGTGGAGGCAGCAATGCCATTGCATCGCTTTTAGAAGTGCCCGGAGCCAGCAACTCTGTGTTGGAGGTATACATTCCTTATGCCAAAGAATCGCTCGATTTTTATCTGTTAAAAAAACCTGATTTTTATTGCTCAAAAGAAACTGCGCTCCGAATGGCAGCTAAAGCTTACAGCGCTGCAAAAAAGATAGATGCTGAATCATCAAGAAAGAAGTTGCTAGGTGTTGCTATTACAGCTGCCTTAGCAACGAACTATAAAAAAAGAGGCGACCATAAATTTCATATTGCCTTGCAAACTGAGGATTACTCTAAAAGCATCTCATGCGTTTTAGAGAAGGGAGCTCGGTCGCGAAAGGAGGAAGAGCAGCTTGTCACAGAATATGTGGTTAACTTGATATCAGAATCATTGGGGCTTGATTTTCGTTATCCAGAAATTAAAGAACAAAGTGTTATTGATAGAGTTGAAGCAAAGGAAGGTTGGCAAAAACTTATGAGAGAAGAAATTAGTTTTATTACTAAAGAAGGGCAAAAGCCAAAGCTCATTTTTCCCGGATCATTTAATCCCATTCATGATGGACACAAAAAAATGTCTAAATTAGCTGAGGACAAAGTTAAGGAGCAGGCTTTTTTTGAGATTTGTATTCAGAATGCAGACAAGCCACCACTTAGTTACCATCAAATCGAATCAACATTGAGTCAATTTACCTCAGGCAACTGGCTTCTAACAAAAGCAGGTAAATTTTCAGATAAATCAAAAATATTCCCGGAAGCAACATTTATTATTGGTGCCGATACCTTGATGAGAATTCTCGATGAAAAGTTCTATAGCAGCCACAAAGCAATGATTGAAGAATTTGAGATTTTTAATGAGAACAATACGCGATTTTTGGTTTTTGGGAGAATTTTTAAGGAAAATTTCATGACGCTTTCTGATATTGAATTGCCAAGCAATATTGCCGATAGATTTGAGGGTTTTGGTGAAGACATCTTTCGTGACGACATATCTTCAACGACTTTAAGAGTAGCTAGAGGCGAGGACTAATTATTCTGGAATGTATCCCGACGGGCGTTGATAATCTTTATTGTCTAGAAAGAACCCCATTTGTTTGTTAAGCCATTTTCTATTTGATTTATCTGAAAGATCGAGGTGATTTTCATTAATTAGCATTGTTTGTAAATCAATCCATGCTTCCCAAGCTTTTTTTGAGTAGTTTTTGAAGATATGCATTCCTTTTTCACCTGGTAATGGAGGGGCATCCAAACTTGGCAACTCCTCTTGATATTTTTTACATAAAATTATTTGCATATCTCTAATAATTTATCAGATATTGGCTTCGGAGTCGTTAAATTTAGTACTTCTTTGAAACTAAAAAAGGTCATGTTTTCTGCTTCAGGCAATGATACGAATTCCAAGTTTAGTTGTCGATGCGATAAGTTATGCACAGTGGTTGGTTTATTTTCTTTAACTATTTCATGTGGAAGTAACCACAAATTTTTCCAAAAGCCCAGGGTGCTATTTTTTGTCATTGCTATTGTTTTGCCTTTTACGATAACTTGAAAATTAATATTCACTTGCTTTTTAGCAACTCTTTTCCTTCTCAGAGTAGGAAATGAGTTAAGTTTAAATGACTTACAACCTTTCTTTAATGGGCATTGGTTACATAGAGGCTTTATAGGAACGCATATTGTTGCTCCAATATCCATGGCCCCTTGTTGGAATGAGTAAGGGTCGTCTTGATCAATTGATTGTTTTGATAAGCCCCAAAAAACTTTTTCATCAAAATTCTTTTTATAAAAATATCTAGAAATTAGTCTTTTTACATTGCCGTCAAGAATGGGAAAAGGTTTATTGTAAGCAATCGATAGTATTGCGCCTGCTGTCGATTGACCTACACCAGGAAGTCGGATTAAATCATCATAACTTTCGGGGAAAATACCATTAAAGGTTTTAAATATTATTTCTTTAGCTTCGAAAATATAATTTGCTCTTCTGTAGTAACCTAAACCCTTCCAGAGCGCTAAAATATCATCCTCGCTAGCGGATTTAATAGAGTCTAGAGTGGGATATTTTTCAATAAATCTATGAAAATACTCTGTTCCAGTTTTTACTTTGGTTTGTTGCAGAATTAGTTCAGAAATCCAAACTTTATATGGTGTTATATTAAGACGCCAAGGCAGATCTTTGCGGCCATGCTTTTTATACCAGTTGGATATGTTTTTACCGATCAACTCTCTTTAGTTTGCCATTCTTGTATTCGTAGAACAGTGGTTCTCCAGTAGCAATTTCGAATTTCAAAATATTTTCCTCAGAAATGTTTTCAATGTATTTCACCAATGATCTTAGTGAGTTACCATGAGCTGCAATTAGGATATTTTTACCACTTTCTAATTGAGCAAAAACCTTTTCTTTGAAATAAGGCACAACCCTATCATAGGTATTTTTTAAACTTTCTCCTCCTGGAGGGGGAACATCATAGGAACGTCGCCATATATGAACTTGTTCTTCACCAAACTCTGCTCGTGCCTGGTCTTTGTTCATCCCTGTTAGATCACCATAATCTCTTTCATTTAAAGTAACATTCTTTTCTACAGGAATATTGAGTTGATCTAATTTCTCTAAAATTATTGTTCCTGTAAGTTGCGCTCTTTGAAGTACAGATGTGTACATTAAATCAAACTTTATTGACATATCTTTCAACTTTTCTCCAGCTTGACTAGCTTCAGCTATTCCCTGCTGAGTCAGATTAGGGTCTTTCCAGCCAGTAAATAAATTGAGCTTATTCCATTCACTTTGCCCGTGCCTGATTAAGACTAGAATATTAGATTTCATGATTTATCTTTAAAATAAGTTATATATTGTATAAGCTTAAAAAAAATTTTATATATGGATTTATTCGATTTTTTATTTTCTAGATGGTATCTATCACTTCCATTGTTCATAACTTTGGTTTCTTGGTGGATATACGAAAATAATAAAGGCGGCAAAAAGATTGGTCCAACAGAGGCAACACAATTGGTCAATCAAAGCTCTGCATTTTTCTTGGATATTAGAGATAGAGATTCTTTCGAGTCAGGTCATATACATGGATCTATAAATGTCCCAAAGGAGAGTTTCAAGCAACAAGAACATCTTCTAGTGAATGATAAAGCGGTAATCATAGTTTCGGAAAATGGCTTGGATGCTGGTGGAGCAGGTGTTGAGCTCAAGCAATTAGGTGTCAAACAAGTATTTCTTTTGAAGTATGGCCTAGTTTCTTGGGCAGAAGAGAGCCTCCCACTTGTAAAGTAGAAGGCTCAATTAGTTTAGACACTATAGTACATATCGAATTCGACTGGATGAGTCGACATTCTTAGTCTATCAACTTCTTCCATTTTCAGTGAAATATAGTCATCAATTAAATTATCGGTAAAAACACCACCTTCTTTTAAGAAAGCTCGATCTTTATCCAAGGCTTGCAAGGCTTCATCAAGAGAACTGCAAACGGTTTTAAATCTTCTTAGTTCTCTAGTAGATGCTTCATAGAGATCAAGATCACCCGGTTTCCCTGGATCAATTTTATTTCGTATTCCATCGAGTCCAGCCATAAGCATTGCTGCAAAAGTAAAGTAAGGGTTGCCTGATGCATCAGGGAATCTAACTTCTATTCTGGCTGCTTTTGGATTGCTTTCATAAGGGATCCTGATAGAAGCCGATCTATTCTTATTTGAATAGGTAAGAATCACTGGGGCTTCGAAACCAGGCACGAGCCTTTTATAACTATTTGTGGTGGCATTGGAAAAGGCATTGATTGCTCTCGCATGCTTCATAATTCCACCAATGTAATAGAGAGCGTTTTGACTTAAACCACCATATTCTTTACCTGTGAATAAATTGACTCCATCTTTTACAAGAGATTGGTGGCAATGCATCCCACTTCCGTTATCCCCAACCAATGGTTTTGGCATAAAAGTTGCTGTTTTCCCATAGTTAAATGCAGTGTTATGAACACAGTACTTAAATGTTTGAATATCGTCAGCCTTTTTTGTTAACGAATTAAATTTCACCCCTATTTCACACTGTCCAGCAGTACCAACTTCGTGGTGATGAACTTCCGTCTCAAGACCAAAATCTTGACAGGCCTTACAAGCTGCAGCTCTAAGATCTGCAAGAGAGTCAACAGGTGGGACAGGGAAGTAACCACCTTTTACTCCTGGCCTATGACCAAGGTTGCCTTCTTCGTATTCAGTATCTGTTTCCCATGCACCTTCTTCAGAAGAAATTTGGTATGACATTTTTTGCATTTCAGTTGACCATCTGATGTCATCAAAGACAAAGAACTCAGGCTCTGGTCCAAAGAATGCCTCATCGGCAATACCTTCAGATCTCATAAAGTCTTCTGCCTTTTTTGCGACTGATCTAGGGTCTTTTTCGTACCCTTTTCCATCGCTTGGTTCAACGATATCGCATCTTAATATTACAAGAGGGTCATCGGAGAAAACATCAAGAACACAAGTACTATCATCTGGCATGAGAATCATGTCTGATTCATTGATTGGTTTCCAGCCTGCTATGGAAGAACCATCAAACATTTTTCCATCGGTGAAGAAGCTTTCATCTACTGTGCTAGTAGATACTGTTACGTGCTGCTCTTTACCTTTGGTATCGGTAAAGCGTAGGTCAACCCATTCAGCTTTTGAATCGGCAATGAGTTTTAAAGTATTTTTTGACATAAAAATGCTCCAATTAAATTAATTTAAAATTTTGCATTTTTGATCTGCAGGATATTTAGAAATTAAACTCGGTCCTGTTTAACGGGCGCGTTCCTTCAGCTTTCGCTTACTTCCGTCTTCTTACGAAGATGAACGATTTACGTTTCCTGTAAACGGCGCGTTCCTTCAGTTTTAACCTACTTCCGTCTTCTTACGAAGATGAACGATTTAACTCTTACCTTATTAAAGGCACCTTTCTAACCATGGAGTATGGTGCAAAAATAAAAATGCTTTTTAAATTTAGCTTTTTTCTGCCAAAATGGCAATAATTTATTGATTTTTACCAAAATGATTCAAAATACTTGCTATTTTTAACTCAAGATTATCAAAACTATGGGATCCGCCTTCATCAATAACAATGTTAGTACCATCAAAGTATTTCTCAGCATAACGATAATTTAAAGTTTCATCTGCCGTTTGAAGTAGCACCAAGAAGTTGGATTTAAATTTTAATTTTTCTATGAAAATCTCTTCAAGACTATCTATCCACTCTTGGTCTATGAAGTATTGTTCACCTGTATTTGGATTTTCATTATCACCACGGTTATTTTCAAAAATTTTGTATGCCCATACTGCAGGGTTTATCATCACAGCCTTTAGATTGTATTTTTCTGAAAGGTAAGTTGAATAATAGCCGCCGAGGGAGCTGCCAATTAAATGAACGTTACGGTGCGACATCTCTGATTCAATTAATTTCGAAAGTTGAGCAATAGCATTTCTGGGATGTGCTTCTAGAGTTATCGAGATGACCTCAAAATGTACATTGTCGATCAACTCTTTTAACAGTTTTGCCTTCCTTGCACCCTTAAAAGAATTCCAGCCGTGCACATAGATGATTAAATCTTTATTTTTCATAAAACCCACTGGTAAGAATCATATCAAGAACTTCTGTTAAAAACCGATTTTGTTGTAATTTTTCATCAGCAGATTTAGGAAAGTTTTCATGACTAAAGGGATATTTATTTGGTGCATGACCATTAAATGAAGCAACCTCACATAGCTCGACATCATGATAGATGTTGAGAACAAACTGTAATGAATTTAATAGCTTATGGTTGAGGTTGGAGAAAACTAAGTGACATATCCAGGTATGGTTTGATAATTTTTGTGTATCAATTTGAGCACTATAGATTGTCTCTTTAATTTTATTCCTAAGAGTTAAAGATCTTTTTTCAGAAGCATTAAGCAATTTACTTATTCTTAAATAATTTGCTGAACAGACAGAAATGTGGCCATTGGTCTTGGAATATTCAGACATTTTTAAACGGGAGTTGTTTCTTGGCATTTTCTAGATATTCCAACACATGTCTTCCTTCTTCTTTGCAGTAATTAATTATTGCCTTTCTAAATTCAGGGTGTTTTATCCAGTGATATGATCTATTTATTACAGGCTCAAAACCGCGTTTTAATTTGTGTTGTCCTTGAATGCCTGGATCAAATGTCTTGATACCTCTTTCAACAGCTAGTTCAATCCCTTGATAGTAGCAGGTTTCAAAATGTAAAAAATCTATATCTTCCTTTGCGCCCCAGTATCTGCCATACAAGCTATCTTTTTTAATAAAAAAAAGTGCAGCTGCAACTTTTTCCTGTTTTCTATGTGCAAAGAGAATAATTGGATTGAGTGAATTAATTTGTTTGAAAAAGTCCAAATTTAAATAAGGATTTTGCCCTCTCCTTACATATGTAAGAGCATAAAACAGATAGAACTCTTCCCAGTCTTTATCCGAAGGCTGCTGAATAACATTGAATGTAATGCCTTGTTCATTAATGGACTGTCGCTCTTTAAGTATATTTTTTCGGTATCTTGATTTAAGAGATATTAGATAATCATCAAATGTTTTGTAATTGTGATTATGCCATTTGTAGTTACAGTCAATACGCTCAATATAGTCATTTGCCAAAAAAGGATTGGCTGATTCCTTTTCAACGTAAAGTGCATGGATAGATGAAAAATTGCTTTCATTTACATAATTTGTGAAATCTTTTAATGCCTCTTCACCTTTTTTATCATCTGAACAAAAAATTCTTTCGCCCTCAACAGGGGTGAAAGGAACACTTAACACAATTTTAGGGTAATACTTTATTCCACTCCTAAAGTACGCATTGGCCCATGCATAATCAAAAACAAATTCGCCTTGGCTGTTATTTTTTTTGTAAAAAGGAATAATACTTCCATTTTGATGCTTAAATGAATGAGGCATCCAGCCAGTATTTGGGTTTAAGGAGTTGCTTGTTTCTAATGCACTTAAAAAATCGTAATTAAAGAAAACATTGTCTTTTGACAATGCTTTAATTGATCTTTTGTGTGGCTTGCAGCTCTTTTCAACTGAAAAATTCATTTTGATTTTCTATAAAAAATATCATAGCAACCACCAAACCGACATGACTATTCGATTTAAATGCTTGAATGTATTGGTGATCTAGGCCTAGTTGGTATTGGTAATAACCCTGATAAATTAAGAATAAGACACCAATCTTTAAAATTTCGTAACCATTATGAAAAGCAAATAGAGCAATCATTAAAACAAATAAACTATAAAACACATTAATTACTTTTAGAGTTGAAGCACCAAAAAGCTGAGGCAGTGAATTAATATTTATTTTTACATCGTCTTCTAGATCAGATAAAGCGTAGAAGCTGTCGTAAGCAATTATCCAAAAAATGCACGCTAGGTAAAGAAATAAAGCATCAGCATTGATGTTGCTATGAACAATGGCATAGCTTATTGGTAAAGACAAACCAAATGTGATTCCTAGTATAAGTTGTGGGGCGCCAATGAATCTTTTAGCTAATGGGTAAAAGATGATTAGAGGTATGGCCAAAGTAAAAACAAAGGTAATTGTGAATGAATTAGTTTGCAGTAAGAGAACAATACAAGCTATGCCCATTAATATTGTGAATATCAGTGCTTGCATCAAGCTTAGATCTCCATTTGCTAGTGGTCTTCCTTTTGTTCTTTCCACCTTGTTATCGTAGTTTCGGTCAAGAATATCGTTTATTGCACAGCCTAGTGATCTTGTTAGAAATGCACCTAAGGTCACTATTGCAAAATGTTTCAGCTGAAAACCGGGCTCAATGAAAACACCCCAAAGTGCAGGCCACAACAACAACCAAAAACCTACAGGATTAAAAAATCTTATGAGATTTAGATACGGCCCCAACTTACTCATCAAATAAAAATACTTCAATTACTGAAAATAGCTCTTCATTTAATGAGTATATGCATTTTCTTGCAATGTATTCTTTATTTTTAAGCTGGTATAGGGCCACATAGGTTTCAACTTTGTCTATGTTTTTATGTGAGAAGAGATATTTGCCAAGAGCCTCGTTGCCGAGTGCTCCAAATTTTTTGAATTGATTAATAACGCCTTCACTAAAAAAAGATTCTGCATAAACAATATTCGAATTAGCTTTTAGAAATATCTTTCTAAGGTTTCCACTTATTTCTTGGGATGATATTTGTTGATCGCAGTGAAGGCAGATTTTTTCTGATATGAGCTCTAACCTGATAGAGCCATGCTTTTCAGTCAGTCTTCCAATCAGTGAAGTATCTTCAAGAATCCATGATTCCATATGATTGAAATTGCCTAGCTCCTCTTTTGCAAAAAGCTGCCAGTTTGTTTGGATTAAAGGTGTCATTTCTAAGTGATGAATGATTATAATACTTCCCTTTAAAAGAGGACATAAAATGGAATACAAAAAATGGGAATGCATAGTTTGTGGATGGATCTACGATGAAGAAAAAGGCCATCCAGAGGAGGGTTTAGCCCCTGGAACAAGATGGAAAGATGTTCCTGATGACTGGGTTTGTCCTGAATGTGGTGTAGGCAAAGAAGATTTTGATATGATGGAGATATGACAGAACTAGCAGCACCAAAAAACCTTACAAGGAATGTACTTATTGGAATGGGTGCAGGCTTCGTTATTGGAGCCTTCATTTTTTATACTACTATTGCTCCAAAGTTTATAGAGGAATTTTTTTCAACATACATATTTACTTTAGGCGGAGATATTTTTAAGAACCTCTTAAGGCTTATAGTTGTGCCTCTAGTATTTTTTTCATTGGTTTCAGGCATTTCATCTTTAAACGATATGGCCAGACTAGGCTCCATTGCCTATAAAACGGTTGGCTTATATCTGCTAACAACAGCTTTTGCTGTTTCTCTAGCACTTTTCTTTGGATGGCTAACCAATTTGGGTACTGGGTTTTCTGGTGATGTAGCTCCAACAGAACTTGCAGGCGGCGAGGCAAGCTTTTATGACACAGTGATGAGAATATTTCCAAGCAATATGTTTGGTGCTTTTGTTGAGAATAATATGTTAGGTATTGTCTTTATAAGTATATTATTTGGGATTGCGCTTAATGCAACAGATTCTATAACTGGCGGATTATCCAAAAGCTTTGAAAAACTTAATACAGTATTTTTAAAAATAGTGCTTATGGTGATGCAGTTTGCTCCCTATGGAGTTTTCTGCTTAATTGGAGCTTATGTAGCCTCCAAAGGCCTAGATATTTTCGGTGATGTAGCACAATATGTAATTCTGTTAATTTTTGTCTTAGTTTTTCACTTGCTTTTTACTTACTCGCTGATATTGACTATTTTTGCAAGATTAAATCCTATTAAGTTTTTTAATAAGATGAAGGATGTAATGCTGTTTGCATTTTCCACTTCCTCTAGTGCAGCAACTATTCCTGTAACCTTGAAAACTGTCACACAAGATTTGGGTGTAAAAAAAGATGTTGGATCTTTTGTTGTTCCAGTTGGAGCAACAATCAATATGGATGGAACAGCAATTATGCAGGGCCTCGCAACGGTATTTATTGCTGGCATTACCCCCGGCATTGAACTTGGAATTGTTGAGTATGTTCAGATTATTTTTCTGGCTGTAATTACTTCTATAGGTACTGCAGCAGTCCCTTCAGCCGGCATAGTAACTTTGACAATTATTCTTAGTCAGCTTGGCATACCATTAGAGGCAATTGGCTTGATACTCGCTGTAGATAGAATTTTAGATATGCTAAGAACTTCAATAAATGTTTGCGGAGATGCTGCGGTTTCTTGTATAGTAGCTAAAACAGAGGGGGGGCTAGACGAGAAAGTCTTTAATAGTTAATACAAATTATGGAAATTTTTGAGAATTTTATTATTGGACCAATGACACCATGGGGTCCATTTATAGTTGGGCTAGTTGGTTTAGTATGTGCTTTTGTACTTTATGGTCTGATAATGAAGTACCCAGAAGGCAATGCTAAAGTCGCAAAAATTGGTGACCAGATTCACCTTGGTGCACGAGTTTTCATGATTACTGAATATAAAATTCTGTTACCAGTATTGGTAGTTTTAGTTTTAGCTTGCGGGTTTTCGCCTCTGGGATGGAATACAGCACTAGCAATTGCTGTTGGAGCATTATCTTCGGCAATAGCAGGGTTTATAGGCATGTATTCTGCAACAAAGGCCAATGTGAGAACTGCTACAGCAGCTGAAGAATCTGGACAAGAGAGAGCATTATCAATTTCGTTCTTTGGTGGCTCAATTATGGGTTTATGTGTTGCATCAATGGGGTTAATTGGTCTTGGTGGGCTTTATATATATTTTGTTGGCACACTAAATGATGATTTCAAATCTATAGCTTCTGCACTTGAGGGTTTTGGCGTAGGTGCATCTGCTGTTGCACTCTTTTCAAGAGTGGGCGGTGGTATTTTCACTAAAAGTGCTGATGTTGGTGCCGATCTTGTTGGCAAAGTAGAGGCAGGCATACCAGAAGACGATCCAAGAAATCCTGGAGTTATTGCTGATAATGTCGGCGATAACGTTGGAGATATTGCTGGAATGGGCTCAGACATATTTGAGTCATATTGTGGAGCAATGATTGCATCAATAGCCATTGCAGCGACACTCAGTAATCCAGACTTAATGTTTTTACCACTATGGCTTTCAGCTTCGGGTTTATTTTGTTCCCTAATTGGTATTGGTATTGTGAGATCTCAGGTCTCAAGATCCCCTGCAGTCGCTTTAAGATATGGCACATTTTTTTCACCAATCATATTTTTAATATTTGCAGGACTTAGTGTTTACTATTCTCCAAATATTGAAATGAATTATTTTTACTCAATATTAACCGGTGCTGTGGGCGGGATATTAATTGGTTTAATAACAGAATACTATACTGGAGGCACAACGAATGATTCACCTGTGGGGAAAATTGCAAAATCAGGTGAGACAGGCCCTGCAACAGTCATAATATCTGGACTCAGTGTAGGAATGGTATCTGTTGTAATGCCTATTTTAGTTATCGCTGGAATCATTGGAGTTTCCACATATTTTTCAGGGCTTTACGGAGTAGGAATAGCCGCAGTTGGTATGCTATCAACGGTTGGCATAACTATGGCAATAGATGCTTATGGCCCAGTAGCAGACAATGCTGGAGGGATTGCTGAGATGAGTGGTATGAAAAGCGAAGTTCGAGAAATAACAGATTCTCTTGATGAATTGGGAAATACAACTGCAGCCATCGGCAAAGGATTTGCTATTGGAGCAGCTGCACTAGCTGCACTAGCGATCATCGCTGCTTTTACTCAGGTTACAAAAGTAGAATTGCTGCTTTCAGACCCAAGAGTTTTAGTAGGGATGTTCATTGGCGGCACAATTCCATTTCTGGTTTCTTCTATAACGATGACTGCTGTAGGAGATGCTGCTTTTGAAATGATAGAAGAGATTAGAAGACAATTTAGAGAAATACCTGGATTGCTTGAAGGAAAAGCAGATCCTGATACAGCAAAATGCGTAGATATAGCAACTAATGCAGCTTTGAAAAAGATGCTGCTTCCGGGAGCAATAGCAATTTTAAGCCCTATAGTTATTGGTTTTGGTTTGGGTGCTATTGAGCTTGGTGGAATGTTAGCTGGAGCCTTGCTAGGGTGTGTATTGCTAGCATTAATGATGGCAAATGCTGGTGGAGCATGGGATAACGCTAAGAAGTTTGTTGAGAAAGGAAACTTCGGTGGAAAAGGAACTGAGACTCATTCAGCAGCAGTGGTTGGTGATACGGTTGGTGACCCGTTCAAAGACACATCAGGGCCAGCAATGAATATTCTGATCAATGTTATGGCAATCGTGAGCTTAGTGATTGCCCCTCTACTTTAAAAATAAATACATCATACGGCTAATCAGTAGCTAGCAGATGTTTGTTAATATTAGTTGGTTTATTAGATTAGTTTTATATCGCCGACGCCTATTCTTCCTTTGTACTCTTCCACTGTGAACTCAACGTTGTCGTTTTCATTCAGAGTTTCTACGCCACATCTTTGTAAAGAACTGATGTGAACGAATACATCTTTAGAACCATCTTCGGGTGCAATAAATCCAAAGCCTTTTGCAGAATTAAAAAATTTTACGACTCCTTTTTGCATTGCAATCTCCTGTAGTTGTTGTCTACAATACAGCAAAATTGTGGTATGTAAACAATTTAGACTTAATACTTGCCGAAACTTCCAGAGTTGAAATCATCTATTGTTTCAAGTATTTCAGATTTGGTGTTCATAACAAACGGGCCATATTGAAATATTGGTTCATTTATTGGTTTGCCACCAATCAATAGAAATCTTGAGTTTTTATCTGAATGAACGTTTATTTTCCCTGAGAAGCATATGCCGCTTCTTGATCGTATACCTATCCCATCTACCAAAACGTCGCCTTCAAAAACATAAATAAAATAGTTTTTATTAGTGAAGCCATCAAAAGCAAAAGTACCAATTCCCATTGCAATATCCATGTAATCAAGTTGAGTGCTAAGTCCATTTATGGGCCCTATATGATGCTTATAATTTCCTGCAATTAGTTTAATTGAAGCATTACCTTCATCTAAATTGATAATTTCATCTGATTTTATATCTCTGTAAGATGGAGCTTTCATTTTCTCTCTAGCTGGTAGATTGACCCATAACTGAAAACCTTTCATAAGACCATTTTTTTGCAGCGGCATCTCTGAATGGATAATACCTCTGCCTGCTGTCATCCATTGCATTTCACCTGACTTTAGTTCTCCACTATTACCCATACTATCCTCATGCTGCAAATGTCCTTCAATCATATACGTGAATGTTTCAAATCCTCTATGCGGATGTGAAGGAAATCCACCAATGTAATCATCTGGATTGTCAGAGCAGAATTCATCTAACATTAAAAAGGGGTCAAGGCGTACATCTTGGGTTTGTCCCAGACTGCGAAAAATTTTAACTCCTGCACCATCAGAGGTTTCATATGCAGGAATTATCTCTTTATTCATAGTTCAATTGGTCCCTGAGGGACAATACGATATGGATTGATCTGATCATGACTGTAATAGTAGTGACGTTTGATGTGCTCAATATCACAAGTATGTTTTATTGCAGGTATTTTAAGCATGTCTAGCATGTATCGATATAAATTTTTGTAGTCCATGATTCGTCTAATATTGCATTTAAAATGGGTGACATAAACAGGATCAAATCTTAATAGCGTTGGAATCAGCCTTAAATCAGCCTCAGTGACTTCATCACCAACTAGAAACTTGGTTTTGCTTAGTTTGTTATCGAGAAAATCAAGTGTTTCAAACAGTTTTGAAACAGCGCTATCATAAGCCTCTTGAGAAAGAGCAAAGCCTGATTTATAGACGCCATTGTTCACACTGTCATAGATGATATCGTTCAGTTCATCTATTAATTCTCTTTTATCTTCAGGGTAGTAATCGTTATGGTTGCCAGTTAAATCATTGAATGAAGTATTCAGAATTCTAATTATTTGGGAAGATTCATTGTTAACAATTGTTTCAGTTTTTTTATCCCACAGTATTGGTACGGTAACACTGGTGGTAATTGTTGGGTCTGCTTTTTGATATATCTCTCTTAAAAACTTCTTGCCATATAAATGATCCTCAGTAGCACCAGGAAAGCTTGTATCAAATACCCATCCCTCTTCGAGCATATCTGGGTGAACAACACTGACACTTATGTGATCGTTAAGATCTTTAAGTTGTCTATATATCAGAGTTCTAGTAGCCCAAGGACATGCGTAACTAACATACAAGTGGTAACGACCTAACTCTGGTTGAAATTTTTCATGGCCTTTTTCAATAGTATCTAAAAAAGTTCTTGGCAGGCGATCATATGCACCTGAATCGTCTGATGTAATAATGGATTTTACTATCCATTCACCCTCAATTAGTTTACCCATAGTTGTTTATATCTATGTTAAACATCTGAAAGTTCAAGGTGTGCTGGAAACCATCGCTCAATAATTTTTCTTTGTTGCTCTATTGGTAGTTCCATTATTTCATCAGTGATTTTAGTTGCTTCAGATTGTATTTCTTCATCCGCTATCAAATCATAAAAAGTGAAACTTGGTTGTCCAGTTTGAGACAAGCCAAGGATATCACCAGGTCCGCGCAATTTAAGATCTTCTTCAGCTATCAAAAAGCCGTCATTGGTTTCTGATATTACACTTAATCTTTTTTCCGATAGTTCTGAGAGATTATCTTCATGCATCAGTATGCAATAGCTTTCCTTATCGCCACGCCCAACACGACCTCTTAATTGATGCAGTTGCGCCAATCCAAAACGCTCAGAATTTTCAATAACCATAATATTTGCATCGGGCACATCAATTCCTACCTCTATAACAGTGGTAGCCAACAAAATTTTTGTCGATTTATTTTTAAAACTTTCTAAGATTTGATTCTTTTCTTTATCTGGCATTTTGCCATGCAAAATATTGTATTGGTTGTTTTCAAACTCTTTTTTTAAAACTTTTTCTAAATCCTCAATACCTATTAGACTGCTATCGCTTTCTTCAATTAATGGGCATACCCAATAGACTTGAGAACCAGTGTCAATGGCTTTTTTAATTCTATTGATAAGAGCTTCTCGTCTTTTATTGCTCAATAATGTTGTGACTATTGGCTTTCTATTTGGTGGCAATGATTTAATGGTAGATACATCCAATCCAGATAAAACACTCATAGCCATAGTTCTTGGTATGGGTGTGGCTGATAAAAGTAGTTGGTGAGGGTAATCTTCAGCCTTTTCTTTAAGTTTAAGTCGTTGGGTTACACCAAACCTATGCTGCTCGTCATAGACAACCAGAGACAATGATTCATAGACTACATCTTTTTGGAAAACAGCATGTGTACCAATAATAATTTTCACAGTCCCATTTGCAATGCCATTTAATTTTTCTCTACGTTCTTTGGCAGGAATCTTTGAAGTCAGTAATTCAATTTTAACAGCGCCTCCAAACCAATTAAGAAAGTTTTTATAATGCTGCTTAGCAAGGATGGTTGTTGGAGCTAATATAGCCACTTGTTTCCCCTCAGCAACTACACTCGCAGCAATCAGAGCAGCTACTATAGTCTTGCCTGAGCCCACATCCCCTTGCAGAAGTCGCAACATTGGTGAGCCAGATGACATATCGTTTTTAATTTCTTGATAAGTTAATTTTTGATCCTTTGTTAAACTAAATGGCAAGGACTCGATTATTTTATTTGCTTGTAATTCATCAGAAAATATATCAGCTGGTTTATTTTTATTTTGATGTTTAATTGAAAGATAGCTTATTTTATTAGCCACCACCTCTTCTAAACCAATTCGCTTTCTGTGTGGCGATGTTCCGCCAACCAAATAATCATTAATATTGTCATCTGGCATTGGAGCATGAATTCTTTGAATGGAGTTACTCAAATCAGCTAGATTATTTCTTGGAAAATAATCCACTACTTCAATTTCTTGCTTATTCATCATTTGTATAGCTTGAGCTATCGCATTGCGAAATTTTTGATGGGTTAGTCCTCTTGTAAGACGATATTTTGGAAGTATCTTTGGGGAAAATTTAGAGCTTATACAAAGTTCATAGTCGGGATGGATTGTTTCAAGACCATATCTCCCCAACCTTGATGTGCCTGCAATTTCCATAACAGCACCTTCCTTAAAAAGGTTTCTTAAGCCGGGAAAGTAATAAAAAAATCTTAGGTAAATATGTCCTGTACTATCAGCTACTTTTACGATTAGCATTTTACGAGGCACAAAAGTTTGTGAAACTTTCTCCACAGTACCCCGAATGACAAATTCCCGATCTGGCTTAAGATCTGCAATTTGAGTTAGTTTGGTTCTGTCTTGATAATCTACAGGAAAGTGAAATAAAAGATCTTCAACACTTTTGATTCCTAGCTTAAGGAATGCAGCACCCATTTTTTCACCTACACCCTTGATTGTTGTTACCATTACTGAAGAAGCATCAATTTTTGGTGAAGAAGACATATATTTATTATTATTGCTAAATATCAAAAATGAAAATTTTAATTATAGGTGCTGGTCGAATTGCTAATTATTTAATTCGGGAAAATCCTGAATGGCATTTCATTGCTATAAGAAGAACTCAACAGGATTACCCTGACAATGTAGCCCAGTGTCCAATGCAAATGAATCTTTCAAGCATTATGAAGTTAAATGCTTTTAAGTCTGATTGGTTAATTTATATGCCGAAAACCCTATCGGCATCAAATGATTCCTACGAAGAGGCTTATGTTGAAATTCCAGAACAATTAATGAACCTTGAGATAAAAAATAAACTTTTTATTTCATCTACACGAGTATTCAATGGTTATAAAAATATCAATGTTGATGAGAAGACAGCTCCCAACCCAAATGATAGTTTGTCAGAGCTTATAGCTAAGTTTGAAAACAATGCAATGCAATTTGAAGATAATAAGATCCTGAGATTGTCTGGTATCGTTAATGAGGAAAGCAATTTTATTAAAGCAACACTTAAAAGAGCTGAAAACGATGCGGTTGATAACAAATTTATTAATGCTATTCATGTTGAAGATGTAGCAAAGATTATCCAGGAGCAGGTAAATTTATTAAATAAGTCACAAATAATTAATGGAGTAGTGCCAAGTTCAGAACGATACTCTGACTTTTCCAAACATGTTATAAATAATGACCCAGTGAATGCTAATGTTCAGTCATTGCAATACAATAGTAATTTTGACTTCAAATACAAGGATATAAAATCATTGCTATGAAAGGAATGACAGGATTTACAGAAATATCTCATGATGAGAAAGGCACACAATACAAATGTATTGGTAAGTCCCTTAATAGTAGATTCCTTGAAGTATCAGTAAAGCTTCCATCAAACCTTAAAGGGTATGAAGGATGGGTAAGAGATGAAGTCCAAAAAGTTTTTGTGCGGGGAAAGGTTGAAGTAGAGCTTCATGCTTTTACCTCGCAAGATGACCAGCTTAAAGTTTCTGAAAGTCTAGCTCGAAAAGTGAAGAAGAATGAGGATGAATTAAAGAGGAAAGGCATAGAATTTGTTCCCATATCTTACTTCCAGCTTTTAAAACTAAAAGATTCACTAAATACCAGCAGCAGTTTGAGCACTCAAAATTTTAAAAAAATAATCAGATCAACGCTGAAAAATTTAGCTTATTCGCGATTGCTAGATGGAGATACAACAAAAAAAGATTTGGAATCATTATTAAAACAGATGCAAAAGCATATAAATAAAATTACCAAATATGAGAAAAAAAACTCAGAACAAGTATTTAAGAAATATAAGAAATATAAGAAAGAGCTTAATCTAAAGAATTCTGAAGTAAACTACCCCGAAATATTTGCAGCTATAAATAAATCTGATATTAATGAAGAGGTCGTTAGATTTATATCGCATCTAGATCAGGTAGGCAAGCTAATTAAATCTAAAGGACAAGTTGGGAAAAAGCTAGATTTCTTTACTCAAGAACTGCTAAGAGAAACGAATACGATTACTTCAAAAGCGTCTATTTCTGAAATAAAGATTGAAGCTGTGGAATTAAAATGCTTAATCGAAAAAGTCAAAGAACATGCTCAAAATGTTGAATAGCCAAGAAAAAAATCTATATATCTTTACTGCTCCCTCTGGAGCAGGCAAGACCACACTTATTAAACGTCTAATTAGCTATGCCAGAAAACAGCAACACAAAGTTCATCTTTGTGTTTCTCATACAACCAGAGAGCCAAGAGCGGGAGAAGAATCATCGAAAGATTACTACTTTATTTCTGAGGAAGAATTTAAAAAAAATATCTCAGATAACCAATACCTTGAATACGCTGTTGTTCATGGCAACCTTTATGGCACTCCCAAAACACAAATTGTACAAAAGCTCTCGGATGACAATAAAGTATTTCTTGAAATAGACTGGCAAGGAGCACTAGATATCTTAAAAATTTATCCAAATGCAGAGAGTATATTTATTTCACCTCCATCAATTGACCACCTTAGAAAGCGTCTTGAAGATAGGGGGCTTGACACTAAAGAGGTAATTGAAAAAAGAATTAAAGGTGCAGCATTAGAGATGGAGAAAGCGATTCATTTTAAGCATCAAATAGTTAATATTTCACTTGACACAGCAACTAAAAACCTTATTAATATCATCTTCGGAGAAAACAATGGCAAGAATTACAGTTGAAGGTTGCTTAAAACAGGTTGATAGTAGATTTGATCTAGTATTAAAAGCTGCAGAAAGAGCAAGGGATCTTATTTCAACAAGTGCTGAGCCTCTAGTTGAGCCTGAAAATGATAAACCTACCATCATCGCATTAAGAGAAATAGAAGAAGGTGTTCTGACTGAAGAAAATCTTGCTTCTAGTGACACCGAAGAGGTTTTTCTCGATAATGAAGATGAGGAGTAGATTTATTATTGTTTGACACACTTAGCATTTTTAAAAAACCGCAAACTTCCAAGTTAAGTGAAGAGCTAGATCAATTATCTAAGATTTATCTTAATCCCTTATCAAGTCAAAAAATAAAGAAAGCTATTGAGTTTGCCGATAGAGCTCATGAGGGACAATTTAGAAAAAGCGGGGAACCATTTTTAACTCACCCAATTAATGTTGGGCTCATACTTGCATCTTTAAAAATGGACGCGGATACCATTATTGCTGGATTATTACATGATGTTGTTGAGGACTGTGATATTTCACTATCTAAAGTTCGGCAAGAATTTGGAAGAAATGTAAGCTTGCTAGTTAATGGAGTTACTAAACTTCTGCAACTGGATGAGAAAATGAAAGGATCAAGCCAGGCAGAAAACTTCCAAAAAATGGCTCTAGCAACGGCAGAAGATGTCAGGGTGGTAATCATAAAGCTTGCCGATAGGTTGCATAATCTCAAAACCATAGAACACTTACCAAGAGAGAAACAAATAAAAAAATGTAAAGAAACAATGGAGTTGTATGCACCACTTGCTCATCAGATAGGAATGCATAAGATGGCAACGGAACTCGAGGATATCTCATTTAAAACCATCCATCCCATTAGGAATAAATTGATTTTAGATGCACTAAAAAAGAGCGATCTAGATAAAAAGACATTGGTAAGCAAAGTCAAAAATGCACTTAGAAAGAAATTTAAAGATGCCAATTTAGAAGTAAAGATTACGGGAAGAGAAAAAAGGATATATAGCATTTATAAAAAGATGAAAAAGAAAAAGAGCTTCTCTAATATCTATGATGTCTTTGGATTCAGAATCATAGTGCAAAAGGCAGAGGATTGTTACAAAGCTTTAGGCATAGTGCACAATTTATTCACACCAATTACTGGGAGATTTAAGGATTATATTGCAGTGCCAAAGATGAATGGTTATCAAGCAATACATACAAGTGTGATGACTTTTGATGCCATTCCATTAGAGGTTCAAATTCAAACCGATGCCATGGAAACATTCGCAAGCTTTGGAATAGCATCTCATGGGCTCTATAAAACAAATGTTAGCAATGATTTGATTCAAGCAAAGACAAGACAACTAGTGCAAAGATTAACAGAAGCAAAAAATAGAAGTGCCACTTCATCTGAATTCTTAGAAAATATCAAGTCAGATTTTAAAGGAAAAGAGGTTTACGTTTTTTCACCAAATGGAAGAATATATTCTTTGAAAGCTGGAGCAACACCGGTTGATTATGCCTATGCAGTGCACAGCACTTTGGGTAGTTATTGCCTTACATGTGAAATAGATAAGAAGCTTTCGCCACTATCAACTGTATTAAAAAGCGGCCAAACAATTGAAATTATAAAAAGTAAGAAAAAGAATGTTAATCCAGATTGGTTAAATTTTGTTGTGACTTCAAAAGCAATAACAGAAATAAAAAAAGATTTAAAAAGCATTAAAATCAGCGATGCAAGAGCCTATGGAAAAGGCCTGCTAGAAGAATCTTTGCAAGATTCAGGTATTGATCTTAAAGAGTTTCCTAATGAAAGGCTTAAGGAAGTTTTCAATGTGCTAGGTGCAAGATCCCTTAACCAGCTTATGGTTGATATAGGTTCAGGAAAAAGAACTAGTAATTTTGTTTCAGAGAGTTTTGCCGAAGCATTGCGTGGAAAAAAACGTAATATCTCTAGAGTTGTTACAGAGCTTAGGGTTGGTTCATCAAAAAAATATGGAGCTATTAAATATCCTGAATGTTGCTATCCAGTCAGTGGAGATCCTAGCTTGGCAGTTCATAATGAGTCAGGAATAACTATTCACAGGAGTGAATGCCAGAATCTCCAAAGCTTTTTAAATAAGCCGGGCAAGTGCTCCAATGTGCTTTGGGAAAAAGAAGATGGTTCAAATTTCCTCACCTCTTTGTTAATCACCATTAAAAACGAACCGGGCGTTTTGGCTGATATTTCAAAACTTATTGCTGGTGCCTCATCAAACATTGAATCAGTCAGCACAAAAACCCTTGATGAAAACTTTGTTGAGTTAAACATTAAAACATCTGTAAAGGATTTAGATCACCTTGATCTCATTTTTGCAAAGTTAAAAAACAATAAAACAGTAACTAAAATATTGAGGCAAACATCTTGAACAAAATTAAAGATATAAGCTCTCTTTCAAGAGAATTGATAGATCAGCTTTTTCAACGAACAGCACAGATAAAAGAGCAATGGCCAAATCTATCTCTTAATAAGAACAAGACGGTTTGTCTTTTATTTTGGGAACCTAGTACAAGGACAAAATTGTCTTTTGAGCATGCAGCAAAAAAATTAGGTTTTAAAGTAATTGATTTTTCACCAGAACATTCGTCAATTAAAAAAGGAGAATCGCTACAAGATACCATTAGAACTTTATTAGCACTGAAAGTAGACGGCTTTGTGATAAGACATCCCGAAGATAAAATCATCAATAAAATATCAGAGTGGTTACCAGAAGATGTTTTTCTTATCAATGCAGGAGACGGTAATCATGCACACCCAACACAGGCTATGTTAGATGTTTATACAATGCAAGAGCACTATCAAGATCTGAAAAATATGGCTTTGACTATTTTGGGTGACTCGAAACATTCTCGTGTTATTCCTTCAACGATAACACTGCTACAAAAGATGGGCTGTAATGATGTCAGCTTTCTTGGACCAAAGGAACTAATAAAGAATGAATTTACGCCTGCATATCATCAAACCAATGACGGATGTTTGGCAAACAAAGATATTCTTTACATCTTAAGAATACAAAGAGAGAGATTTTTAAAATCTGAATCAGTTAATGAAGATGATTTCATAGCCGACTTTCAGGTTAATAATGAATTCCTAAAAAAGACTGGTTTTGCTGGGAAATTGATGCATCCTGGCCCAATTAATGTTGGAATGGAAATCGATGAATCTACAGCTGAATCAGAGCAATCAATTATTCTAGAACAGGTTGAAAATGGCTTGTATGTCAGAACTGCTCTATTAGACCTTATTGCTTAACATTCGCTCAGTAGTATCTACTATCGTTATGGTATTTTGATCGAGTTCTAGGTTTACTGTGTCACCATAAATTAGATTATCAAGATTTGTTGCGCGCAAAGTTTCAGGTATCAAATGTACATAAAATGTATTTTTTATCACTTTACCAATCGTCAAACTACAACCATTTATGGCTATATAGCCTTTCTCAAAAATATATTTGCAGCAATCATCTGGTATCTCAAATAGAATATTTTTTGTATCTCCATTTATTTCAACCTCTTTTATGGTACCTAAAGCTTGCACATGTCCAGAAACTAAATGACCACCAACTTGCTGACCAAATTCCAGAGAGGTTTCTAGATTGATGACAGAGTTCTTATTGTAGTTAGATATTATTGTTCTATTTTGAGTTTCATTTACGACATCAAATGAAACATTAACATCAGATATACTAGTTACTGTTAAACATACCCCATCAACAGCAAGGCTATCCCCTATAGTTAATTTCTTTGCTATGGGTTGTGGAACTTTTATATTTAAAGTAAGCACAGAGTTGTTTTTATTGATATCAATAATAGTTCCAGCGCCCTGAACGATCCCAGTAAACATTATACTCCTTGGTATATTTCGCGATACTCCTGCATCTTAATCAAATTGGTTTTATCGATGAGAGACTCTGCATTGATTAAATCATCCAATGATACTATTTGAAAAATTTCTGTACCCTTTTCTCTTAATTCATCGGCTGCCATTTGATCAGAGTCCTGTCCCTTTTCTTGCCTGTTAAGGGTTACAAGTGCTCCAGCTATATCTACATCAAAAGGAGCTAAATAGTCGCATGCCTCAGTAATAGCTAGTCCTGATGATAGAACATCATCAATAATTAAAACCCTGCCATTTGGTGTAGCACCAATTAATGAGCCACCTTCGCCATGATCCTTAACCTCTTTTCTGTTGAAGCATACTGGCATTGAAGATTGTTTGCTTAACTCAGCTGCAAGCAGTGAACCTAAAAAAATGCCTTTGTAAGCAGGCCCAAAAATCATATCAAATTTAATGTTTAAGTCTTTGGTTTTCAATAAAAGTATTTCTGAAAGCTCTGAAATATGGCCAAAGCTTAAAAGAGCTGAGGCATTGAAAAAATATGGGCTATTGCGGCCAGATTTTAAGGTAAAGTCACCAAATTGTAGGGCTTTAGATTCTATAGCCAGTTTAATGAATCTTAGTTGAAAATCTTTCACAGCGATTCTATAGTTTTCTTTTGAAGTTGTATCAAGTCTTTTATGCCTGCCTCTGCCAGATCAAGCAGAGTATTAAACTCTTTTTTGCTAAAAGCTTTTTCTTCAGCTGTGCCTTGAACCTCGATTAGCTCTAGTTGTTCATTCATTACAATATTCACATCGGCTTGAGCTTGGCTATCTTCGTGATAGTTCAGGTCGAGAATTAACTCGTTATCAAATGTACCTACGCTTATTGCGGCAACCAAGCTGTTTATTGCATTCTCTTTTGATATCTTTTTAAGCGCCATGCACAGTGCAACTGTGCCACCAGTTATTGATGCAGTCCTTGTTCCTCCATCGGCTTGAAGAACATCGCAGTCTACAGTAATTGTATATCCTGTGAGCTGATCAAGGTTTACAACTTGTCTCAGCGATCTACCAATAAGTCTTTGTATTTCTTGTGTACGACCCGATTGTTTGCCTCTCTGAGCTTCTCTTGCCATGCGTTCGTTTGTTGATCTAGGTAGCATGCCATATTCTGCAGTGATCCATCCTGTTTTTTTGTCCTGCATCCATCTGGGCGTTGCCTTTTCAACTGTTGCGTTACATACCACATGAGTGTTGCCAAACTTGATCAAGGCAGATCCCTCAGAGTGAATATTAAATCCAGGAATAATACTTACTGCTCTAAGTTGATTATTTTTTCTTTTATCTATTCTTTGTGAACTCATATTTGCTAGTATTATACATTCAAAGGGGTATTAAAGATGATAAGAAAATTATTTTTAAGCCTTTTACTCCTTGTTTTATATGGATGTTCTAACGATTCATTTCCATTGATACAAGATGAGGCAGAAGGCTCTGTAACGAAATTTAGTAATGACACACACGGTACGTATGGTTCCACATATGTTCCACTAAGTTCTGAGAATACTGTGATTAGAAATGCAACAGTATTTGACGGTCTTGGAAACATGTACGAAAACTACGATATTCATTTTTCTGACGGAAAAATTAAGGCATTGGGCATGAACTTACAAGTTGATGCTAAAGAGATTGATGGTACTGGGAAGTATGTTTCACCAGGAATTATCGATATACATTCACATATGGGCGTCTATCCTGCTCCAGGAGTAAGAACAAGCAGTGATGGTAATGAAGCAACAAGCCCTGTTACTGCTGAAGTCTGGGCTGAACACAGTGTATGGTCACAAGACCCACAATACAAGCTAGCACTTGCCGGAGGTATTACAAGCTTCCATGTGTTGCCAGGATCGGCAAACCTTTTTGGTGGCCGAGGTGTTACTCTAAAGAATGTATCAGCAAATACTGTTACTGCAATGAAATTTCCAGACGCACCGCATACCTTAAAAATGGCTTGTGGTGAAAATCCAAAAAGAGTTTATAGCTCCAGAGGTCCGTCTACAAGAATGGGAAATGTAGCAGGGTATCGAGATGCTTGGATTGGTGCAGAGAAATACAAAAAATCTCTCGAAAGAAATCCAAGTTCAAGAAATTTAAGAAACGAAACATTGGTAGGCGTACTTGATGGTGAAATATTGATTCAAAACCACTGCTATAGAGCAGATGAGATGGCAACAATGATTAATATTTCTAAAGAATTTGATTACAAGATTACAACCTTCCATCATGCGGTGGAGGCATATAAAATTGCAGACTTACTAGCAGATGAAGGTGTGTGTGCAGCAATGTGGGCTGACTGGTGGGGCTTTAAACATGAAGCTTATGATATGACTATTGCTAATGTGGCAATTGTAGACCAAGCCAGAGATGGTGCAGGATGTGCTATCGTCCATTCTGATAGTGCCAGCGGTATTCAAAGATTAAATCAGGAAGCTGCAAAGGCACTTGCAGCTGGAAATAAAGCTGGATTCAATATTTCTGAAGCCAGAGCCATGACTTGGATCACACAAAATCCTGCAAAAGCTGCTGGGATACTTGATCAAACTGGAACTTTAGAAGCTGGTAAAAATGCTGATATTGTTATTTGGGATGGTAATCCGTTTAGCGTATATACAAAGGCGGAACAGGTGTTTATTGATGGTGCTTTAGCATTTGATAAAGCAACGCAATTCATGCCTCATACTGATTTTGATTTAGGTGTTAAAGAGTGGGAGGTAGAATAATGAAATATTTTTATTTAATTTTAATTTTAAGCTTTAGCTATCTATCCCTTGCTGATGCCGAAAATTCAGTTTTAGTTAAAGGTGGAAATGTTTTCTTACCAGACCAAGGGTTTGTTAAAAAAGATTTTTTAATCGAAGAAGGCAAAATTGTTAGTATTGAAGACCAAATTGATGATGGAGTTACAGGTAAAACGATATATGCTGACGGTAAGTACATTACCCCAGGTCTTGTTGTTTTTTCTTCACTAGGGTTATTAGAGATTGGGGCTTTAAGTGAAACCAATGATAATTCTTCAGATATTTACAACGCAGGCTTTGATCCTTCAAAAGCATACAACCCTTTTTCACAAGCGGTGAGCCTTAATAGATCAAAGGGAGTTACATCAACTGTTCATATTCCTGGTGCATCCGGATATTTTTCAGGACTGCTTGGCCACACTAAAATTAATAACGGTTGGAAGCAGAAGAAACAAGGTCCTCTTGCAGTATTGACAAGTTATGGCCAATCTCGAGGAGATTCAAGAGCTGCCGAACTTCAATTCATGTCTGACCTTTTCGATTTTGTGCGAAATAGATCCGAAGATAAGGCCAACTATGAAACAGATAATATTCAGTTTTTCTTTGGCACGCAAAACGATTACCAATTTACAAACAGGGATTTGGTGGCAATAAGAAAACTTCTAAGTAACAAATTGCCTTTGGTTGTCAGGGTCAACAAAGCGACAGATATACTTAATGTGATTAAGTTTGCTGATACTGAAGGAATAGAATTAATTCTATGGGAAGCAAATGAGGCACACATGGTCGCAGATGAAATTGCCAAAGCTGGTGTTCCTGTTGTGCTGGATCCTTTGAATAACATTCCTGGATCTTTTGATTCTCTTAATGCAACTTATGAGAACGTAGCCAGACTAAATGCTGCTGGTGTAAAAATGGCTTTTTACTACAATCAGGGAGCAGGATCACATAATGCATATCTTGCTACTCAATCTGCCGGGAATGCAGTGGCCATGGGAGTTCCTTACAATGAAGCTCTAAATGCTATTACCAAAAACCCTGCAGATATTTTTGGTTTAGTGGATGTGGGCCAGGTATCGGTAGGTTTTGAAGGCGACATAGCAATTTGGGATGCAGATCCATTGGAACTAACGTCGTTTGTTGAAAAAGTATTAATCGATGGCGTTGAGCAAGATCTGTCAAATAGATATGAAGAATTAACAGACAGATACACTAAAGAAAAAGACCTACCTAACTCGTATAGATCAAGAGAGTAGTTCTTTAACTGCAGAGCTGGCCTCAGACATTTCGGCATCGGGATGTCTGAGCTTGATCTCTTTCATTGCTTGCCCCATGTCTTTCATTTCACTGAGGCCCAAATCTTCAATAATTATCTTTACTGCATCTTTAAGAGCAGCTCCACTTAATGATTCTGGTAAGTATTGATTAATTAGATCTAGTTCTTTTTGTTCAACTTCTGCTAAATCAGCTCTAGCACCAGCCATGTATTGATCAATGGAATCTTTTCTTTGTTTTGCCATCCTCTTTAAGATCACAACAATATCTTCCTGAGTTACTTCTACGCGATTATCGACTTCAAATCTTTTGACTTCTGAGGTCACAAGACGCAGGGTATCTCTAACAAAGACATTTTTAGCAATCATCGCTTGCTTAAGATCATCTTTTATTTGATTGAAAGTATCAGACAAATTTATTTGAGTTTGGCAAAAGAGTCTTTCATCACTCTTTTGTAGTTTCTCTTTACTGCAGCAGCAGCTTTTCTTTTTCTTTCTTCAGTAGGCTTCTCAAAGAATTCTCTTTTTCTTATTTCCGTGACAATGCCTGCTCTTTCACAAGCTCGTCTGAATTTTCTTAAACCTACATCAAAAGATTCAGTTTCTTTAATTTTTATACTTGGCATAATGTAAAGTGTATTTTAAGGATAATTACAAAAGAATCAACAAATGAAAGTTTTAGGCATTGAAAGTTCATGCGACGAGACTGGAGTAGCAGCCTATTGCTCAGAAAAAGGCCTGCTTGGACATAGAGTTAATTCTCAAATAGATCTATTTACCGAGTACGGTGGTGTGATACCTGAAATTGCAGCTAGAGACCACAGCGTAAAGATAATCAAACTACTTGAAAAGCTTTTAAGTGAACTAAATCTTTCCCTTGAGAATATAGATTTGATTGCATACACCGTTGGCCCAGGCTTGATAGGTTCACTAATGGTTGGTGAGACAGTAGCCAAAACAATTGCAAAGACAAAAAATATAGAAATCTTGCCAATACATCACTTAGAAGGACATATTTTAGCACCCGGTCTGGAAGATAAAGATGTGCCTCCACCATATTTATGTTTGTTGGTGTCAGGAGGCCATACTCAAATTATAGATTGTAAGTCATATGGTGATTACAAAATTATTGGTGAGACAATTGATGATGCGTGTGGGGAAGCATTTGATAAAGTTGGTAAGTTGCTCAATCTTGAATACCCTGGTGGACCAAAAGTTTCAAAATTGGCTGATAGTGGAGACTCTAGAAGGTTTAAATTTCCAAGAGCTTTAACCAAAGATAGAAATTATAATTTTAGCTTTAGTGGTCTTAAAACTTCTGTACTCTACACAGTGAATGATTCAGAGGAGTCAGATTATGCAGATATTGCTGCATCTTTTCAGGAAGCTGTGATTGATGTTTTAGCCAAAAAAGTTACTTGGGCGCTTGAGGAGACTGGCCATCAAAGACTTATTTGCTCTGGTGGAGTTGCAGCCAACAAAAACCTACGCGAAAGATTGCAGCTATTAAGTGCCGAGAGTAACATCGAAGTTTTGTACCCCAGCTTAGAATTTTGCACCGACAATGCTGCAATGATAGCTCATGCTGGATATATTAGAAAAAAATTTAATTTGAGAAACCATCAAACCAACTTTGCTCGTCCAAGGTGGCCGCTGGGAGAATTTTATGCTTAAGGGAGATAAGATTTACGTCGAGGATTTAAGAGTGAAAGCTACTATTGGAATATTTGACTGGGAAAAGAAAATTAAACAAGAAGTCAGCATTTCTTACGAAATACCCCATGACAATAAAAAAGCTGCAGCAGCAGATGCCATTGAGGCCACAACAGACTATAAAAGTATCACCAAAGCAATTATTGCGTTTGTTGAAAGCAATAAATTTGAACTTGTAGAAACATTTGCTGAAAGAATTGCAGAGATGGTCATTAAAGATTTCAACATCACAGAAATTAGGCTAAGAGTTTCAAAGCCTGGCGCTCTGCGTTATTCCAAAGATGTTGGAGTTATTATCGAAAGAAATAAAAGCTCATATGAATAAATTCTATGTGTTGATAGGTTCAAACATTGACCCACACAACAACATAAACTTATGCTTAGAAAAAATTGCTGCACATTCTGACTTAGAGCAAATCCAGATAAGCAGCTTCTATGAATCTGAAGCATTTGGCATGGAAGGTGATAATTTTATAAATGCCGTCATTTATTTGAAAAGTAAAAAAAACCATAAAGAGATTTTAAGGCTGCTTAAACAAATTGAGCATGAGTGTGGAAGAGTAAGAGACCCTAACAATAAATTTATAGATCGAACACTAGACCTGGATATTATTGATTGGAATGGTTTTGCAGGCATGCTTGATGATAAGCAATATCCTGATCCGGAAATACAGCAAAGAGATTTTATAAAAATCCCATATTTAGAGTTAAAAGCGACTTAACTGTTATCCGTTACAACGGCAAGTTTATTTTGTTCAAGAAAAACAAATCTTTTTGAGTATGAATCCCAATAAATTAAAGAATCTTGATCAAGAGTTTCATTTCTTTTGAGAGCAACCTCCTTTTGCATTATGCGGAGTGGCTGATTCTCAGACTTTAGGTATTCCAAGTATAGCTTTAGAGAGTTTTTCTCATAATCTGACATATCGTAGTAACCGCCATCACTGTATGTTTCATAGGCATCAAAATCATTTGCTATTACTTGATATTCTGCGATTGCTAGGTCTCCATATGTTTCCAGGAGATTAACCGCATCAACGTATTCTACAAATTGAACGTTTGCTTTATCTGCCATAACCAATCCAGCATAAATATCAAAATTGTAGCCTTTTGATGTTAAGCATCTAATAATTGCACTTTTAAGAACAAATGCTCTTACTGCATTATCAGATTTAACTTGTCCATCGATTGAAGCCTTTTCGCTTTCAGCCAATATAGCACCCAAGACAATGGCAGGACCAATTTGTGAGATTGTTGCCGAGGCTGCTGCAGAAAAAGCAGACCCAGCCAATGCTGTTGATGATGTTCCAAGCGCTCCAGCAAATGGACCAAGAATTGCAATAGCAATAACTGCTGCTCCTAACCCAACTGCCGCTGCAGTTGAAGTTCCTGCAGCTATGACATCTCCCGCTCCAGCTGCTTCACTTTCTTTTTTTGCAATAGCGCCAGTTACTATTTCATTGTGATCAACATCCATGTTCATTCCAAAATCACCACAAAACATCATGTCATCACCAACATTTGTTTGATCTGTTTCGAATATATAGCCTTCAAATTCAGGTAGTATCTCTAAGATATAGGGTGTTGAAAGTGCAAGTTGCCTTCTTTCTCTGTCTGTTAAGTTTTCTCTGGCTGATATTTCATCAGTTTCAATAATTCTATTATTGGGTTTGGTTGCAGGGGTAGTTGCGCATCCTGATAGTAAAATTGTGAATGCCAACAAAAATCTAATGAACATACTTTATAAGATAGCCTATCCAAATAAAGATTCAATTATTTTTAAAATTAGTGCTTTCAAATATTTTATCAGCTGATTTGGCGATAAAGCCTTGGTAGATATTTCCATTTGAATCTTCATACCTTCTTGCAAATTCATAGTAACAGCTCGGAACATTGTGAGCTGTTCCAGAAAAATCTACTTTTTGAAGATCGGCAACTATTGATGATTGTTCGAGCAGTTCCTCTGGTGTGCCTTTAATCTCTCCACCTGATTTATTTAGCAAGAATCCATTTTGTTTAACTAGGTCATTTACCTCCTCCAGGCTTTGATAAGAATTAAGATGATTGACAGATACTGTGAAATGGTTTGGACAAAATCCCCATACATATAACCAAGACGCATATTCAGACTCATTAGCTAACTGATTATAAGTATGGAAATCAATCTCCCAGCTTCTACCTCCAGTAAAAAGTTCTTGATCCTTTAAGTTGATATTTTTAAATATTTCTTGAAAAATTTTTTGTAGACCTGTAGAAAACTGTTCCAATAAAAGCTCAGATAGAAATATCTTTGGCATAACAGGATCCTCATTTTCTAAATGAATAGCTTTCAATTTCTTTACTTCAAAATCGTATTGACCCTTCTCTGCATAGCCATATTTGAGCAGATATTCCTTTTGAATCTCTATAGATGTTTCAGGAAGGTTTAGGGTGCGAAAGGCTATGTGATCATTGGTAATTTCTTCACCAAATAATTGATGTATTTGTTTTGCTGAAGGAGTATAGGATGTGTATTTCTCCCAGAATTTATCAATTAAAGCGGTAATATTCATTAAGTTATTCTTCTGGCTTTCTGCCAACCAAGTTCGGCAAAAAACTTTGCTCGTTCTCCCATCTGCTTCGCAAAATCACTCGATGCAGTGCCATCTCTGACGCGACCGAGGATACCCTGGCATATGCCTGCTAATTTAAACAGAGAAAAAATTATATAAAATTCCCATTCGCTATCCAGTGCAAAATTGGTGCGAGATAAATACAGATCTACGTATTCCTTTTGGGTGAAGATACCATTCTCTTTGGCAGTATCATCATTGATATTGCCAATATCCCATAACATACAATGGTAACCAAAATCAGCTAAGGGATCTCCTATGGTAGAAAGTTCCCAATCTAGAATAGCAAGACTCTTATCATCGTCGGTGAAAATTATATTATCTAATCTGTAATCACCATGAACAATTGACGTGTACTTTTGTTTAGGAATTTTTTTTGGTATCCATTCTATTAAGCTGTGCATGGCATCAATTTTTCCTGTTTCTGAATCAAGATATTGCTTACCCCATCTGGAAGTCTGTCTTTCTATGTAGTTTCCTTCTTTACCAAAATCTTTAAGACCTAACTTCTTATAATCTTGTTGATGCAATGAAGCTATCCCATTATTCATTTCGTTAAATACTGCTAATCTTCTTGTTTTCTCAATTTCTTTTGCAACTGGGTCCCAGTAGATGTTGCCATCACAAAATTCCATTAGATAGAATGCCGTACCTATGACACTGTCATCTTCACATAAATGATAAGTTGAGGGAGTGGGGACTTCAGTACTCATTAAAGCCGTCAAAACATGATATTCTCGATCTACTGCATGAGCAGACTTAAGCAGCTTTCCTGGCGGCTTTCGTCTTAAAACATAGCTTTTACTAATGCTTTTTAATAAATAAGATGGATTGGATTGGCCACCTTTAAATTGCTTGTACTCAATAATCTTATCTATTTCAGGACAACGCTCTTGGAGGTATGAATTTAAAACTTTTAAATCGAATTTGAGAAAATCAGCTACAGCTTTGGTTCCTGAAAATTGTTCACTCATAGGTTTTTGAGTTTTTAAGAGCTAGGCTTTGATTCTCTTTCTCTAAGGAGTTGATTTTTCTTTCTTGCTGCTCAACTCTATTTTTTAGTGATTTGGTTTCTGTTTTGAGTTTAAAATTTTGCTCGATCAGTTTATCAATCAATGATGATAATTTTTCAATTTTTTCGTGCATAATATGCTTCTATGAGTAACTTAAGCCCTAATCACTTCAAAGCTAGAAGAGCCGAGGCAGCAAAATCTTTGGATAAAGACTCTTTTCTGTTACTAAGTTCTTCAAAAAATCTTATAAGAAATAATGATACTACATTTCCTTTTCGGCAAGATAGTAACTTCTATTATTTGACGGGATTTGAAGAGCCAGAATCTGTACTAATGCTAAGTAGTGAGGGGGAATCAACAATCTTTTGTAGAAAAAAGAATCCAGATTTAGAAAAGTGGGAAGGTTACATGTATGGCATTGAAGGAGCTAAAGATATCTTGAAGTTTGATAATGCTTATAACATTGCCGATATAGCAAATATAGTTCCAGAATTAATTAGGGGTTCGAAATCGATTTACTCACTTGTTGGCAAAGACAATGCTTTTGATAACAACATTATTGGTTGGATTACCAAAGCCAATAGCCTTGAAAGACATCAAGGAAATATAGATTTTAAAAATTATTCAAACGCTCTTGGGTATCAACGGCTGATAAAGGGTGATGAAGAGGTTAAATTGATGAGAAATTCTTGTGAGATAGCAGCACAAGCTCATAAAGAGGTCATGAAAAATGTTCAGGTAGGAATGAGTGAATTTGATCTTGAATCAATGTATTTAAATGAGTTTCGAAAAAGAGGATCAAGGTTTCCTTCTTACAATCCTATAGTAGCTGGAGGGAAAAATGCATGCATTTTGCACTATGTTGATAACAATCAATTAATCAATGATGGGGAGCTGGTTCTTGTTGATGCTGGATGTGAGTATGGGCTTTATGCATCAGATATTACCAGAACCTACCCGATTAATGGAAAATTCTCTTCAGAGCAAAAGGCCATCTATGATGTCGTACTAGAGGCTCATGATCAAGCTTGCGAGGCTGCTAAAGTTGGCAATTCATGTCTTGAACCTCAAAGAGTTTCAGAAAGGGCAATATCTCAAGGACTAAAAGACCTTGGCTTTTTAAAAGAAAGCCTTGATGAAATTCTTGATAAACAGCTCTTCAGAGAATATTACTATCACAAGATTGGCCACTGGATTGGTTTGGATGTTCATGACGATTGTCCATATTTTCTTGAAGGTAACGAAATAAAGTTTGAAAAAAATATGGCAATGACAATTGAGCCAGGTATCTATGTGAATGATTCAGCCCCTATTGATGATAAGTGGAAAGGGATAGGTATTAGAATAGAGGACGACATATTAGTTACCGAGAATGGCTATGAGAATTTAACTGCTTCGGTACCCTCTTCAGCTGATCAAATTGAAGAATTGATGCAATCTTAATGACAAATCAAATCTTAATTGTAGGATCAGGAGTGAATGGCCTTGTGCTGGCAAAGGTGCTGCAACAAAGGGATATTCCCTTTTTAATACTAGAGAAGAATAGCCAATTTTTTGAAAACCCAGAAAGAACCGTAGCCCTCACAAACGACTCCATCCGATTCCTTAATGCTTTAGATAAAAATTTGGACATCAATGCTTGGGCTACCCCTGTGAATAATATGCTTTTATATCAGGATACCGAGTTAAACCTCTCATTAAACATGGATGAACAAAAAATCTCTACTATTTGTCAGCTTGATACACTTCATTCTCAGATGCGCAAAGGACTTGAAAAAACAATAATTATGGGCCAGGAAATAAATGCAATGAAAGAGAGCGAGGGATCTATTACATTGCATACTGTGAGTGAGTCCTACAAGGGGGCTATGGCATTTGGATGTGATGGGATTAACTCATCTCTTAGAGGTCTCAGTGAATTTGTTGTTGATGAATGGTATTACGGCCAAAAAGCGTATGTTGCCCTTGTTGAAGCTGAACATAAAAATGAAGCCCATCAATTTTTTTCACAATCTGGAACGCTCGCATTTTTACCTCTTTCATTGGATAAACAGTATTACTCAATTATCTTCTGTACCAACGTCACTACAGACCCGTTGAATGAACTTAATACTTTAATTAAAAATAATGCAAAACATTTAAGTATAGGCGAAGTTAAATCAATCTCTGGGGGGCATGATCTTAAGCATCATAGTGCAAAGAGCTTGTATTCAGGCCGAGTGGTACTTTGTGGAGATGCTGGCAATTCGTTTCATCCAATGGCAGGACAAGGTTTAAATCTAGGAATAGGCGACGCGATGCATATCGCAGACAATCTAGATAAAATTATTTCAGGAAATCTGCCTGCTATGAATGATTACAGTGCAAAAAGAAATGCCAAGAACGCCCAGATGACCTGGATAATCCAATCCTTGTTTGGAGCATTTGGAAATTCAGCAGGACTTTCGAAAGCCGTCCTCAATGAGGGAATGAAATTTTTAGATAAGTTTCCAAAAGCTAAAGAGAAAATAATAGAGTTTGCCAATAAAAACTAAATAATTTTTAAATCGCTCAAAATCTCATAAGTCTCGTGAACAGGAAGGCCTACGACGTTCGTATAGCTGCCTTCGATTCTTGATATAAATTTGCCAGCTGGCCCATGAATTCCATATCCACCAGCCTTACCTTTGCCTTCATTAGAGTAAACATAAGATTTTATTTCATCCTCTGAAAGTTTCTTGAATGTTACTAAGGTTTCACAAGTTTTAATCTTGATTTGATCTTGCAGTCTTACCATTACTGAGGAAAAAACGCTGTGGGTTGTATTGGAAAACTTTTCTAACATCGCAATATTGTCATCATCGTTCATAGGTTTGCCTAATATTTCGCCAGATGGAGTAAATACCAAAGTATCTGACGTTAATATCGGCAATTTTTTATCCTCTTGATTTAATAAGTTGTACGCACTTTCATTCTTGCCTTTCACTATTTCTTGAGAGTGCATAAAAGGATCAGAATTGGTAACACTATCTTCGTCAAAATTCTGAGCAACAACTTTATGTTCGATTTTTATGAGATCAAGTAATTCTGTTCTTCTTTGTGATGCAGATGCCAGAAGCAGCACTAGACTTTGATTCCTTTAGAGCGAATGTCAGATAAGACAACATCGATACCTTTTTTATCAATAATTCTCATCCCTTTTGCCGAAACTGTTAGTGTGATGAATTTTTTTTCTGATTCAACCCAAAACTTGTGGCTATGTAGGTTTGGCTTAAAAAGCCTTCTAACACGGTTTTTTGCATGGGAGACATGATTGCCTACCATGGCTTTTTTACCTGTTACTTGACATACCTTACTCATAAGAACGCATGATAATAAAATAGTAATTAAATTTATGCAATAATTAACACTTAGCAAATGAAACTTAAATTTAAGATCCTTGATCTCAGAATTGGATCTAATTTCCCAATTCCAAAACACCAAACTAGCGGCTCTGCAGGTATAGATCTCATTGCCTGCATTGATGATGAAATGATTCTCGATCCCAATGAATCAGTAATTATTTCATCTGGTATTGCAATTTTTATCGAAGACAGAGGTTATGCCGGCATAGTCATACCTAGGTCAGGTCTGGGAGCAAAAAAAGGTTTGGTTTGCGGAAATCTAACAGGGCTAATTGATTCAGATTATCAAGGCCCACTTAGCATTTCTCTATGGAATCGGTCTGATGAACCAATTTCAATAAATCCAGGCGACAGAGTAGCGCAACTAGTTGTTCTTAAAGTTAATCAAGTTGAATTAGAGCAAGTTGATGAATTTACTGAGTCTGAAAGAGGGGAGATGGGTTTTGGTAGTACTGGAAAGAATTAACTGATTGACTTTCCAAATTTTTTCTCAAATCTTTGAACTCTACCACCGGTATCAACAATCTTCTGTTGCCCTGTATAAAAAGGATGGCAGTTGGAACAAATATCGACATTAATATCTGAAGCTAAAGTTGAATTAACCTCCATGACATTTCCGCAACTGCATGTTGCTTTTATTGTTTGATATTTTGGATGCAAATCTTTTTTCATATCACCGTGATTTGAATGAGAATAATATCAAATAAATTATCTATTACAATAACTAGATGAAATTTGTTGAAGTAGCTCTACCAACTCCAATTAGATCTACTTTCACCTACAAGAATCCATTTTCTTATAGTTTGGTCGGCAAGCGTGTGGTTGTGCAATTCGGGAGGAGGACACTGATGGGTCTTGTATTGACTGAATCTGATGAGAATTCTTCAGCATTTCAATTAAAAGAAATAACAGAGATTCTTGATGAGCAGCCTTTGTTCTCGAAACAACTTCTAAACTCAATAAAAAATCTTTCAGATTATTATTTCCACCCTATTGGAGAGGTGGTGCATGCGTTCATCCCAAACCTATTAAGAAAAAGACACAATACTCAATTCTTAAAAAAATACGATGATTTGCATGCGACTCATATCATGGCTGAACCTAAGTTAGTCAAGCTAACAAACGAGCAAACGCAATGCCTTGATTCGATAAAAAAATTAAAAAATAAGGAATTTCTTTTGTTTGGCGTTACTTCTTCCGGCAAAACCGAAGTTTATAAGCATTACATCAAGCAAATGTTGCAGAAGAACAAGAGTAGCCTAGTGATGGTACCAGAAATTTTTTTAACTCCTCAAGTATTTGGAAGTTTTCAAAAAGATTTTGGTGAGAAAGTGCATGTATTTCATTCAGGATTATCTGACCTTCAGAGATATAAGGTTTGGTTAAGATGTCAAAATGGCGAAGCTTTAGTGGTTATTGGAACAAGGTCCTCAATTTTTTTGCCACTTAAAAATTTTGGTGCAATAATCTTTGATGAGGAGCATGATCAGTCTTTCAAACAAAATGAAGGGTTTAGATACGATGCCAAATTTCTTGCAAATGAATTAGCACCAGACGGCGCTAAGATAATCTATTCATCCGCTACACCATCTCTGAATCTGCTAAGAAAGTCTGCTGCACAGGAAATAGATAACTTTCATTTAGAAAAACGTTACGGAAATTTTAAACAACCTAAGATAAATATTCATGCAATAAATAAGCAACAACTCTCAAGCGGTGTCAGTAATCTATTAATTGATGAAATTAAGAAAACATTAGAGGAGGGTAAACAAGCATTGATACTCTTAAATCGAAGAGGGTATGCCACTGTGTTTTTCTGCGATGGGTGTGGCTGGGTGGCTAAAAGTAATTGCTGTGATGTTGAGCTCGTTTACCACTCCTCTGATCGAAGGCTAAAGTGCCACAGATGTGACTCTTCATGGAGATTGCCACCAGTTTGTCCTGAATGTGGCCATGACCATTTTGAATATAAAGGGGTTGGCACACAACAAATAGAAGAGATGTTGCAAGAAAGGTTTCCAGAATATCAAACAATAAGAATTGATAGAGATTCAGTATCATCTAAATCCAAAAGAGAGATAAGCAGAGAGACCATAATTGACGATAAGCCAAAAATCTTTGTTGGGACCCAGTTGCTCGCTAAAGGACATGACTTCACTAACTTATCAACCATTATTGTCTTAAACTTGGATTTTGGTTTTTTTGGTGCAGATCTTCATATTCAAGAGCAAACAGCACAACTATTAGTTCAAGTTGCAGGCAGAGCAGGCAGGCGCAATAATCAGTCTGATGTCTTCTTGCAAACCAGACTCTCCGATCATCCATTACTACAGAAGTTAAAAACGGGAAATTATGCTCAAGTTGCCGAGCTTATGCTTAAGGAAAGAAAGCAGCTGGGATTGCTACCTTACATAAATTTAATTTACTTAAAGGCTGAGGATTCAAATCAAGACCGACTTAATGAATTTTTAATAGGCGCTAAAGCACACCTATCAAAAGACCAGATAGAGGTCTATGGACCATTTGACAGCCCTATTGGCAAACAAGCTTATAAATTTAGAAAGTTTTGCATTATACAGTCTGAAAATAAAGAAAGGCTATTGCAAGAAGTAAAACTGTTCACAGAGCAAATAAAAGAAGAAAAAAAGAATGTCGCCAATTGGGTGTTAGATATTGACCCTATTAATGCAAGCTAAAAAATCATCACAGTCAGTTCTGACCTCTAAATTTCTTTGTTCCTTATCGATTTCAATAGATATTTCAATAACTTTGCCTTCAATATCTTCGGCAATAATTTCTGGCCACTCAACAAACAATATTCCAGGATTAGAGTAATTAATATCTAGGCCCAGCATTTCAAAGTCATTTAAACTTTTTAATCTATACAGGTCAGCGTGATAAACATCTTTATTTGGAAGTGAATATTCCTCAACGATGCTAAAAGTTGGGCTTTTAACTGGTTTCTCCCACCCCAGGTTTTTCAAAATCTCTCTAACTAATGTTGTTTTACCTGTGCCTAAGTTACCATACAGCAAGAAAGTGTAAAACCCATTGCTATCTTTGATAAAGCTTGCGATTTCCTTTGCAATAATTTGAGTATGCTCAAGCGTTCTAAGTTTAAATTTCATCAAAAAATTTGCGGAGATAGATTAATATATTCTTTACCAACTATCTCTCTTTTAAGGTGGTTTATCAATGTTTCATAGTCTTTTTGATTTGAGACAAAATCAATATCGTCTACATTCAAAACTAACAAAGGTGAATTGGAATAATCAAAGAAAAAGTCGGTATACATTTCACATACCCTCTGAAGGTAGTTGAATGATAATTTCTCCTCATAGTCTTTAGCTCTGGCTTTAATTTTTTCAAAAATACTCTTTGGTGATGCTTGCAGATAAATTACCAAATCAGGTTTAGGGTATGAGTTATAAAATTTAGATTTTATAGAAAGAAATGTTTCATATTCAGCTGTAGAGAGATTGAGTTTGGCAAACAAATCTTCCTTTTGAAAAATAAAATCTGAAATAATTTTTTTATCAATAAGTTCATCAGAAAAATATTTATTAATCTGCTGAGATCTTTGCATTACAAAGTGTATTTGAGTAGTAAAAGCATGCTTTTCACTATCTAAATAGAAGTCTTTTAAAAAGGGATTTTCATCAGGTTTTTCTAAGCATAGCGCGTATTGAAATTCTCTAGCAATCTTTTCTGCAAGTGAAGTCTTGCCCACTCCAATAGGCCCTTCAATTGCAAGATATTTTGGTAGTTGTGATGGGATCATCTTTTACGCTTCGATTTTAGCAGTCTTATTTTTTTATCGTAATTAGCAGTTTTAAATTCAGTCCACCAATTGATTCTTTCTTCTAAGTCAGGCTCTAGTTGTTTTCGAATAAGTAGGAAATCATAGGCTGCTCTAAAGCGTAAACTTTGAGAGAAGCTTATAGATTTTTTACCTATTTTATTGAACCTTATTTGATACATCCAGACGTCTTTAATAAAGCTTGTGAATCTTCTTGGTATTGCAGTAATTAATTGTTGTCTTCTAATAACATTGGCAGTAGTTTGGTAGAACTTTCTAAAGTTTATCTTTGTCTCAATTTCCGATTCTTCAAATACTTTAGGCCAAAGCAACGTAGCAAATAAGAAACCAGGATTAAGTTTTTTATTTTGCTCAAACCGGTTATCGGTATTCCTGAAAGCATTTGTAAAGAAAGTATCATACCTCTCATTATTTAAGTTGGTGTGTGGAAAGAGGATTTGCAAAACTCCAAATTCTTTCAGCAAGCTATATGAATTCTCACTGTGACCCAATAGAAATAGTTTCGCTATTTCTTCGTACACCCTTGCTGGAGGCATATCTGCAATTTGAGCTCTATATTTTTTAATTGCTAGGAGGGCTCTTTTTTCAATTTTAAAATTTAATTTTGCGGCAAACCTTATTGCTCTAAGAATCCTGACGGGATCCTCCATAATTCGCTGCTCTGGATCGCCAATAAATTTAATGACTTTGGACTTAAGATCTTTAATTCCTGCTGTGTAATCGATAATTTCCTTTGAGAAGGGGTCGTAATAGATAGAGTTAATAGTAAAGTCTCTTCGAAAAACATCCTCCTCTTGTGTACCCCACACATTATCTCGCAAGATCCTACCACCATCATTAATCTGCATTGAATCATCGTTGCTATCCTTTCCAGATCTAAAGGTTGTAGTCTCGATTATTTCGTTTGGAAAAGCGATATGGACAAGTTGAAACCTCCTGCCAATTATTCTTGAATTCTTGAATAATTTTCTAATTTCTTCTGGCTGGCAATTGGTAGCTATATCAAAATCTTTTGGTTGAATACCTTTTATTAGATCTCTAATTCCGCCCCCTACAATATAGGCATCAAACCCTTTTTTTTGTAGCTTATCTATTACTCCGAGGGCATTTTTTGAAAGCTGATCAGAATTTACACCAAATCTTTTTTCACTGTAAATTTGAGGAGCCACTAATCTCTCTTAAAGTTTGTAACTATCTCAGTATATTTTACTTTCGATAATCTAGGACTCTTCTCTTGAACAATAATGGAGGACGCATAGTTTCCAAATTCACAAGCATGAAAAAAACTTTCACCTTCAATGATTTTATGAAGTGTGGAACCAGCAAATATATCGCCCGCTCCGTTTGAGTCAATTGCCTTAACCTCAAATGGGCTCAATTGTTTAAATTGTCCGTTGGAAAATACTGTTGATGGCTTCGATCCATTGGTCACAACAAAATTATTAGTTATTTGTTTTAAGCTATCCTCAAAATTATCACCAACTAAAGATTTTGCCTCTTCTAAATTACAAAACAAATAATCAATACGTTTAAGTTCCAGAATTTTCTCAACACGATCCCTGAAATTTTCAATGACAAATGGGTCAGATAAACTAAAAGCAAATTTTACTTCTTGGTTCGTAGATTCAAGTATAGAAACAAAAGCCTCGAAATTTTCAGAAGAAGTTAACTGATATCCCTCTGAGAAAATTATCTTAGAGTTGTTTATATGATCAATGAACCCAGTATCAAACTTTAACTGTTCCGAAGCTCCTAGATATGTCCCCATCGTTCTTTCACTATTCGGCGTTATCAATACCAAGCATCTGCCAGTTTTAAAGTTGTTATGTCGAAATTGATTTAGAGAAATTATGCCATTGTCTATTAGATCTTTTTCATAGACTTGTCCCATTGCATCATCACCTAGTTGGCAAATATGCCCACACACTGAACCATAATTTGCAGCTGCTGCAAGGCTATTAGTTGTCGACCCACCACACACTATTTCAGCTGCATTATTCTTTTGGGCTGATGAAATTATTGTCTCTTGCTGTTCGTGGGTAACTGGATGAAAGTGATTAAATGGCAAACCAGTTGAGTCTACAAAATCCCTACTTACATAATAGGTTTCATCAACCAATGCATTACCAACTCCGACGATATCAAATTTCATTTTTTATTTTTTTGAATACCTTGTGAGCTATTTTAGCTGTTTTTGAAAGTTGTTCCTCTGAATGTTCGGTTGACAGAAAACAGCTTTCAAACGCTGATGGCGGAAGATAGACATTTTCTTTTAGCATGCCTTTAAAAAATTGAGTGAACATACCAATTTCTGATCTCTGCACATCTTCAAAGTTTTTTGGCAATCTATCTGCAAAGAAGTAACCAAACATGCCTCCTCGAATATTTGTAGAAAAAGGTATGCCAGCTTCTGCAGCAAAGTCTGATAACTCTTTTAAGAATTGACTTCCTTTGTGCTCTAATCTTTTATAGAGATTTTTGTCTTTAAGTTGTTTGAGCAAAGCTGTGCCTGCACTTACAGCTATTGGGTTGCCTGATAATGTACCAGCTTGATAGACTGGACCATCGGGAGCAATATAACTCATAATTTCTGTTCTACCGCCATACACCCCAACGGGTAGGCCTCCGCCAACTATCTTACCTAACGCCGTGAGGTCAGGTGTAATATTAAATAATTCTTGAGCACCGCCCCTTGAAACTCTAAACCCTGTCATAACCTCATCAAATATAAGCAAGGATTGACTCCTTTTACAGAGACTATCTACTTCTTGCAAAAAACTTTCGTCTGGCTCAATGAATCCCATATTACCTGCAATAGGTTCAATTATGACTGCAGCAATTTGATCTTTGTAAGTTTTAAATGCCTCTTGGATGTCACTGACTGAATTGTATGGCAGAGAAATTGTCAGTTTGGATAACTCTTCAGGAATTCCGGGTGAATCTGGGATCCCAAGTGTGGCAACTCCAGACCCTGCTTTAACTAGTAAGGAATCTACGTGCCCATGATAGCAGCCTGTAAACTTGATAATCAGTTTGCGATTCGTAAAACCTCTAGCAAGCCTAATGCAACTCATGGTTGCTTCAGTGCCCGAATTAACCATTCTTATTTTTTCCATACTTGGAAAGTACGATTTAATGATTTTTGCAATTTCGAGTTCGTTTTTAGTAGGTGCACCAAAACTTATACCCTTGCTAGCTTGCTTCTTTATTGCGTTAATGATGTTTTTATTGGAGTGCCCTAAAACCATTGGCCCCCAAGAACCAACAAAATCAAGATACTTGTTACCGTCTTCATCATATAGATAGCATCCTCTAGCTTTCTTAAAAAAGATTGGACTACCTCCAACACTTTTAAATGCTCTTACTGGTGAATTAACTCCGCCGGCTATGTACTCTTTAGATTTTTTAAATAATGATTCTGAATTTTTTGTTTTCATACAAAAGTTTCTATTTTACAGATTTTATCTTTTTGGTAGAAAGATAGCATCACAACTTGCCACTATATTGGCTTTGATGGTTTGTCTATTTATATGATTTAATCACCTAATAGCAATACTTAATTGGTTAGACATCACATTTATTGCCACTTAAAAACCGATAAAAAAACAATCGGAATTAGAATAAGCACAACAACTTCATTAATAACTTTATAGTGAAGAACGGTTCTGATTTTCAGCTGTTTTTGTCTGGTGTGCTCAATAAATAAGAAAATATTGTATAACACCAACAAACCTACCAATGCCAGCTTAGCTTTAAACCAAAATGTCTCCAAAAGCATCAAGGATTGAGCCAACATAAGTGCACCAAAAACAATGCCAAGCAAACCTAAAGGAGAAGTAAAATAGAGCAATCTTTTTTGCTGCTCAATATAAACAGAGGTATTCTTTCTTGCGTTATCTTCAGCAACATAAACAAATAATCTTGGGATATAAAACAATCCAGCCATCCAAGAAATTATCAGGATTATGTGCAGTGATTTAAAAACCAAGTAATCCATAAATAAATTATAAGAGATAAAGTAATCTGCTAAAATTATAACCTTATGAGCTTCCAATCTAAAAAAGCAAATCCATTCGAGCTTTCATCCACCGCTGTGGAGAAAATCGTTAATCTGTCTGAACAGGAAAATGGCAAATACTTTCGTGTTTATATCACAGGGGGAGGTTGTTCCGGCTTTCAGTATGGCTTCAAGTTTGATGACTACGATCAAGAGGAAGATTCAATGCTTAATTTTGACCATGGTATAAAGGTTCTTTTAGATGAGTTATCTTATCCCTACATTCTCGGCTCAAAAATAGATTACATTGAAGACCTAATGGGTGCTAAATTTACGGTCAGCAACCCTAATGCTAAATCCACATGCGGATGTGGTGCATCATTTTCTATTTAAATATTACGCCTAAATTTTTATGGGCTAGATAGGCAAAAGCAGCAGCTTCCATATACTTTGGAGGTAAAATGTTTTCCGACGTTTCAAATTTACCCAATTTGTTGGCTATTGTTTTCATGATGGCCTTATTAAATACCCCTCCACCATGAAAAATTACTGTTCCTGGTCGATTGCAGTATAAATAAAATTCATAAATTTTTGTTGCGGTAAGTTCTACCAGTGTGGCAAGTCGGTCGGGAATACCAATAACAGGATTTTCATCAATATGATGCATAAGAGAAGTGTAAAGGCTAATGTCATCGGCTCTCGGATAATCCAAATTTAACAAGGCATTTTCAAGTTTGGCAAGCAGGTTTAAGTCGACTTTTCCGGTACTTGCTAACTTACCATCTTCATCAAAACTTCCTAAGTGATTATCTGTCATTACCCTATCCATTAAGCAATTTCCAGGCCCAATATCGCTACCAATATCAATTGAATTATTCTTTAGATAGGTACCATTTGAAATGCCACCAATGTTAACAATTAATACTTTATCGAATAATGAACCATAAAGATATTGATGAAAGATTGGGATTAAAGGGGCGCCTCTGCCACCTCTATTTATGTCTGCATTTCTAAAGTCAGAATGCACAGGTAAACCGATTTTTTTTGTTATGTAATTAGGGTCTCCTGCCTGAACACTTTTCTTATCACTGTGCGAGATAGTTTGTCCTGAAAAAGCAATACCAGCTATATCCTCTGTGTTAACCCCAGACCTATCCATCAAAACTTTGATAAGTTCTACACTTTTTTCACTGATGTGTTTTTCAACGAAATTTTGATCATTTGAGGTTTTATATTCTTTATCGAAGCTAATAGTTTCACCTTGAAGAAAATTAAAACCATCTTCAAAGCTTACCAAACAACCATCAAGAGAATCTCTGCTGGTTCCAGACATTAGACCAATATATTTTTGTGTCATTATATGCCTGAGAGGTTTGCAATAAGTTGCGTTCTTCGCTCAGCAAGCTGATCAAAATATTCTTTATTGTAAGAGTTTATGGATTGAGCATTTGGTGGTTCGACTTTAACTGGATCTGTATGTTTCCCATTAATATGGAATTCATAGTGCAGATGAGGCCCTGTTGCAAGACCTGTGGAGCCTACATAGCCAATTGTTTGTCCTTGTTCAACCTTTGCTCCTTTTTTTATGCCCTTTGCAAAATTATTTAGATGAGCATACCTGGTCATGTATTTATTGAAATGCATGACATCAATATGATAACCATAGGAATCTGAGTAAGACGCATTTTTAATTACACCATCTCCAGTGACCTTCACAGCTGTCCCAGTTTTTGCGGCATAGTCTGTCCCTTTATGTGCTCTTATGGTGTTAAGAATAGGATGCTTTCTTTTTGGATTGTAATGCGAGCTAATGCGAGCAAATTCAATTGGAGTTCTGAGAAAAGCTTTTCTAATGTTAGAACTGTCTAATGAGTAGTAATCTTTTTTTCCTCTTTGGGTAAATCTTATAACCGACAGCTTCTCACCTTTATTAATAAAATCTGCGGCCAAAATATCACCATAGGCAATCAGTTTCCCAGCTGAATAGATATTTTCATAAAGAATTTTTACCTTATCCCCATTTCTTATATCAAAGGCATAATCAATGTCCCAGCCAAAGATATAAACTAGATCACCAAGAACACTATCAGGCACACCTGCTTTTTTACCAGATGCATATAGTGAATCGGTAATAATAAACTCTCTAAAATATGCAACCCGCTCTAAATTTTCTTTTTCTTTTTCAAATAGGTATTCTTGGCCTTTCACTTTTAGGACATCTACATAGAAATCCTCATCAAATGTTTTAATTTGAATTTCACCATTCAGCTTCTCAATAAAAAGTTCGTCGTTAATTCTTAATTTAGTAAAATCCTTAACTTGTTTATCTGCTGCAATTTCATTAATTAGTACTGAATCTACTCCTAATTTAATGAGGATGGAGTAAAAGGTATCACCCTCTTTAATTTTAACTTTAGATTCACTTGGTAATTGAAAATCATCCATATCACTGCTGGCGGTAAAAACTAATGGTGTAATTTCCTCAGTTGAATCTGTTTTTCTAAAATCAACATCAGCCGCGAGCAGAAATATAAGGGAAACTGGCAATAACAGTATGCTCAGAAATAATTTAAAATGAGAGCCAACGTACATGTTCTGATATTATATATAAAGCTTCGTTATGGATTACAAAAAACAACTGCAAATTATAAAACAAGGCATAGATGAAATCATAGGTGAAGATGATCTTGTTCAAAAGCTCAAAGATAAGAAAATTCTTACAATTAAAGTCGGATTTGACCCTACTGCACCAGATCTACACTTAGGCCATACAGTAATCCTCAGAAAAATGCGCCAATTTCAGGATTTAGGCCATAAAGTTATTTTCCTTATTGGTGATTTTACTGGAAGAATTGGTGACCCAAGTGGAAAAAATAAAACCAGACCTCCATTAACCGATAATGAAATAAAAGAAAATGCTCAAACCTACAAAGACCAAGTCTATAAAGTACTTGATCCACAAAAAACAATTGTTGATTTCAATTCTAGGTGGGGAGACAGTATGTCAGCTGCTGATATGATCAAACTTGCAGCGCAATCCACAGTGGCAAGAATGATTGAACGTGATGATTTCTCAAAAAGATATAAAAATAACCAACCAATCTCAATACATGAATTCTTATACCCTCTAATGCAAGGTTATGATTCCGTGGAGCTTGAAGCAGATATCGAGCTGGGAGGTACCGACCAAAAATTTAATTTATTGGTGGGGCGTGACCTTCAAAGAAATAGCGACATCTCACCTCAAACTATTATTACTTTGCCTTTGTTAGAAGGTCTTGATGGTGTAAAAAAGATGTCAAAAAGTGAGCAAAATTATATTGGCATAACTGAGAGTGCCGATGAGATTTTTGGCAAGACTATGTCTATCTCAGATGAGATTATGTTTAAGTGGTTCGATGTTCTTAGTCTTCGCCCACCCTCAGACATCGATGGCTTAAAAAAGAGCATTGATAATGGCGCCAACCCAAGAGATGCAAAAATAGAACTAGCTTATGAGCTTGCAGAAAGATTTACTTCCAGAAAAGATGCAGAAGAGGCTAAAGAAAATTTCTTTAAAAAGTTTGCTAAAAATGAGTTGCCCACCAATATCGAAGAAAAAGAAATTCCGTTTTCAGGCGAACTTGCATTGCCAAATATCCTTAAGGATCTAGGTATGGTAACAAGCACATCTGAGGCATTGCGTCTGATCAAACAAGGAGCAGTTAAAATCGATCAAAATAAAGTAGAATCTAAAGATTTTAAGATTGAGCAAAATAAAAAGACTCTCATCCAGGTTGGGAAAAAGAAGTTTATTTATTTAAGTCTTATTTAATAGGGGAGAGCTATCAGTAATAAAGCATATGATTATTTAATTTTTGGTGCCAGTGGGTTCACAGGACGATTGGTCGCTGAGTATTTTCAGAACGAATATTGCAAGGAGCTCAATTGGGCAGTTGCCGGTCGAAATAAGTCAAAGCTAGAACAAGTTTCAGCTGAAATGAAAATAGAAGCACCAATTGAGGTATTGGACTCTTCGGATTTAGCGTCTATTCATGATGCTATATCAAAGACAAATGTATTAATCACTGCAGTAGGTCCCTATCAATTATATGGCAGTGATATTGTTAAAAAATGTGCAGAGCTTGGGGTTCATTATGTAGATTTAAGCGGTGAACCTGGTTGGATGCATTACATGCAAGAACATCAATCGGTTGCAAAAGAGTCTGGAGCAAGAATTGTTCATAGCTGTGGATTTGACTCAATTCCATCGGATTTAGGAGTATTTTTACTCCAGCAAAAAGCAATGGAAAAATATGGGAGTCCATTCTCAACAGTAAAATGTGGCGTAAGGTCTATGGTTGGAGAGTTCTCTGGAGGCACGGCAGCTTCTTTAAATGCGACGCTCCAATCAATTAGAAAAGATCCAAATATGATTAGCATACTCATGAATCCATTTTCTTTAGCAGAAGGGTTTGAGGGTCCTACTCAACCGGATGGCAATGCGGTTGTTTACGATGAAGATTTTAAACAATGGATGGCTCCTTTTATTATGGCGCCAATTAATACTAAAAACGTTCATAGATCAAATAAATTGCTCTCGCATCTATATGGCAAAGACTTAATTTATAGTGAAATGATGATGGCTGGTGATGGTGACAAGGGTAAAGAAACAGCAGATTTTATTGCTTCAGTGAATCCTCTGATGGGGGAGAATGTTCCCAAGCCAGGCGAGGGGCCTTCAAAGGAATCTCGAGAAGCAGGTAGCTATGATATGGTTTTTCTTGGTGTGGATGGGGAAAATAAAATGCAAGTTGCAGTAAAGGGAAATCTTGATCCTGGGTATGGTTCAACATCAAAAATGATTGCTGAAAGTGGCATATGTTTGCTTGAGGACTGTGTAGATCTTCCTGGGGGTATTTACACGACAGCACCAGCAATGGGCAATCAGCTAATTTCTCGCCTAGAAACACACGATATAATGCACTTTAGTGAAGAAAAAATATAACTTCACAGAGCTGTCACTATATAGCTACATTTGAAACAATTTGTAACATTAGTTCAAAATACCGTAACAAAAGTGTCACTTACTCCACATAAGCTGGATTAGTTATTTCCGGAGAACTAATGAAATTAACAAAAACACTTATAATTATTTTCTCAGCATTATTCGTTGCTGCGTGTGGCGGCGGTGGTAGTTCATCACCAGCTCCAACACCAGCTCCAACGCCAGCTCCAACTCCAGCTCCAACGCCAGCTCCAACGCCAGCTCCAACGCCAGCTCCCGAGTCTTGTTTGGTAGGTGCAGATACAGGAGTTAACACTCAAGATTTTGATGGTGTGTCTAAAAAGGTTTGTGTCCTTACTTTCCCTGATTCAGCCCCTATAACTGGCGATGTTACCTTAAGTAACGATGCTATATACGCACTGAATGGCGCGGTTTTTGTTGGTAATGGTATTGGTGAAGACGGTACTGATGCTGGTGATGATGGTAACCTGACAATTGAAGCAGGCACAACCATTGTTGGAACAGCCGGTGCAGGCTTTGAAGACGCCACAGCATGGGTAGAAGCCGTTAATGCAGGCGCAGCTGATGTTGAAGTTTCAGATTCAGATGTTGACTACATGGTCGTTAAGCCCGGATCCAATATATTTGTCGAAGGAACCGCTTCAGCACCTGTCATAATGACTGGAGTCAGTGATTTAACTGGAGAAGTAAGAGCCGGATCTGAAGCTCAATGGGGCGGATTTGTAGTGTCCGGTTTAGCAACACAAAATAATTGTAATGAAGCCGATTTGGGAACAGCAGCTTGCGTTGCTAATGGCGAAGGTGCTTCAGGATATTACGGTGGAACAGACGATGAAGATAGCTCTGGTTCAGTAGAATATTTGCAAGTTAAGTATGCAGGCTATAAGTTTTCAAATGAAGACGAATTAAACGGTATAGCATTTCAAGCTGTAGGCTCAGGAACAGTACTAGATTATATACAGGTACATAATGGTTCAGATGATGGCATTGAATTTTTTGGCGGCACTGCTGGCATTAAACACTTTGTTGTAACAGGTGCATCCGATGATTCTTTGGACTGGACCGATGGTTGGAGAGGGTTCGCACAGTATGGTGTGATCGTTCAAACACTTTTCCCAGCTACAGATGCTGCAAGGTCTAAAGACAATGTTATAGAAGCCGATAACTATGGGTCAGATATGGACAGAGCGCCAAGATCATTCCCAAAAATGGCTAACATTACTATGGTTCAAGATTACGGCGGAGATACCCTACTATTGAGAGAGGGTACTGGAGCTTTCATCTTAAATTCCATCATTGCTGGAAATCCAGATGATTCAAGTTATTGCTTGGATGTTGATGACAATGAAACTTATAGACATGCAGGCACAGCAGGAAATATGACGAACATAAGCTTTGACGGTACAATTTTTGATTCTGTAAAATGTAGCGCCATGGCCGCATCCAGTGGATGGGTTGATCCTTCTTCTTCAGATGAGGGTGCCGATGTTTTTGACATTGGTGCAGAGCTTGAAAGCCTTGATTCAGTCATGTTTAGGGCAACAGGTCTTCATGGTTCTAAAAGAAACGCAGCATACCTATCACACCCACTAGTGAACTCATATCACGCTGGCAAAATTGCTAATGCCAATGTGTTAGATAGTAATCTTGTAACTGAAGACTTTATTGGTGGTGTTAAGAGCGATGCTGAGGACTGGACTGTAGGGTGGACATATGGGTTACATATCTCAAACGCTGATATGCAAGACTTTTGCCCATTTGGTACAGCCCTAACAACCATTAAAGATGGCGGTGGTGCCGCATGTGAAATCACAGCCACTAACGCTGCAGAAACTAACATTAGACTTGTGGGCGGTGGATTGCCGTATGTTATGAAAGGCAAGCTTGTTGTTGGTGATGGTACTGCTGCAGGTGCTCAATACCTTCAAGTTGATCCGGGTGTTACTATTTATAGTGATCAGGTAGCAGGAGAAGGTTCGCTGACAGATTTAGACTATGTGGTCGTGCCAACCTATTCTAAACTTCTAGTCAATGGTGCACCAGGAGCTCCTGTAACCTTTACTTCAAGCAGAGAAGTGAGAACTTCAGGTGATAGTGATAGTTCAACCTTATCCGCTGAGACCACTAACGACTGGGGTGGACTAGTAATCAATGGTCTAGCTACTCAAAACAAATGTAATATTAGTGATATTGGCACTGCAGACTGTACGGCTGACGGTGAAGGCGCATCTGGTAGCTACGGCGGTACCAATGATGCCGACAACAGTGGCAATATTTTCTACGGAATCGTCAAGTATGCTGGAAGAAAATTCAACAACGAAGATGAGCTAAATGGTGTAGCTTTCCAAGCTGTTGGTAACAAGACTGAGATTGATTATATGCAGACATTCAATACTTCAGACGATGGTGTTGAGTTCTTTGGCGGTACTGTCAATGCAAAACACCTTCTTGTGATGAGTGCATCAGACGATTCTATTGACTGGACAGATGGATGGCGTGGAAAAGTTCAGCACGCAATTGTCTGGCAAAATCAAGGTCAAGAGTTTGCTGTTGATCGATCAATAGAAGCTGATAACTATGGGTCAGACATGGACAGAACTCCAAGGTCTATGCCAATGTTTGCCAACCTGACAATAGTCAGCCAAGACGGTCAGGCAGTTCTATTAAGAGAAGGCACAGGGCTTCATATCTACAACTCAGTTGTGGCTGATGAAGGCGCTAGCACTTGTTGGGATATTGATGATGCCACTACTTATGATTTTAACGCCGATGGTGTTCCAGGCGAAGGTCATGTGTATAGAGGAAATCTATTCTCTTGTACAACTTTGGCTCAAGATGACGATAGTGGAGCAAACGTTGCTCAGATAGAAGCTTTATTGTCCTCCGATACCAATACAGCGTCAGCTGGCGGTGGATCTCTATCAGGTTACTGTAATGGAAGTGTTGAATCAGGGCTAACTCCTGTAGCAATTGACGATGCCTTCTTTGATAGCACAGACTACGTAGGAGCTTGTGCATCAGCAGATACCGATTGGACTCTAAACTGGGCATTTAAACCATCAGAATAGCCTTTAACTAAATCCCTTTAAATAGGAGTCCACACACTGCCCCGAAAGGGGCAGTTTTTTTATTCTTTTCCTATTTGTCACACAATTGATTCAAAAGCTAGGTAACCTTTGTCTGTGAAGTTTTATTTTCAATTCGCATTTATCTTCACTTCCTTGGTTTTATTTACCCAAGAAAGTGACCCAGAAATTAACACTGAGACAATAGAGGATGTTGTTGTTTCCGTCAGTTTTATCCCTGATGAAAAAAGAGATACTAGTGAGATTTCCAATGTTCTTTCCTCAGAAGATATGACTCAAGCCGGAGATAGTGCTGCATCCGATGCTCTTAAAAGGATTACTGGTTTAAGTTTAGTGAAAGGAAAATACATTTACGTCAGAGGTTTAGGTGAGCGTTACTCATCTGCTTTACTTAATGGCGTATTACTGCCAAGCCCTGAGCCACTTAAACGTGTAGTTCCTTTTGATATTTTTCCAACCTCTGTGTTGGAGAGTGTTCTAGTTCAAAAAACTTACTCTGCACAATACCCTGGTGAATTTGGTGGTGGAGTTATTGATATGAGAACAAAACTCATTCCTGATTCAGAGTTTGCCGAATTCGGAATTTCATTTGCCTATGATTCTTTAGCAACGAACACAAATGCACAACTAATGCCTGGTTTCGATGGGGATTGGACTGGATTCGATGATGGGTCTAGAAACCTACCATCTAGTTTACAGCCATTTTATGCTACCGGCGATTTTGTCTCTCTTTCAAATGGCTCTTATGCAGACTTAACAACAGCTGGACAAAATTTTGGAGGCGAATGGGCTCCAGAAGAAACCAATTTAAATCCTGGCTTGGGAGTAAATTTAAGTTATGGTAATTCTTACTACCAAGGCGATGGAATAATTGGCATTGTATTTAGTGCTGGATACGATAATGATTATTCTTATACTCCAGATATAAAGAGAACTAACTATGCCAGAGGTTCGGATGATGATTTAGTGGCTAGAGATACCTATGATGTTCAAAAAACAAATAATCAAGTCGATTCAAATCTTCTAGCTTCTATTGGATGGGATATAGATGGTATGAATTATCTACAGCTTACAAATTTGTTGGTAAGAAAAACGGATAATCGCCTGACGTTAAGTGAAGGGAAGAATGTTGAGGCTGATTTTTTTGCAAAATCCACAAAGTTTGAGTGGGTTGAACGCCAAATTAATTCATTAACACTTTCGGGTAAACATGACCTGAATTCTGGATTGTATATAGATTGGCGTTATGCCATTGCCGATGGCAAAAGATTTTCTCCTTTTGAAAGGGAGTATTTTTATGAATGTGAAGAGTCATTCATAGAAAACTGCACCGATAGATACGAATTCTCAAGACGCTCTGACAGTAACTCAACTCAGTTTTCTTGGTTAAACGATGATGCCACTGAGGTTGCTATAGACTTTAATTATCCTTTTCAGACAACAGCAAATGAGTTTGAGCTAAGCTTTGGATTGAAGCAATCTACAAAGGAAAGGAAAACCGATGTTAAGAGATATAGGTTTTTACCTGATTTTGTTAATGGTTCGTTATTCGCTTCTCAAGATTTTAGAAGACAATCCATTGAAAACATCTTATCAGCAGATAACTTTAGGTTAGATCGTTCTGGTTTAATCTTATTAGAAGAAACTTTAAACACAGATGATTACGAAGGTAATTTGACTATTGATGCTGCTTACGTATCAGTGGACACGGCATTAAATGATAACCTTGAAATAACTGCTGGCCTTAGAACAGAAAATTCTGATATAGAAGTCATAACTCAAACTTTTTTTGGTGGATCCAATTCAGCAATATCCTCAGATGAATTGGATAAATTACTACCAGCTTTGACAGCTACTTACAGCTTTAATGAAAGTATGCAGTTTAGGTTTGGTTTTAGTGAGACATTATCAAGACCACAATTTAGGGAAATGTCCCCAGTCCTTTTTGTTAATTTTGATACCGATAGACTGGAGCGAGGTTTTCTTGGTCTTAAGTCGTCGGAGATAACTAATATTGATTTACGATACGAATGGTATTTTGGATTCAATGAATTTTTGACATTGTCATATTTCAACAAAGAATTTATCAATCCAATTGAACAAGTTCTTGAAGCGGCAGCAACTAGCGATTATGTCAGTTATAGAAATGCACAATCTGCAGAATTAGACGGTATGGAATTTGAGATGCAAAAGCAACTTGGTGAATTGATAACCGGATATGACTTTTATGTAAAATTTAATTACACCTTTACTGATTCAAATGCTGTGACAGACCCTGAATTTGTTGTTTTATCTTCTTATGAAGATAGGCCTATGGTAGGTCAGCCAGAAGATATTTTAAATTTTCAGTTTGGTTACTATGGTTCGAACGATACAAGACTTAGCCTAAATTACAATGATGTTGGGGAGAGAATACGAGAATTGGGGACAGATGTTATTCCAAATGTACTTGAAGATTTGCCTCCGCTGCTTGACCTTGTTTACAGTAAAGAAATTCAGGCATGGGATGGCACATTAGATTTATCAATTAAGTGGAGAAATATTCTTGAAGAACCTTATGAAGCGTTACAAGGTAGCGAGGTATTTGAATCATATTCTTCAAGCTCATCTATTTCTTTTGGTTTGAAATACAGCTATTGAATAAACCACTAAATGAAAAAAGTTTTATTTGTTTGTGTAGAAAATGCTTGCAGAAGTCAGCTGGCTGAAGCGATAAGTAATAGTTTTTATGGGTATGCGCTAGAAGCATCTTCAGCTGGATCAAGGCCTGCTGAGAAAGTTAACCCTAAAGCTATCTCATCTTTATTGCGCATGGGCTTACATATAGAGACTAACCAACCTAAAAATGTAAAAACTTTTGAAAATAACCATTTTGACTATGTGGTAACAATGGGTTGCGGTGATAAGTGCCCTCATATTCCTGGAGCTAAGATGTTTGATTGGCAAATACCAGATCCAAAACATATGTCCGATGATGATTTTGATGCAGTGAGAGATTTGATTGACTTAAAAATTCAATCAGAGTTAATACCAGATGCTTAAACAATCAATAGCAGAATTATTTGGAACAGCTTCGCTTGTAAGTGTTGTGATCGGATCTGGCATTATGGCTGAACGTCTCGCAGCTGGTAATGAGGCGATTATGCTTTTAGCAAATAGTTTTGCTACTTTTCTTGGGTTGTTTTTCTTGATAACTGTATTGGGCCGTATAAGTTCACAATTTAACCCGGTTGTTTCAATGGTTATGTTGCTTGAGAAAAAAATTTCTAATGCTCAATTCTTATTATTTGGCTTATTCCAGATCCTTGGTGCACTGGTTGGAGTAGTTATGACAAATCTTATGTTTGATCTAGACCCCATTTCACTGGCTCAAAAATCAAGATATGGAGCAAATTTGTGGTTTTCTGAAATCATAGCTACTGCAATGCTAATTATTGTCATTCTCTCTTCTCCTCCAAAAAAAGTTGCAATTATGGTTGCATCATTTATTGGCGCAGCTTATTGGTTCACCTCTTCAACATCCTTTGCTAATCCTGCAGTTACATTTGGAAGAATTTTTTCAGATACTTTCACAGGAATTTATGCTTTTGATGCTCTGTATTTCATGATTGCCCAAATACTTGGTGCAATTTTGGGTTTATTTTTTTACCGTTATCTCTGGAAATAATCTAATCCATTTTCCCAGGACCAAAAAGCACCCTTCCCGGTTTTGAAAGATTGTGAACTCCATCACTTACAACAATTTGTCCATTCACTATTACATATTCAACTCCTGATGAATATTGATGGGGGTCTTGAAAGGTTGCATTATCAGAAATCTTCTCAGGGTCAAAAATAGTAATGTCAGCATAGTAGCCTTCTTTAATTAATCCTCTTTTATTGAGTGATATGATTTTGGCAGGCAGGGAAGTCATTTTTCTAACAGCCTCTTCTAGACTTATGACATTTCTCTCTCTTACATATTTGCCAAGAACTCTTGGAAAGGTGCCATAGGATCTTGGATGTGGTCTGCTTTTGCCAAAAGGCATGAGCGGTCCATCTGAAGCAATAGCAGCATTTGGGTGTTGCATAATAAATTTAACATCATCATCACTAATCGCATGAAATACTGCTCTGGCATAACCGCCTTCAATGATTTCAAAGACGGTTTCTGCAGCATTTTCTGGTGTAGGCTTAATACCTTTAGCCAGGGTTATTTCTGCAAGGTTCTTGCCTTCAAGGGAGGTATCCCATTTGGCTTCAGAAATGACAACATTTTTAGGATGGCCACCACCTCGATCAAATAGAATCTTTCTAACAACCTCTTCTTTAATTTGTTGGCGAACCTCTTCATTGTTAAGTCGATCTAAGAGTGCTTTTCGCCCTCCAGCTTGAGCCCATTGTGGTATTAATGCTGTGATGCTTGTTTGCGATGCTGTATAGGGATATTGATCAAGATAAACGTCATGACCTTTTTGATTTGCCTCATCAACCATAGCAAGTGTTTGCAAAGATAGGCCCCAGTTCTCTTTACCAATAACTTTATGATGGGTAATGTGTGCAGGCAAGCCTCCTGCTATACCAATTTCAATTGTCTCGGCAACTGAATCAAGAATTTTGTGAGCTTCATCTCTCATATGTGAGATATAGATTCCACCCCTTTCTCCAACAATGTGAGCTAGGGCTATAATTTCTTCCTTGGAACTAAAATTCCCTGGCACATAGAACAAACCTGAGGAAAGACCTAATGCACCTTCCTTCATAGCCTCTTTTGTCAAGTTTTTCATTTCTTCAAGTTCACTTGAGTTAGGGGCTCTATTTTCTAGTCCCATTACCTCCTCTCTGATGGTGCCTTGCCCTACAAATACAGCCCAGTTTGGTGAAATCCCTATTTCTTCAATTTTTTGGTAATGCTCGCCTATAGGAAAAGGAGAACTTCCATCGTTGCCATCCGTGAGTGTGGTTACTCCTTGATACAAAAAGGCATCGGCTGTGGGTACATCAAAAATACCACGCACTGCATGAGTATGAACATCAATAAAACCTGGCGCTACGATTAAATTAGTTGCATCAATGTATTTTTTTGCGGTTTTAGAATCAAGTGCACCAAGCACATGGATGGTATCGTCCTTTATCCCAATATTTGTTGAAAATCTTGGCTGTCCACTGCCATCAATGATGCTTCCGTTCTTAATGATTAAATCATAGTCAGGCCGATCAGAGCACGAAGAAATGATAATGAGTATAAGTAACAGAAATATATTTTTCATAAGCCCTAATTAAACAGTTTAATGTAAGATAGATTTATAGGGGTAGTTTCTATGAGAGATTTATTAAAAACATTTTTTCTATTGGTAATAAGTAATTTGCTGGCTTCAGCAGAGTTTAAATTTGAGCAAATTGGTGAAGCACAAAAAGATCCATGGAGTTTGGCATTTATTAACCAAGATCAATTTTTACTTTCAGATTTATCTGGGGAATTATCGGTAATATCACTCACTTCAGGTGAAAAGCTCTATATAGTAGAAGGAGTACCTGAAGTAGCATATGGAAGTCAAGGTGGACTATCTGATGTGAAGATAGATCCAAACTTTTCTGACAATGGATTCATTTATCTAAGTTATTCGGCTAAGGATCCTGAACAAGACAACGCTGTAACTCTATTTGTAGGGAAAGGAAAGTTGGTTGCCGATGAGCTAAAAGATTTCTCAGTCTTATTTAAAGCCAAAGCTCCAAGAAGAGTGCCAATTCACCTTGGGGCAAAAATGGCTTTTTTACCAGATTCAACAATACTCATTGCTAGTGGCGATGCCTATGACAAAAGAGAAAAAGCTCAAACCTTAGATAACCATTATGGAAAAATAGTGCGGTTAAATCTTGATGGCAGCATTCCTGAGAATAATCCATTTGTTGGCGTGGATGGCGCTTTACCAGAAATCTATAGCTATGGACATAGAAATATGCAAGGGTTGCTCGTTTTATCAGATGGAGCAATTATTGAACATGAGCATGGCCCTAGAGGTGGAGATGAATTAAATATTGTTGAACCTGGGAAGAATTATGGATGGCCTGCCATTTGTTATTGTATTGATTATTCAGGTGCTCAAATTACACCTTTCACAGAAAAAGAAGGCATGGAACAGCCGTTAAAGTATTGGCGTCCATCAATCGCGCCTTCAGGCTTCTTATTCTATGAGAGTGATTATTTCGCAGAGTGGGATGGACACTATTTTGTCTCAGCATTGGCCTCTAAAGATGTCAGAAAGTTAAGCATAAGCAATGGACAAGTAGAAGAGGAAATTTTATTTTCTGACCTAGATGCGAGAATCAGAAATATTTATCAGACACCTAAAGGTTCACTAATTCTGCTAGTCGATGGTCCTGATGGAAGAATTATTGAAGTAACAAAATAATGCAGATATTAAAATATCCAATCTTTTTGATTGCTGCAGCCGCTATCACTGCTACATTAGTTGCACCCATTACTTCCATTTCCAATTTAATCTGGCTGGGCATGTCTGAAATGCAGCCCAATTTGTTTATATGGCTTAAAGTCATACTATTTGACCTTTTTTCATTAGGGCTGCCTTTGATATTTGTTTTTGCAATTGGTTTTGCTATTGCTTTTTCAGTTGCAGCTCTCATTGCAAAATTATTCAATGTTAAAAATGCACATCTCTATGGCTTGGCTGGGGGCGTTGCTGTTGGTGTAGCACTTATTCTTATGGTTGAGCTGCTTTTTAAGACTCATCCTATTGCTGGTAATAGAACATTATTTGGCCAGATTTTGCATATTGCTGCTGGCTATATTGGTGGGCTAAGTTACTTTAATTTGATACAAAAAGACTTCACTATTAAGAGTATAATTAGATTTCTAGCATGCCTACCTCTAATTCTTATACTCTCAATTACGACAAGTTGGATTTTTGATCCTGCAACAGCTGCAGAAAGTTTTGGGTTTAATTTTAGTGAAATATCAGATTTAGGCAGGAACACTCTAATCAGAGATATGACAGCATTTTTTATGGCAAACGCAATTTTTTATTTGCTAGGCATTATTACTTTAAATCCCACATGGTTTTTTGCTTCAGGCACTATCTATGCATCTGCTTTTGTATTCAATCTAATGGCAATTAACTTTTATGGCACCAGTCAAAATGAAGCCTTAATTGCTGAAGCTATATTTACCTTCTGTTCATTTGGTCTTGGTTTTTGGTTATTTCGTAGAGGAACAGTTTAAAAATAAAAATCTCCCATTAAGTTATGGAATCTGTAATGCACAATCAAACTGAATATGTCTCAAAAGTTCCAGACAAAGATGGCTATAGAACTTACTCAGATACCGAACATCAAATTTGGGCAAAACTTTACGCAGTACAGGAAAAATCGTTACCTGGCATAGCTTGTCCTGAATACATGTCTGCCCTCGAAGAAATTGGATTGCCAAGAAATAGTGTGCCGCAATTAAAAAATATAAATGAAATACTTAAAAAAAAAACAGGCTGGGGAATTGAAGGTGTTCCTGCCTTAATTTCATTTGAACGTTTTTTTGGCTTACTGGCGGAAAAGAAGTTTCCAGCAGCAACATTTATTCGTACCAGCGACGACTTTGAATATCTACAAGAACCAGATATTTTTCATGAGATATTTGGTCACTGTCCGCTATTGATGAACGAGGTGTATACCGATTTTATGCAAAAGTTTGGTGAGTTAGCTGCAAGTGCCAGCGCAGAAGATCAAATAATGCTTGCTCGACTGTATTGGTTTACTGTTGAATTTGGTTTGATTCAATCCAACAAAGATTTACAAATTTACGGCGCGGGCATTGTTTCTTCCGTCAATGAATCTAAGTATGCCTTAAGCAATAAACCTCAAAGATATAAATTAGATCTTGTTGAAGTTTTTAGAACGCTTTACCGCATTGATATTATGCAACCAATCTACTTTGTGATTTCTTCTTTCGAACAATTGTTTAATTTGGTAGATTCTCCTAAGGCAGTTTTTGAATCAATTGCAGAAGCAAGATCTCTCGGGCCGCACAAACCCCTGTTTGCTGTTGATGATCTACCAGAAGATGATCTGAGAAAAAAAATAGCTTCACAAAGCTGAAATAGTTGATTAATTAAGTATTAATACGCGAAAAAGTTTCTTTTTTTCTTTCTAGTCAGAGATGTTAGACATATAATGTTTTCTCTTCGGGTCTGTAGCTCAGCTGGTTAGAGCGCACCCCTGATAAGGGTGAGGTCGGAGGTTCAAGTCCTCCCAGACCCACCAATTATAAATAGCAAAAACTTCCTAGAAAGCCTTAAGAAAAGGCTTTCTAGAGGCTATTTATTTTCTGATACCGATTTTAATGATGAGATGCAATTCACTACTTCATCATACAATTATAATTTTTGCTGATCTATTTCTTGGATAATTTAATAATTAATAAGTAGAACAAGCTAGATTTGTGGTTTAAAAGTAATTATTCTTAATCTAAGTGCAAAGGGGAGGTTTTACCTGAGATCTTTTAAGGAACCCTTTGAACCTGATCCATACAATAATGGCGGAGGAATTGCATGAGACATAATATAAATTATCTTTTTATCATCGTCCTACTTTCATCATTTGGCTTTACAGATAATGATGTTGAAGAAGTAGTAGTTAAGGCAAATTGGCGTGAAAATACACTGGCAGAAGAGGACACTAGCACTTTTATTCTGGTCGAGTCTGAAATAGATTCGCAACCAATAAAGCACTTTGAAAATATCTCATATCTGGTGCCCAATCTAAACTTTGCAGCTAGCGATTCAAGAGCTCGCTATTTTCAAGTAAGGGGGATTGGCGAACGATCTGGGTATTTAGGAACTCCAAATTCATCAATAGCTTTCTTAATCGATGATGTTGATTACTCTGGTCAAGGTGGTATTGCTACATTATTTGATGTTAGTCAAATTGAGGTAATTAGAGGACCACAAGCATCTAGAATAGGAGCAAATGCACTAGCTGGTCTAATTTATATTAAGACTAATGAGCCTACTGATGAATTTGAAGGGAAATCTGAGCTAAGTATAGGAAATTACAATACATCAAGTTTAGGAACAGCTTTTGGAGGACCCTTAACAACAGACAAAAAAATTAAGTTTCGTTTAGCCATTCGTCAGGATAAGTCCGATGGTTTTAGGAAAAACCTTCACTTAAATAAATCCAATACTTCAAGGAAAGACGAAAAGACTTTTAGGTTGAAAATAGATTTTGATTTGTCAGAACAAAGCAATAGTAAACTTCTTTTAAGCCGAGTGGATATGGATGATCCAGCGGACATATGGACTATTGATAATTCTCTTAATACTTTATCCGACAGGCCAGGCATGGACTCTCAAAAAACTGATACTGCAGGATTTAAATACTTTAAAGAATTTGATCAATTCGAATTGCAGAGCTTTACTAGTGCAACTGATACATTTGTTGTTTTTAGTTACGACGCAGATTGGGGAAACCAAGACTCGCATGCCCCATATACGTATGATTACTTTTCCGAAACATTGCGAGAAAGGCAGTCATTCA
>QOPD01000010.1 GCA_003331605.1 SAR86 cluster bacterium
ACCCGAACCGCCACTACAGGAAACAAGAATAAATACAACTAGTATGTTTAAAATTTTGGCCGGAAACATGAAGATATTATGCAATTCATGAGATACAAAATGCAAAAAAAAAAAATGAAAATGATTATTAATTTTTTCTTTCTTTGCAGTACGCATAAATTTGATATATTAATCTTGGAGGAATTATGAAAAAAATATTTTTACTTTTGATTACTGCTAATCTTTTTTTTGCCCACTCTGCAAAAGAGGGGGATCTTGAAGGTGCATGGATTTTGGTAGAACAAGCATGGAATGATGAACAGGTTGCAATTGAGGCCCCTATTCCACTAAAGGTATTCACACAGGGAAGGTTTTTTGTAAGCTGGAATGGAGCGGAAGATGAATCTGGGTTCAATGAGGGCAAATATGAGCTTGCTAATGGAGAGGTTAAAGAAACTATATTAAATAGCTCAGTAAGTTCTGATATAGGGAACCAGGTTTCTTACAAGCCAAATTTTATGGGCGACAAGAAATCTTTTTACCAAGAAATCACTTTGACTTCACCAGAGGGCGAGAATTTTACTCTTTTTGAACGTTGGGAAAACGTCTCATGTGCCGAAGAAAAATGTGCACGCTTAAGAAAATTTAGCGATTAATTTTAAATGGGAATTTTTGCACTAGGTGGAGTAGTTTTTATAGTTGCTTTCATTTTATTTAAAATTTCTGCCTACAGAAAAACTAATGCCAATGAGCAATGGAGCAAATTGGCTTTGGTTGGGGTTATTGATTACCTACTGTTGATTGGCGGAACACTAGGAACCGGAATTCTCTTCATGACAATTTATTCTTCTGCTCATGGCTAGATTGCTGTTAATTCTTACGTCATTAATTATCAATGCAGAAGAAGATTATGAAATCACAGTCCTAGCAACAAATATTTCCAATTATGGTGGTATTGGAGAGTGGAGTTTTTCAGCAATATTTGAAAACGATGGTGAGTCGGTGCTTTTTGATACAGGTTTTGATGAGAATACAGTTTTACATAATGCTGCTATTCTTAATGTTAATCTGCAAAACGTCGAAAAAGTTGTACTAAGTCATTTTCATTCTGACCATACTGGCGGACTTATTAAACTTCGAGAAAGCTTTATGGACAACTATCCGGCAGCATTTACAAAAGTGTTTATTGCTAAAGGGTTTTTTGAACAAAGATACAATGCAAGTGGAGAGCCAATAAATGGTCCTGGAGGCTATTTAAGATCCTCTGATTTCAAAACTGAAGCAGAGAGCTTAGGCATATCATTTATAGAAGTTGCAGAACAAAAAGAAATAGCAAAAAACCTTTTTGTAACTGGACCTGTAGACAGAAATGTTGAAACATATATCGGCCCCAGTGGCATGTATATTAAAAAGGGCAATGATTTAATACCCGACATTATTCAGGATGATCAGTCACTGGGCTATCTGACTGATAAGGGTTGGGTCATGATGTCTGGTTGTGGGCATTCTGGGATTATTAATTCTGGTGAAAACCTAAAAACAATCAAGAATGTGCCGATATATGCTGTAATTGGGGGGTTCCATTTATGGAGAGCTAGCAATCAAGTCTTAACAGATACATCAGCCTGGCTAAAAAATGCAGGGCTAAAAAAATTCATGGGAGGTCATTGCACGGGAATTCAGTCAGCAATTACAATATCCGATTTTATTGGAATACCAAAAGAGAACTTAAGCCATACTGCAGTTGGCAGCAAGCTTACTAAGGATTTAAAAATACTAAGAAGTTCTGTTGAATAGATTATTTAGGCTAATAATTTAAGTTTCTTTATCTCATTTATTGTATTCGAACACGAAAAAAAAATTTGTGAACTTTAAGGCCTTGCGGCTGCTTAATTAAGTGCTAAAAATATACTCACTCCAAGATTTATCTGGAAAATCACTAGCTTTAAATTTGTGGCCATTTATCAGGTGGGCAAATGAAGGTTTAATTGGTTTATTGATAGGTTCTAAATCCTTTGAGCCTTTTAAAGTATTGCAAGAGTTGCAGCATGTAACAATATTTTCCCAACTGGTCTCTCCACCTTTCGATTTTGGCACTACATGGTCTAGTGTTAAACGGTTTCTTTCAAAAATATCAGAGCAATACTGACATTTATACATATCTCTCAAATAAATATTTGATCGTGAAAATTTTACATAGTTCCGAAATTTATGAAACCTTCGAAGCATTATTATGCTTGGCACATCAACAGTTATCGATGGGGATCTTACAACCCAATCATCATGATTTTTAATAATGATTACATTCTTGGTGAGCACTAATTTAATTGAAGTTTTCCAATCAATAGCAGACAAAGGGAAATAACTGAGAGGCTTTCCGTTTCCATTTAATAACAGACAGTCATTTGACATACCCAAGAACCACAATAATCTGAAGGCAATATCTAATCTACCTTAACTCTGCTATATACTCTACAATTTTTAAGGCATAAGTTCGTAGTACATGATACAAAAAAGTGACAGAATTTTTTTAGACCACTTTATGGATACTGGCGGAGAGAGATTCGAGTACTGCTTATGTTAGCTCATAATCTCTAAAACCAACTATAATTAGATAGGGGGCCCAAAGCCCCCTAGAATTTAATGTAACGTTAAAAGCTACACCCTTTAATTAGAACTTATAGCCGATCGAAAAGTTTAGACCACTAGCAAAGTCTCCATAACCTTCTGATAATCTAGCTCTTAGATTAATGCCATTACTAAATGAGTAACCACCTTCAACAAATAAAAAGTTTGCATTACTTTCATCGCCACCCTGTTCAATAAATGAGTGCGTAGCTCCAACACCATAATTGAAACCTTCTTTTCTTTCCATCCTATAGACAAAGCCAATATCATTTGATGTGGATTCTCCAGAACCAGAAAAATTTGGTCCAAATGCTGGTATAGAAAAGTCTATTTCATATTCTTGAATTTGACCAACGATACCCAGTGCTCCAGAGCTTAATTCACCAAAGACAAAATATTCACCTCTCAAAATATAAAAATCTCCCTCATTGTCCCACTCTGGAGTCATTCCAGGAGGATTAGCTCCTGCAACAGGACCTTCTTGGTCAAAACTACCAAAGGAAATATCTATCATTAATTTGTCTTGAAAAAGGTAGGCTCTTCCACCAAATGCATTACCCTCAATATCGGGATCCCCACTTTCTAATTCAGTATTTCTTGAATCAGCATATACCTCGTATGAGTTTTCACTAAAAAGTGCAAAACTTAAAAAAATAATTAAAAAAATGTTTTTCATACATCCTCCAGAGACCATACTAGACAGCACTATAAAGATATAAAACCTAAGTCAAAAAAAGTTTGATAAAAGTTTAATAAAAGTTTCTAAATTGTTAAATATGTAACATTTGTGTTGCTTCATCATAAATTTAGAATTTATTGGAGACTTGTTCAGTTAATTCTTTATAGTAATTTATCAATAATAAATTTGATCCTAGTCCCAGAAGAATTATTAATAAAAATATGTACGATTATAATCGCAAATTGCTTTGATGTAATAATATGCACATCAAGCTCTGAAATGTTTATGTTTAGTGGCGGAGAGAGAGGGATTCGAACCCTCGAGACGTTGCCGTCAACTGATTTTCGAGACCAGCGCTTTAAACCACTCAGCCATCTCTCCAAGCACATTATTATAGGCTTTCTTATTTCGAAAATGTTCACACTTAAGATTTGGTGTATTTATAAACAGGTGAAAAAAGGGCTACCGATTAAAGTAGCCCTGATTGGTTATTAACAATCTAGGAAGGGGATTTTATGAATAATCCAATCAACTATATTTTTGGTGTCTGTTGTGACATTTGCATGACCAACATGTAATAAAAGAGCCAATTTTTTTGCAAAGAGCTATTGCTCGTTAGGTGGCAATTCTGGTAGAGGATCAGAGCCACATTCATCCTCTCTAGCTTTAATAAAATCATAGTCCCCTTGAGTAAAATAAAGCTCATTTGAGGATTTTACTAAAACAATCTTTTTTAGATATGTGCAGTGGTATGCTTCTCTCGGCATCCACTCTGTTGGGCCAAGATTGCTCTTTTCTGAATTCGATATGGCACCAACAGCTAAAAATTCATGTGAAGTTTCTGGCATACTATTGCCTTCAATTGTCCCAACGTTTGCAAAGTTACTCTGTTCATCTGAGGACAGATTGCCTAAGCCACTATACCAAGCATCGTACAGCGCAACGACGTGGTCAATTTGAACCTGACTGGCAAAGTAATAGTACTCACCCTCATAGGCGTCGTACCATTTTCCGCTATCGACATAGCAACCACTCATAACCAATGGATGAGCTTCATCGTCATCAATGTGTTGGGCTATTAATATTTCATGCCTATCGGAAATGCAATCATCATCTTCATCCAGCCAGGTATAGGGTCTATCGTATTGTGGTGTCTGTGGCGTCCCAACTTTAACAGCTGTACCAAACAAAGTAGTCTCAGGCCTAGCTATTAACTCGCCAATGATTTGTTCAATATTCAAAGAGTCTGGTGTAGCTTGGGCAGGTCCAGTCCAGTAAAAGTCTGATCCTTTTTCACCTTGACCTCTTTTTTGGATCGATTGATCGGGATTGTCACCAACTTCATAAACGCCAACATCTATACTTTCGACACCATCGCAAGCACTACCACCCTCGTCGTTGGATGATCGAGCTGCAGTCATAGTGCCCTCATAGCTAATGAATTCAATACAGTCTATACCATCTGAGCTAGCTAAACCTATGCCATCTGGTTCATTTTCACCAGGACTACCACCATTTTGCAAACCCATAACATCAAAAGAAATAGCTCCATAGCCGTCTAGCTCATCAGGCAAAGTGCCACTCAAGAAAATACGTTCATAATTGCCACTAGAGCCACCACTGTATAATGCCAATAGCAACCCACTTAGATTTGTGCCTGCTTTACCTGCTATTTCGATAAATTCATTTGTATCATCGCCTCGGTTGTCGTAATGAAACTCATTTATCCAAAGCGTTTCTGTGGTAGGTGTTGGTGTTGGTTCAGGTGTTGGTTCCGGAGTCGGTGCTGGCGTTGGTGCCGGGGTTGGTGCTGCAGAACCGCTACCTCCACCGCCACAACCTAGCATTAGAATAACGGTTGAAATGGCGACTAGAAACTTCTTCAATCTCATATTTAGATACTATTTTAAATGCTTCTTTACAAAAAAGATTACTAAAAAAAAGCTTTCTTAATGATAACTTAAAGAAAAACATTACAATACTCAAATGGATGGATTACAAGTCTTAATAATCAGCCTTTTAGTGGTTGGAGTTTATATTTTTTTAGAAGCCAGACCTAAAGGTTTTAGTCTTTCTGCACTTTTTAAAAGCAAAAAAGATTAAGTCGTGGCAAAAGTACATTTTCACTTTTCCACAATGAATGCTGGAAAATCAACTTCACTACTCCAATCAAATCATAACTACGAAGTTAGAGATCTAAAAACCTATTTATTTACACCACAAGTTGATGCCGACCACCATAACGGACAAATTCACTCCAGGATTGGTTTATCCAAAGAAGCCCATGTGTTTAAAGAGGATTTTAATTTCTGTGATTACTTTGACAACAAAACCAATGAAAATGTATCTTGTATTTTGGTTGATGAGGCACAGTTTCTTACCAAAGACCAAGTAAAACAGCTGTGCAATGTTTGCGATAGCTACAACATTCCAGTTATGTGTTATGGCATTAGAACTGACTTTCAAGGGAATTTATTTGCAGGTAGTGCCGCTTTATTGGCCTATGCTGATACCCTAGTAGAGCTTAAAACAATCTGTCAGAAGAAAAAGTGTTCACGAAAAGCCACTATGGTTGCTCGATTAAACAGTGCAGGTGAAATTGTTACCGAAGGTTCGCAGATCCAGATAGGCGGTGAACAGTATAAAGTTTATTGTCGTAAGCACTTCAGAAAGCTTACAGGCTTAATTTAAGCAAACAATCCAGCAACAAGCCCCGTAAAGCAGGAAGCCAGTGTAGCTCCCACCAAAGCCTTGCCAGAAACTTCTATGAGATCAATACGCTTTTCTGGTGCCATGGAGCCAATGCCTGAAATTAAGATGCCAACACTAGAAAAATTAGCAAAGCCACAAAGCGCGTAAAGAATAATTACTTTTGTTCTTTCAGAGAATGCCTCAGGATCCATGCCGCCAAATTGTGTGTAAGCAACAAATTCATTGGTAGCTAACTTTATACCAAGCAGTTCAGCAGCGCCTGTGGATTCGGACCATGGTATCCCCATCATCCAACAGATTGGAGCAAACACATAGCCCAAAATAGATTGTAAAGACAATCCCTCCATAATTAGACCTAAGAACCCATCCACAATAGAAACTAAGGCTAAGACTGCAATTAGGATGGCAGCAACATTAACCGCAATGTTTAAACCATCTTTAGTGCCTCTTGTAACAGCATCCATTGATCCTTTGTATATGCGTTCTTCATCTTCATTATCGATGCTGGGTGTTATTTCTTCAGATGGATACATAATCTCGGCATACATAATGGCTGCAGGCACAGACAAGATTGAAGCAGTTAAAAAGTGCTGTACAACATTAATACCAGCAAATTGATTTTCCAGTTGTCCTGCAAGAGCAATCATAATGGAGCCAGAGATTGTAGCCATACCAGCTGTCATTAGAATCAAAAGCTCTTTTTTGCTCATATTTGAGAGATAAGGCCTGACAAACAAAGGCGCCTCTACTTGGCCAACAAAGACATTGGCAGCAGCACCAAATGACACTGGGCCACCTAGATTAAATAGTTTTTCACAAACGTAGGAAAGACCTTTAATCATTAAAGGTAAAACTCTCCAGTGCCACAACAAAGCACTTATACATGACATAACAATGATGAGAGGTAAAACATTGAGTGCAAAGGCATATGGGTGAGCTTCAAACAATGAACCAAAAAGAAAACTTGTACCATCCGCTGTGGCTGAAGACAGCTTAGCTACCCCATCGCTGATAACGCGAAAAAAGCCAGTCACATAATCACTGAGCAGTAAAAAGCCAAATAATACCATTACCAAAATGGCATAAAAGATGTTCTTTACCTTAATTTCTCTGTAGTTATTGGACATAGGTATTACTAAGGCAAGCAACAATATGCCACCGATTAATGCTTGCAAGTAATAGGCCATAATTATTTTAAGTTTATATCCTTTAGTCGCTGAGTTAAAAAGTCGTCAGCCGTTAAATTTGTCTGTGGATCAAGTATAACTTCAGGTCTGGGGTGAAGGAAGAAAGGAATGCTATACCTAGATCGATCGGAGTTACCCTTGCTCACAACACGGTGAATTGTGCTTTTAAGTTGACCATTGGAAACAATTTCCAGCATATCTCCTACGTTGCAAATAATCTCATTTTCATTACAGCTGCAGTCAACCCATTCTCCATTGCGGTTCTGAGCTTCAAGCCCGGATTCATTGCCTCCAACTAAAAGCGTAATAAGATTAACATCGCTATGAGCTCTAGCTCTATGTTCATTGTTTGATTCTGTCTGCGGGTAATGGATTAATCTTAATGTGGAATTGCCATTGTTTGCAATATCGGATAATTCAGCGTTATAGCTGATATTAAAGGATTTAAAGCAAGCAAGAACACTCTTGGCTATGTCTTCAAATTGTAGAAATAGATCATCAATCTTATAAGGATCGTTCATTTCATCGGGGTAAACATTTGGCAGTAAATCAGGATTTGAGTTGGATCCTTGATGCCAAAATTCCTTCTGATCGGCAACCTTCTCATTCATGGCCGTTTCAATACCATAAGGCGTATAGCCTACGGCTCCATTGCAATTGGGTACCTTGTATTTAAGTTTATGTTCTAACTTAAGATCAAATAGTTCTTTGGAGTAATCAAAAACATCTTTAATGGTTGATTTTGGCAAAGGGTGATTCTTAATGACAAAAAAACCAACGTCGTTAAGATAGTTTTCTAGAAAATTAACAGTTTTAAGGTCTCCTTTTTCAAGAAGGCTGTATTCAATAGAAGGTATTGAAGGCATACAATATTATACAAAATATAAAAAAAAGAGCGCCCTTAGGACGCTCTTTAGTACAAAGTTTTATTGACTAAAACTTATAGTCAAAACCAATTCTCATTTCCCAAAGCGAAGCTGTGACGCTTCTGAATTCTGGGCTGCTGACTCTGCTTGGTGTTACCCCATATGGGAAACCAGCTCTTCGCAATACGCCCCACTCATCGTTGAGGAAGTTTGTGAAGTTATCAATTACAAAATACGCACTAGCTCTATCGCCATCTCTAAGACTTGGAAGAGCTTGAGTGATTCTAAGGTCAGCCTTAGCAAAATCACTACCATCTTCAGCGTTTCTTGTACCTGGTTCAACCAAGCAATGATTACTAAAGTTAAGGTATGGTGTGTAACCATACTCACCAACTGTACAGTCATAGCCACCAATAACTAAACTGTATGGTGAACCTGTATCAGCTTGTGCAAACAGAACAAATCTTGTTGGCAAGCCTGCAAAGAATTCTTTTACATACCCAACTCTAGCTGTCAGTCTATTTCTGACGTTGTAGTTTGATCTTGAAAGAACTTCTTCTTGCGGGCTCCAAAATGCTCTGTTCCAATAGTTTGATGCCCCTACTGATGACGTCATAGGGTTAACATCTTTGGAATCCACATAGGCATAACCTAATCTGACATCAATATCCCCAAAGTCTTTGTAAACTCCAAGCGCTATTGATTCAGAGGTATTGCCTACTGATGCATTGGTTAGGACAAATGTACCTGGACCAACTTGATCGTAAGCCTCACGACCTTGATCAGTTGTGCCATCCACTACAATTTCAGGACCTCTTTTCCAGATTGCATTGTCTTGGCCTTTACCTTTTTGATAGTCCAGAGTTACTACTGTGCCATCATCATAGTATTTAGTTAAACCAAGTGTTGTTTTGAGTTCAGCTGGAGCCTTAAAATTAGGATCTAAATAGTTGATCTCAAAGTTTGAACCATCCATGTTTGTGATTTGGTCATACAGCTCTTGTGGTACACAATAACCTGCACCTACTCTTGGTGCGCCGGCTGTACAGCTTGCTGCCGCATAATCAATTTCAAATAAACTGACGCCCCGTATTCTGGCTTGAAAAGAGTCTACATTTGTATTTGCGTAGTTGTTCATGTACCAAACGTTCGGGTTACCACCTGAAAACAATCCATATCCACCTCTAAGCTCAACGCTATCGGACAATTCATATGTAAATCCAAGTCTTGGCATTAGCAGGTCAACACCGTCTAGTGTAGTGTTGTTAGCAAAACCAAATGCATCTACAAAATCAGTATTTAATTGTGGGATGCTATCGGTTTCGTAGTATTCGTATCTTAAGCCCAATACAACGTTTAGCTTGTCGTTAACAGAGAATTCATCCATTAAGTACATTGTGCCAACGTCATAGTCCAGATAGTCACCCACTAAATTTGAGTCGTGTGTGAAATGGTTTCCATATTCAACTTGGTAGGCATTACCAGCGGCAAAATCATCTATACTGCCGAATCTTGTTTCAGTTAAAGTGTGCTGATAGAAAAGGTTGTACACATCGTAGTTTTCATTTTCAAAACCAAAGGTAAAAGTGTGATTATCAATAACTAATGAACTTTTGAAAACAAAGTTTGTCACTGTGTAATCTAAGTCGTTAGCTTGTCTACTGTCATCAGCACCGAAGAAAACGTCTACTTCATCTGTTTCAACTCGAAATTCACCAAAGACCAATCCTCCTGATGGGGTTTGTGTAAAGTCAACATCGTTAACAGCGTATCTAACTTCAGTTGAAAGGTTATCACTCCAGTCGGTGAAGACAGAGAATGAATAAGCGTTCATTTCTGCACCTCTTAAGTAGTAGTGACCAGCAAATTCAAGCTCATCACTGCCACTGTCCGATGCAGTATAATCAAGACCTTCATTGTATTGATATGTGAAGGATGCTCTTGTTCTATCAGTTGCGTAATAGTCAAGTTTTAAGAGATATTTTTCATCTTCTGTATCAAACGGTTCTTGAGGTATTACACCAGGGTTAAAACCATACAGATTTGTAGCAATATCGATAATTCTATCGAGTTCAGCTTGAGTAATATCAACTTCTCTAAGGGCACCTGATCCAACTGGTCCACGTCCTGTGAAATTTACAGTGTCATAAAACTCGTATGCACCGTAAAAGAAAAGTTTGTCTTGAATTACAGCTCCACCGAACTCAAACCCAAAAACACTTTCATCAAATGAAGCAAGATTAAGATCATCGCCTTCTAGTGAGTCACCTTGAAAGTCACTGCCACCAAACTCAACAAACCCAGACCCAAACATTTCGTTTGAACCAGATTTGGTTACAGCATTTATGTTACATGCAGAGAAGCCTCCGTAAGTCACACTCATTGGAGCCATTTCAACTGCAACACTTGATACAGCATCGTAAGGGAAAGGCATTCTTTGTGTTGGGTATCCATTGCTATTCAAACCAAAACCGTCGTTTAGTCTAATACCATCAACAGTCAAACTGTTAAACCTTGAGTTAGCACCGACACACTGGATAGCATCAATGTCACCTCTATTTTGCTCAATAAATATCCTTGGATCTTGACCAATCACGTCGTTGATATTTCTATTAACGGCAGGTGAAGTCTGCAGATCTTCTAAGCTGAAGACAGCATTTGGACCTAAAGCAGTAGAAGCAACTTCCACTCTTTGTCCAAGCACAGTAACCTCTTCAAGAGTGCTCAAAGCAACGTTTAAAACAGCAGTTTGACCAACTGCTAGGTTAAGCCCATCAGATTCAGAACTTAGTAGTCCATCTGCAGTGACAACAACTTGATAAGTTACACCAGAAGGTAAATTCCTGATACTGTAAAGACCATTTACATCTGTGGAATCAGATTTTGAAACGCCCGTCGTTGAACTTGTTACAGTAACGACTGCATTTGCAACTGCATTTCCAGCACCATCAGTAACTGTACCACGCACATTTGAAGTGGTTTCTTGTGCTACTAAGTTACCTAGTGATAAAACGGCAATTAACGCGATTAAGATTTTTTTCATAACGAATAATCCTCAAATAATTTTCGAAAATAATAATATTATTTTATGACAAAAACATGACATTCCAAGAAAAAACAAAGAATTTGTCAGTTAATTGTATTTAGATAAAATTTTATTTGATGTAATTCAAATTTAGATAGGGTTTTAGAACTTCGGGAACTCTAATACCTTTGTCTTTATCGTAATAATTTTCAACAATTGCTAAGAGTGTTCTTCCAACGGCTAATGCAGAGCCATTCAGGCTGTGCGGATAGTATTTACCTTTCGTTCCTTTGACTCGCGCATTCATTCTTCTAGTCTGAAAGTCCCTAAAATTTGAGCAGGAGGATATTTCTCTAAAATTATTTTGACTTGGTAACCAAACTTCGATATCGATGGTTTTTGCCGAAGAAAAACCTAAGTCCCCAGTACATAAAATAACTGTTCTGTAGGAGAGTTCGAGCTTGTCTAGAATGGATGTAGCATGCTGGACAATTTCATCAAGTGCATTTTCAGATTCTGATGGATGGACAAGCTTTACCACTTCGACCTTTTCAAATTGATGTTGTCTAATCATCCCCCTTGTATCTTTACCATAACTACCAGCTTCTTTTCTAAAACAAGGCGTATGGGCGCTTATATTAATTGGCAAATCTGATTCATCAATAAATGTATCTCTATAAAGGTTTGTTAATGGAACTTCGGCTGTGGGTATTAGGTATTGATCTTCATTGATTTTAAATTGATCGTCTTCAAATTTTGGTAGTTGACCAGTCCCAAATAAGGATTCTGAATTAACTATATATGGAACATAATACTCCTGAAAGCCTTGATCCTCGGCATAATCAAGCATAAAAGAAATTAAAGCTCGTTGTAGTTTGGCGAGGCCAGGCTTCAATACAACAAATCTAGAACCGGATAACTTATTGGCCAATTTAAAATCTAGAAGCCCTAATTTTTCTCCTATATCAACATGATCTGGACCAGCTTCTTGTTTAAAAATTTTCCTGTTTATCTCTATATTTGCTTCATCGCTAATGCCTTCAGGAACATCTAAGTCAGGCAGATTGGGTATTTGCTGAATAGAATTAAAAAATATCTCATTAATTTCATTATATTCGCCTTGTACACCATTGATTTCCTCGCTGAGGTATTCAGATTCTTTTTTAAGCTTTGTAGCATCCTTTCCCTCTCTGGAAAGATTGCCAATTTCCTTAGAAATATTGTTTTTTTTATTTTTTAGGTCATCCAAAGATACTTGTAGTTGATTTTTCGCTGAATAGTGCTGAAGAATCATAGACAGATCAAACTTTTCACCTCTTTTATTTAAGAGCTTTTCAACTGTCTCAAAATCCTTTTTAATTAATTCAATATCAATCATTGCTCGATAACCTCATAGTCCATAGGCAAATTATAGCTAATATTTTTTGCCCCTAATTGAAAATTAAGAAATTTAATAACGTATGCATCGTTCTTAGCATCTAGATATGAAATTTGTGATATCTCATATTCAGATATCTCTACAACCAATTCTTGTATATTTTCGTCTAATATTGTTGCCCTTAAGCAGGTTGTAGCACAATCATAAGGCTGAAGTCCTACCTCGTTATCTAATATCTGTTGTATTAAGAAATCATAATTTCCTTGGTAAATAAATACTTGCTTAAAGTCATCGTCTTGTACATATACTTTATTATCAATCTTGGCGATTATTTGAGAATATGGAGAAGTAATACTGTATAGAAAGTTGTCTGAATCGTAGCTTATATTCCCAGAAGATAACTCATCATTATTTGAGCTGATACTTATTAAAGAGGTAAATTCCTGAAACCTATCAAACAATATTTCTGTCGAACTTAAATTCAAGCTTATTAGTATCAAAGCAATTAAAAAGCGCATCAAAGAACTTCTCTTGATCCATTTGAATTCATTGGTGAAACAATGCCATTTTCTTCCATTGTCTCAATAAGGCGAGCAGCTCGATTGTATCCAATACGAAATTTTCTTTGGATTGATGATATCGAAGCTCTACGAGATTCAATGACAAATTCAACAGCTTGATTGTACAAGTCATCGTCTTCATTTGAATCTGATGAAATTTCTTGAACCTCTATTGATTTTGTTACTTCTTCAATGTAGTTTGGCCTACCAGCTTCTCTAAGTTGTTTTGCAATTTTTTGCACTTCATCATCAGCTACGAAAGAACAGTGTATACGTTTAGGAATAGAAGTGCCTGGCTCAATAAATAGCAAATCCCCTTTACCAAGTAATTGCTCTGCTCCACCTTGATCTAGAATTGTTCTAGAATCAACTTTAGAAGAGACCAAGAAGGACATTCGTGACGGTATGTTTGCTTTTATTAGCCCTGTTATAACATCAACAGAAGGTCTTTGAGTCGCTATTACAAGATGAATTCCCGATGCCCTCGCTTTTTGCGCTAGTCTTGCAATGAGTTGTTCCACTTTTTTTCCAGTTACCATCATAAGGTCGGCTAATTCATCAATGACTACTACAATATAGGGTAGCTTTTCCAATTGAGGGCCTGAAATTTCTTCCAATTGTTCTTTTACATCACTGTCGATAGATTGAGGCTTTAGAATTTTTTGATTGTATGATTCAAGACTTCTTACTCCAAGCAGAGACATAAGCTTGTAACGTCTATCCATTTCTTTTACGCACCAATTCAGACCATTTGCTGCTTTTTGCATGTCAGTAATAACTGGGGTGATTAGGTGTGGAATATCGTCATAGACTGATAATTCAAGCATTTTCGGATCAATAAGTAGAAGTCTTAAATCTTCAGGCTTGTTATTGCGCAGGAGGTTTAAAAGTATTGTGTTTACACCAACCGACTTTCCTGAGCCAGTAGTTCCAGCAATTAGCAAATGTGGTAATTCTTGAAGGTTAACAGTAGAAATATTGCCAGCAATATCTTTACCGATACAAAATTCCAGTGGTTTAAGTTGGTCTATGGTTTTTTGACTTAAGGTTGAAAACAGCGTCACAACTTTCCTTTTTGGATTAGGAATTTCAATACCAATGGTTGATTTGCCTTCTATAACTTCTACCACTCTTACGCTTTTAACAGCAAGAGATCTTGCAAGGTCATTAGCTATGTTAGAGACTTGTGATGCTTTAGTGCCAGGAGCTAGATTAAGCTCAAATCTCGTAATTACTGGTCCTGGCAAGCTATCTTCGACTTGACCTTCAATGTTGAATTCTTGAAGTTTTTGTTCAAGGTTTATTGATAGATCATTCAAATAGTCTTTGGAAATATCGGTAGCATCATCTACCTTTTGATCTAGCAGATCAAGAAAGTCTAGGTATACCTGTGTTTGTTTAGCAGGACTTTGTGTTGGGCTTGGGCTTTTAGATATAGGATCAGTTTTTGGTTTGTTCACTTTTTTCAATGAAGGAGCTTTTGATGCTACGGGTTTTGCTTCTACGGCTGCAGAGATGTTTTTAGTGTTAAAATTTAGTTGTATTCCATAGAGAGAAAAAAATAACAAAAGAACAAATTCTATAGATGCAACGATTGTATACCACGGTTCGTCAAGGAACCCATTGGTTAGTTGTCGTAAACTATCACCAGCTTGCCCTCCAAAGCTAATACCAGCCGAAGCTAAGCCCAAGAAGTCAGTTAAAAATGTCTCGGACAATATTACACACAGCGGAAATATAGCTATAAAAGCAATAATAAAGCGATTGATTGACATCAATATAGATATTTTTGAATTATTTGTTGAAACGATAAAACTAAAACCTGCCAGCAATAGCAAGATGGCAAAATAATAGGAGCTGTAGCCAAATGCTTCTAAAAAAAACAATGAAATAATCTGTCCAGACTTGCCCGGGAAAAAATCTGCTGCAAGATTAAAATTAGACAAGCTTAAGACAAAATAAGTTGCGAATAATATCAGACTAAAACCGAAGAACTCTCTAAAAACTTTGTCTAATAACATGCTAAGATATTGTAACTAAAATTTAAGATACTCTCTTTAAATACTAAAAAAAAATGGCTAAAGAGCTAATTATTCTAGGATCAGGTCCAGCTGGCTATACAGCATCAATTTACGCTGCAAGAGCGAACCTCTCCCCTACTCTAATTACAGGACTGGAAGTGGGTGGCCAGCTTACTACTACTACGGAAGTGGAAAACTGGCCTGGAGACATTAATGATTTACAGGGTCCAGATTTAATGGATCGCATGAAAAAACATGCTGAGAAATACGGTGTAAATATAATAAATGATTACATTAAATCAGTTGAGTTCAATCAATCACCCTTCTCACTTATTGGCGAACAATCCAGCTACAACGCAGACGCAGTCATAATAGCAACTGGAGCTTCAGCCAAGTACCTTGGGTTAGCTTCTGAAAAAGAGTTTTTAGGTCGAGGTGTGAGCGCTTGTGCTACCTGCGATGGTTTTTTTTATAGAGATCAGGAAGTAGTTGTTGTGGGTGGGGGCAATACTGCCGTTGAAGAAGCATTATATCTAAGCAATATTTGCTCAAAGGTTCATTTAGTTCACAGACGCGATCAATTTAGAGCTGAAAAAATTTTACAAGACAGACTTCAAAATAAAGTGGAAGAAGGAAAGATTTCGTTAATTTTAAATACCGTTCTAAAAGAAGTAATTGGTGATCAGGTTGTTGACCAAGTGATACTTGAAGACAATAATGGTAAGACTTCATCTTTAAAAGTTGATGGTGTTTTTATCGCCATAGGACATAAACCAAATACCGATATCTTTGAAGGCCATTTAGACATGAATAATGGCTATATAGTTACCAAAACTGGCTTTGATAATGGTGCAACTTCAACCTCTGTGCCTGGAATTTTCGCAGCTGGTGATGTTGCTGATTACAGTTATCGACAAGCTATTACCAGTGCCGGATTTGGCTGCATGGCAGCACTAGACGCAGAGGTTTATTTAGATAGTCTTTAGGTAGCGTTTACCGCGCCACCATCGCATGTAATTGTTTCACCAACGGTGTAAGCACCGGCTCTACTACATAAATACAAGCATAGGCCAGCTATATCCTCAGGAGATCCAATTCGTTTTCGTGGAATAGATTCTGCAATAAACGAATAATCAAAATTAACAGCTT
>QOPD01000011.1 GCA_003331605.1 SAR86 cluster bacterium
GAATGTCATGATCCAACACAAGGGATGAGGCAAGGCAATGACATCGGGGAGCAGTACAGATCAACAATATATTGCACCAGCCAATCGCAATTAGAATTAGCTACCAGGTCTAAAGAAGTTTTTCAACAAACTCTGGATCATGCCGGTTTTGGTAAAATTACAACAGAGATAGATTTGATAAAAAAATCCTTTCCTGCTGAAGAGTATCATCAACAGTATCTAGGTAAGAACCCAAATGGCTACTGCAATATGCAGGGAACTGGCTGTTTTTTATAAAAAAAGAGAGGCTTGCGCCTCCCTTTTAACGTAATTTAAATTTGTCAAAAACTAATCAGGATTGTAATCCATTAAATTGATTGTCATATATGACAACCCGGATTCAAAAGATGTGCCTGCTTCCTGAACAAATTCCGAAAACTGCGATGTGTTTGGGTAATTGGCTAAAAACTCTAGTGCTGCTGCTGCATCATCGAAGCTCACAGAAACAGAGTGAGTGCTGCTACCATTGCCTAAATGTTCAACTCGCAAAACGTAGGAATTACCGCCAAAAGGCTCTTCAAACATTTTCTTGGCCATTTTTGCAAAAGCAGGTGCATATACTGCCGGGTTGCTTACATTAGCAACAAAAGTCACTCCTGCAGTTGATTTTCTGCCATCTCCTTCAGCAATTAAATAGCTTGTGAGATTGTTGTACACCGGCTGTGCTCCTGCTGCTGCCATTGATTGGCCAAACTCAGCAAAAGCTTTTGAATTTGAGAAAACTTCACCAGCACGCTGATATCTTTCTGCGCTTTTATAGTAAAACTGAATCGAGTGTGTAATATCAGAACTACCTGCATGCGAAACTCTTAAAAGCGATGCTTCGAAATTTTCTTTTGCAACTTCTGAACTTTTCATTAGTTTGTCAAATGCTGCACCACAGGCCGGTTCATTTGGACAATTGAAAAAATAGTTTGCTTGAAATTTTGAGTAATTTGGCTCGTCATGATTATCTGCAAAAACAATCAATGATGTCGAAATTAAAAACGTAAAAAATATTTTTTTCATTTTTTCTCCTTAATTTAACTTTAACATACCCCACCAAAGAAACATTTTTGTTACTTTCAGGATTCTTTTTTATGATGTAGAATTCGACTCAAGCCACCTTAGCTCAGCTGGTAGAGCAACTGATTTGTAATCAGTAGGTCGTCAGTTCGACTCTGACAGGTGGCTCCAAATCTTTTAGTTTCCGAGAACGTTCGTAATCTTATTAGGATCTTTGTACGCTTTTAGATCAAGATCAAATGAACCCATTTCAGAATACGTCTTCTTACAATTATCCTAGTATGAATAAATTTGAAACACAAATTAATTTATTTTTGTAAAATATCAACATGGAAATTTCAATTATTACAGCCTCAATACTTTCACTTTTTTATGTTTTTTTAGCCATGAGAATCGGCTATTTTCGTGGCAGCCCAGTGATGAAACTCATATTTCAGAGGAAAACAAAAGGTACCCCAGAAATTCTTGAACGCAACGTTAGAGCGCACGGCAATTTCATAGAGTATGTACCACTGTTTTTAATACTGCTTATGCTCTCCGAAGGTAATGGCTCACTTGATGATTATTGGCTACAAATCTTCACTATTATTTTTTGTGTCGGCAGGTTCAATCATGCCGTATGTTTTGCGTTTTTCACACATAATCCATTCCTAAGAATTAGTGGCATGCTGCTAACCTATACAGGCATCATTGGTTTGGCAGTGAGTCTTTTGATGTTTGTAATTTAAAACGTTTAGACTATGTGTCTTTCTCTGGATTTTTCCGCAGTATGGACTATACCGCTCTTGGTTTTGTAAGCTTTTGCTTTCAGGCCTTTTGTACCTTCTTTTAAAAATAAGAATCCACAAATCGATAGCATAGAGATTGCTCCGACAAACCCAACTAAAATGTATTGAAACATGTGCTTAGTTTAAACTTTTAAAATAAAATTTACAAAAACAGCACAATGCAAAGAAAAGATTTAAAAATTTTATTACTCCAAATTCGAGAAGATCAGAAGGTAAGACAAGAGGAACTTGAAAGTTTTGCCAAATACAGTGAATTAGATATCACACAATTTGAGGTCCTAAATGTCTTTGATAACCCCTCCTTTGGTGCTGATGTTTTGGATGATTGCGATGCATTGTTTGTAGGTGGAGCTAGTGAAGCCAATGTACTTAAACCTCAGGAGTTTCCCTTTGTAAATGACGCCATCAAACTTATTTATGCAGCCAAAGAATGCAGTTTGCCAACTTTTGCTTCGTGTTTTGGTTTTCAATTAGCCATTTTGGCATTTGGTGGTGAGATAAAGCATAAAGAATCAGACTATGAAATGGGTAGTGTCCCGATAACACTGACAAATCTGGCCAATATAGACCCAGTTTTTAAAGGCACTAAGAATAACTTTCCTGCTCTTTCAGTTCACAGACAGTATGCCGATCGTCTGCCTGAAAATTTAGACCTCTTAGCCTACACCTCACAATGCATACACAGTTTTAAGTATAGAGATAAGCCCTTGTGGGCTTTTCAATTTCATCCTGAGGTTGATCGCTCGACTGTCTTTGATAGATTGGCAATATACAAAAGTGAATACACCGAAAACGAAGCAGAATTCCACAAGGTGCTTAATTCACTAGTCGAAACACCGGAATCTCATATGTTGGTAAAAAATTTTATTGATAGGGTTGTTTTAACTTCCTAGATAATCAAGAACTAAGTAGGTTAAACCTTTAACACCCTCATCCAATGCTCCATCGTCTACATAGAAATAAGGCGAATGATTGCCTGCTGCACCGGAACGGTCCCCAAAGTTTGTTGAATTCAAACCAACACCTGGTTTATTGACCCCCAGCCAAAAATAAACGCCTGGTATTTCTTGAGAGAAGTAGGAGAAATCTTCTGCTCCAGTTGCAGGAGCTTCCAGTTCAAGAAACTTGCCTCCTGATGCTTCAACCAAACTATTCTTTAATTTTGAAAGCAATGGCTTGTCGTTAACTGTGACTGGATAGAATCCGCCTACATCAAACTCGACAGCAATTTCAGTGCCTGTCCCTTGAGCAACACCTTCTGCAATCTGTCTAATTTCATTGTAAATTTCTTTTCTCAATTCTGGGTCAAAAGTTCTAATGGTTCCCATGAGCATAGAATCCTCTGGGATAATATTGTTTCTGGTGCCCGCTTCAACCATGCCAACTGAGACCACTGCTGGGTTATTAATAATGTTAATTCTTCTGCTAACAACGGTATTCAATGACTGAATTAATTGTGCTGTAGCCATTATGGGGTCGATGCCTGCCCAGGGAGTTGAGCCATGAGTTTGTACGCCTTTGATGGTTATTCGATACGCCGATGCTGCAGCTAAAGCCGGTCCAGGTTTGATTGCGATGTAACCATTGGGAATATTGGTTACATGCAAACCAAATATCACTTCAGGTTTGTATCTCTCAAACAAACCTTCCTCTAGCATCATTTTTGCACCACCGCCTTCTCCTTCTGGTGGGCCTTCTTCAGCCGGTTGAAAAATTAACAGCACGTCACCTGCTAGTTTAAATTTATTTTCAGCAAGAAACTCTGCGACACCCATCAAAATGGAAACGTGAGCGTCATGACCGCAAGCATGCATAACACCAACATCGTTGCCAAGGTATTGCGTTCTCACCTTGGATGCAAATGGAAGACCTGTCTTTTCTTCAACAGGCAATGCATCCATATCAGCTCTTAGAGCAACAGTAGGTCCTGGCTTACCACCTTTTATTAGAGCAACAACACCTGTGTAAGCGATACCCGTCTCAACTTCTAAACCAAGACTTTCAAGATGGTCTGCAACTTTTTTTGATGTCCGAAACTCTCTGTTAGCCAGCTCAGGGTATTGATGTATGTCATGACGCCATTCGATAACTTTGGGCATTAATGACTCTAATTTTTGGTCAAGCTCAATCTTTAGATCCTCTGTGCCGGATGACAATAAAGTGAAAAAGAGTAAAGAAATAATGCTTAATCTCATACCTTCTCTATAATACTGTTGAAATGACTGAAAACAAAAAAATCGTGGTCTCACCCTGTATATCCATATGTCAGTATGATCATGAGGATACATGCATAGGCTGCTATCGCACTAAAGAAGAACGTCTAAAATGGAAGGATCAAGATTCAACTTCTCAGTGGAAAGAAGAAAACCTTCAAGCAATCAAACAAAGAATGCCTAAAGCACATCTTCAATCTTGGAATGAGACCTATAACAAAAAAACAATAAGGATCTTGAGTCGTGAAAAACCTTAGGCCCTTCCATCTTGCCATTCCTGTCGATGACATAACTGAAGCGAGAAACTTTTATGGTACAAAATTGGGCTTCCTAGAGGGCCGGTCCGGTTCAGAGTGGGTTGATTACAACTTTTTTGGTCATCAGCTCGTTTGCCATCTAGCACAATTAAATAAGTCTGGGGCAAATAAAGTTGATGGCAAGGAAGTGCCCATTCCACATTTTGGAATTGTTTTAGAGTGGTCTCAGTTTGAAGAATTTGAAGAACAGCTTAGAGCTGTGAAAATCAAATTTATTATTGAACCCTATGTAAGGTTTAAAGGGCTCCCAGGAGAACAAAAAACTATGTTTTTCAAAGATCCCTTTGGGAACGCACTTGAATTTAAATCATTTAAAGATGATACCAATCTTTTTGCTTCCTAATGTCTTATACACTTGATGACTTTTACATAAAAGCAATTCAGGACTATGGTCTCGATGCAGTATGGCCTCAGGAAGTGCTTACAGAAGCTAAACTTATTCCCAATGAAGTTGAAAGAGATAAAAACTTTCTAGATCTGCCTTTTGTCACGATAGATGGTGAAGATGCAAAAGATTTTGATGATGCTATCTTCTGTGAGATTATTCCTGAAGGTTTTAATTTAAAAGTAGCGATAGCAGACGTTTCTTTCTACGTGACAAATGATACGCCAATGGATGTTGAAGCCTTGCGCAGATCGACCTCTACTTATTTTCCAAGAAAAGTAATTCCAATGCTGCCAGAACAGCTTTCCAATGATGTTTGCTCGTTAAAACCAGGCAAATACAGACGAGCCATGCTTGCTGATGTGTTTCTGGATAAAAGTGGCATGATCATCAACTATCAATTCAAACAATGCATGATTCGATCGGCTGCAAGACTAACCTATAATCAGGTTGAGCAAGATTCATTTACAGACGAATCATTTGCAGAATCCTTATCTGCTGCTTCTGTGCTCCACAAACAATTAAAGGCTCACAAACAAAAAAGAGGGGCATTGGACCTTAATATTGGAGAACCAGTATTGGTTTTTGATAAGTCCAACAAAGTAAAAAAAATATTGCCAAGGTCAAGATTAAATTCACATTCATTAATCGAAGAAATGATGCTAATCGCCAATATTTGTGCGGCAGATTTTCTCAACAAAAACTATAAAGAGAGTGTATTTAGAAATCATGAATATCCTGAATCAATTAAGATTGATCGACTTAGTCAGGGATTAAAAAAAAGGAATATTAATTGGAGCGGCTCTCCCGAGGAAGTTGAAAATCTATACATGCTTGCTAAAAATGTCTCTAGTAGAAAAGATGTAAACATCATTCATATGATGATTTTGCAAGCAATGCAGCGAGCTGCCTATCAAACAAAATGCAAAGGTCATTTTGGACTAAAGTTTGATTATTACACTCATTTCACTTCACCGATTAGAAGATATCCAGATCTTATAGTTCACAGATTAATCAAAGCAAAAATCGATAACCTAGATAGTGATACTTCTCAACTTGAAAGTATTCTTGAGCACTGTTCACAAAAAGAGAAGGACGCAGACTTTGCTTCAAAACAAGTCATACAAAATTTAATCTGTGAGCATTGCAAGCAGTTCAGGGGGCAAAAATTTCCTGGCTTCATTACAGGGGTAAAAGATTTTGGTTTATTTATCGACTTACCAGACCTTTATACCACTGGTATGTTGCATGTATCTGAGTTGCCTTCAGATCGATATAGATTTAATGCTAGGAATCAATCATTGGATGGCAAACGAAGAGGCAACAGATTTGCTTTAGGTGATAAAATTGAAGTCACCATTGGTGATATTTTCGAGCTAGAGGGAAAAATATCTTTGTATTATTGAAACTATGAAAGTTACGATTAAAAACTTGCATGTCATCCGCACATTGATCAATAAATCGCCAGAGATGTTATTTGAGATCACTCTGAAAAAAGATAGCTCCCGTAAATATAAAGATATCTTAGAAGCTGCTGAGGAAAATAAAATTCAAATCAATTTTAAACATGATCTGTCAGCAGTATGCAAGGCACCCATTGTGCGAGACATTAAATTCGATCAATATGAGTTAGGCAATTTGGTGGTGGTATTGGATGAGGTGCAAGATACTAGAAATCTTGGGTCATGTCTTAGGTCTGCATCTTTTTTTGGAGTCGATGCCATCATAATCCCAAAAAACAATTCAGCTGATTACGCTAACCCTGCAGTAATTGAAACTTCGACAGGTGGAATATATGACTTAAAGCTTTATAAAGTCAGTAATATCTCTCAAACCATTCAACAATTAAAAGAAAATGGTTACTGGATTTCTGGATTTTCTGAGCATGGATCAAACTTTATTGATAGAGATAAGCTTAATGAAAAGAATGTGTTAATTTTCGGTAATGAAGAAAAGGGTATAAGGCAACTGGTACAAAAAAGCTGTGACCAAATCTTGAAAATTAAGCAAATTGGACAAACATCATCATTAAACGTCTCAGTCGCAACAGCAATTGCTTTGTATGAGGCTACAAAAACCTAATGTAATAAATTTTATAATTCATTTAGAATAAGCAGTTATGTTATCGCAAAGAACAATCAGAAATAAAATCACAGCATCAGGTGTCGGTCTCCACTCAGGGAAAAGGGTAAATCTGACTTTTCATCCAGCCGAACCTAATACTGGTGTTGTTTTCAGAATGATCGATGGCGATAAAAAGACTGAAATACCTGCCATTCTTGCACACGTAGGAGACACAACTTTATCAACCTCTCTAGAAAAGGATGGCTATAAAATTTCAACCATAGAACATTTACTTTCAGCTCTTGCTGGCACAGGTGTTGATAATTGTATTATTGATTGTGATGGCCCAGAAATTCCTATCATGGATGGCAGTTCCACTCAGTTTGTATTTCTCATTCAATCGGCTGGTATTATTGAGCAGGCTGCAGCAAAGAAATTTATCTACGTTACAAAGTCTGTGCAGGTCAATAGAGGTGATGCGGTGGCAAGAATAAAACCCTACGATGGGTTTAGAGTCACATTCACTCTAGAGTTTGATCATCCTGTTTATAAGAAATATCCTCAAAGCGCTTCAATAGATTTTTCACAAACTAGCTTTATAAGAGAAGTAAGTAGAGCCAGAACATTTGGGCTAATGAAAGATCTAGACACATTGAAAAAAAATAACCTAGCATTAGGGGCAAACCTAAATAATGCCATTGGAATAGGTGAAGAGGACATTGAAAATGAAGGAGGATTAAGATTCTCCGATGAGTTTGTAAAACATAAAATATTGGATGCTATTGGCGACTTATATTTACTTGGGCATAACTTAATTGGTGAGTTTTTTGGCTTTAAAACAGGCCATGCGCTTAATTACGAACTCCTTAAAAAGATCGAAAGTGAGAATGCATACAAGATCATTGAAATTGATGAAATTAAAGATGCGCCAATCAACTACCTAAAGCCAATCTCTGAAGAGGTTGCCTAATGCTTAATTTTTTCACTAGGATTTTCCAGTCTGCAAACCAGAGACGTCTAAAGGACTACCAAAAAATAGTCAGCAAAATTACTGAGCAGGAATCAGATATTGCAAATCTTTCAGAAGAAAAATTTAAATCTCTATTTTTTGAAGGAGATGCTGACCAGAATAAAATTGTAGAGGTTTTTGCGGCTGTTAGAGAGGCTGCGAAAAGAGCCATTGGCCTTAGACATTTTGATTGCCAGCTCGTTGGTGGTCTTGTTCTTAATGGTGGCAATATTGCAGAGATGAAAACTGGCGAAGGTAAAACTTTAGTTGCAACTTTACCAGCTGTGCTAAATGCGCTAAATCATAAAAAAGTCTATGTGGTGACTGTCAATGACTATCTGGCCGAGAGAGATGCAGAATGGATGAGACCAGTGTATGAATATTTTGGCCTATCCGTTGGCTTTCTAACTTCCTCTCAGAGCTTTCAAGATAAGCAAGCAACTTACGACTGCAACATTATTTATTGCACAAGTAGCGAGCTAGGTTTTGATTATCTAAGAGACAACATGGTCTTATTTAAAAATCAAAAATCACAAAAAGAACTTAACTTTGCCATTATTGATGAAGTGGATTCTATTCTGATCGATGAAGCTAGAACACCATTGATTATTTCTGGTGCAACCGACGACGATGCCTCGGCTTACCCAGTCTTTCTTAAGCTCCTGCCTCAACTAAAAAGACAAATGCGAGAAGGAACAGAAGAGGAACCTTTGACCGATTCAGAAAAAGGCGATTTTTTAATTGATGAAAAAATTCGCTCTGTGGATCTTACCGATAATGGGTTTGAGAAGGTGGAGAATTTTCTGGCTGATCGTGGCATGATCAAACCAGACGAATCTTTGTACACCACCAACAACTTGAAGTTCCTGAAATACATACAAGCAACTTTAAAAGCGAACTTATTATTTGAGAAAAATGTGCATTACGTTGTGGAATCTGGAAAAGTAGTGCTAATCGACGATAATACCGGACGTAAATTACCCGGCCGAAGAATATCAGAAGGTGTTCACCAAGCGCTTGAATGCAAGGAAAAAGTGGGCATTCAACAAGAAACACAAACACTTGCTTCAACAACCTATCAAAACTTCTTTAGACTTTTCGATAAAATCTCAGGCATGACTGGTACTGCAGACACTGAAGCTGCAGAATTTAAACAAATCTATAATATGGATGTCGTTGTCATTCCAACGAATCAACCTATGGTACGAAATGATGTTAATGACGTCGTCTATGTCAATGAAGAAGACAAGTTTCAAGCACTCATTAAAGAAATCAAAACCATCCACAATAAAAAAGCACCGATTTTAGTCGGAACAGCAAGCATTGAGAGTTCAGAAAAGTTATCAAAAAGATTAAAAAAAGAGGGTGTTCGACATCAAGTACTCAATGCTAAATATCATGAAAAAGAGGCAGGCATCATTGCTGAAGCAGGAAGGCCAGGAGCTATTACTATTGCAACCAATATGGCCGGCCGAGGTACCGATATAGTCTTAGGGGGCAGAAATGACAATGACCAAGACTGGCAACAGAAACACGAAGAAGTTTTAAATGCTGGTGGATTGCACGTCATTGGGACAGAGCGCCATGAATCGAGAAGAATAGACAATCAGCTTAGAGGTCGCTCAGGTCGACAGGGCGATCCAGGCTATTCCAAATTCTTTTTGTCTTTGGATGATACGGTGCTTAGACTATTTATTGATGAGAATAGAAAGCAATTATTTTCGCGCTTAAGTGATGGCATGGATGACTCAAGCATTGAGCATCCATTATTAAATGGAGCCATTGCCAATGCACAGAAAAAAATTGAAGGCAGAAACTTTGAAATAAGAAAACAAATACTAGAATTTGATGACGTTTCTAATGACCAAAGGCTTACTGTCTATGAATTAAGAAATTACTATTTGGATGAAAACGACCCTAGTGACCTCATCAAAGAATACATCGAAAACTTCCTGGAAAAAACCACAGACAAGATACTGCCAGAGGATCAAGCTGGAAACTGGAATTTTGATGAACTTGCTAATTCTTTACAAGCTTCATTAACCATTGCTCCAGATTTCAAAAATCTTGATAAAGCCAATATGTCGTTTGGCAAGGTCATGGATTTTCTTAATGAGTTCTATCTTAATTTCTACCATGATAAATTTGAAAAACTGGGCAATAAGAAACAAGAACTGGAAAGACAAATTGCTATCCAAGTGCTAGATGCTTGCTGGAAACGACATTTGCAAAACGTTGACTCTTTACGAGCCAATATTGGCTTAAGAGCCTATGCTCAAAGAAACCCTATCAATGAGTTTAAAAGAGAATCCTTTGAAATGTTTGACGCTATGATTGAATCTTTTAAAGACGATTCGGTTCGAATTTTATTCAATATCAAGATCCAAACCATGTCAAAGCAAGAATTTGAGCAGCAAAAACAGCAACGCTTACAGCAAAATCAAAAATCGAAAACTGAATAGTTAATCAAGTCCTTGGTCTTCGAAGGTTTCAATTGAAACTTCTTCGTTGGCCCACTTCAAAAAATCAATGCTTTTGCAGCCTTTCGAGCAAAAGGGTTTAAATTTTGAATCAATCTCAACAATTTTTTTGCAATTGGGACAGGTCAGATTAACTTTGTTGCTCATAGATAGAAAAATAAAATTCCAGCTTTGTCTTAAAGTTTTCAAGACTGCTATCGTTCATTATAAAATCATCGGCGTAAGAAATTCTTGCTTTGTAGCTCATCTGTCCATCGATTATTTTATTGGCAAGCTCTTCATTATTCTGATCTCTTTGACAAATGCGTTCAACTTGAGAAGCTCTTGGTGCATCAATTACTAAAGTTCGACTAAACTGAGTTTTTCCCGTCCAGATTGGAGCGCTATAGACTGCCCATTTGGACTTAACTCTCCCAAACATGTCCACTATCTCATTCCTGATTATAGGATGCATAATATCTTCAAGTTTTTGCTTATTACTTTGGTTGCTAAAAGCAATGTCTCTCAGTTTTATACGATTGATTTCCTCATGCTCATCTAAAACATCCTTGCCGAACTGCTGAATAATTTCAAGATAGCCCTTTTGTCCTTTTTGCTGCAAAAAACGTGATACTTCGTCGGCATCGATGATGTCAATACCTTTTGTTTTGAAAAAGTTAGTGGCTGTTGTTTTACCAGTAGCAATGCCGCCAGTAAGTCCAAGGGTAAACATATCTAATATCCTAAGCTAAATGACAAAAATTTTGTAAAATATCTGGCACGCTGGGATAGCTCAGTTGGTAGAGCAGCTCATTCGTAATGAGAAGGTCGGAGGTTCGATTCCTCTTCCCAGCACCACTTTCAGCCTATTAGGTTTTCTTTGGTGACCTTATGGTGACCCCATGCAGGTGACCACCCCACCCCTCTGGGTATATATTCTAGTGCCTATACAACTTACGAAGTTTTGGAGCGTTATAAAAGGAAGTTTTTAATCAGCAATATCATCAACAAATATTTGTATTTCAGCTATTTGTGGAGGGTTTACGCCATCTGATATCTCAATAATGTAATTTAGAATATTATGTCCAAGCTCATAATCAGGAGCATAATCTAATTTAAACTTTGCATAACCATCTTGAAGTAATCGTGGTTGTGACTTTGTAAATGAGTCATTTTGGTTTGCTTGAGTTAAAACATTTTCAACGCTTGGGTTTGCATAACTTAAATTATCTGTTGAATTCCAGTATCTGCCACTTGCGCTTGAAGTTCCAAAATAATCATAATCGGAATCTAAATCACCATCAAAACTATTTTCTGACTGAAAAGCTTTTATACCTGTGTTTATGTAATTATTGTATTCGGAAACAAGTCTAACTCCATTTGAAGCCCAATATTGAAGGTGAGTTTTTGGAGTATTACACGGTAATGGTGTTGAGCTCAATCCGTCATTATGAACAAACTCGTTTCTTGAAACTAACCCAATAGACCCTCCCCAATCAGAACTAATGCCTACATTTATACAGCCAGAATTATAGAAGATATTATCAGATATCGAGAATGTATTTACTGGATACCAAAAGTAAATAATATTTCCTGAGTTTACGTTTTCAAAATAACTTTTAGTAATATTATATGACCCATATATGGCATTGCCACTTGCACCAGCAAAGGTGCTATTAATTAGTTCTGACCTAGTTAGCAAGACACTGCCAGGGTAACTTGAACCACCTTGGGGCTGGTCGTAAAAGCTAATGTTTATATTTCTTGCTCTTAACCAAGATGCTTCAAGGTAACCTCCTCTTACCTCAATTCTTCTATACTCTCTGGGATCTGTTTTATCACTAAATACATATGTTTGTCCTAGATTAAGTGTCACGCCATCAGAAAGCTGTACATCACTAATAAGCTTGAGCACATATCTCTTTAAATCTGTGTTATACGGAATTCCATCCAAGCTTTGAGTTGTTGTATCTTGAGTTATAACTAACGGTGAGCCATCTTCATTACCGAATTCCAGATATTGTGTTATGTCTTCCCAATCATCTGGATTGCCAACTAAAGTTGTTGTGGAGCCTGAAATAAAATTATAGTTAGGTTTAATAACTACAGAAACTTGATCTCCATCAGCATCCTCAAATGACAGCATCTCCTCTGGTATTGAAGTTGAATTTTCTTGAATTCTAATTTCATCAGCAATTTTAAACTGAGGAGCTGAATTTGGGGCAGGAGTTGGTTCAGGGGTTGGTTCTGGTGTTGGTTCTGGTGTTGGCTCTGGTGTTGGTTCTGGGGTTGGCTCTGGTGTAGGTTCCGGAGCAGTCGTGCCACCGTCTGCTGTATAAACGTACCAGACATCTCCAACGGCGTT
>QOPD01000002.1 GCA_003331605.1 SAR86 cluster bacterium
ATATTTTTTACCAATTTCGTAGTCATTAAAATCGTGTCCAGGTGTTATCTTTAAGCATCCTGTACCAAACTCCATATCAACGTACTCATCGCCAATAACTGGAATCTTGCGTCCCACAAAGGGCAGTTTCACAAACTTACCAATAAAGTTTTTGTATCTATCGTCTTTGGGGTTCACAGCAACTGCCATATCGCCAAACATAGTCTCAGGTCTGGTGGTTGCAACGGTTAGACTCTCATTGGAATCGGCAATCGGATAAGCAATATGCCAAATCAGACCATCTTTTTCTTGTCTGACAACCTCAAGATCAGAAACGGCAGTTTTGAGTGCCGGGTCCCAATTTACTAGACGATAGCCTCGATAAATTTTATCTTTGCGGTAGAGCTCAACAAAAGCTTTGATGACCCCTTGGTAGTAGCTGTCATCTAGAGTGAAGCGGTACTTATCCCAATCAACCGTAATGCCAAGGCGTTTCATTTGTGAAGTGATCTTATCTTCTGAAAATTCTTTCCATTGCCAAACTTCATCGACAAATTTATCACGTCCATAATCGTCTTTTGATTTACCCTGATTGCGCAGATTGTTCTCAACTACCATCTGAGTTGCAATGCCAGCGTGGTCGGTTCCCACTTGCCAATACGAGCTTTTTTGGTTCATATGGTGATAGCGAGTATAGAAATCCATGATGGCGTACTGAAAGCTATGCCCCATATGCAAAGTGCCAGTCACGTTAGGCGGTGGAATTATTTGCGAAAAATAATCCTCTGAATCTGGCCGAGCTAACTCTTTATCGGCCCAAATTTTTGACCATTTTTCTTCTATTTGAATAGGAAAGTATTTTGCTTCCATTAGACTGCAGTGTGTTTTAGTTTTATTTGTTTTTCTTTCAAACTAGCATAAAGCTTTCTGGACGCCTCGTTAATAGCTGCATCGCTTTTAGTGGTGTAAACAAAAATATTGTCTGAGGCAACATCAATATCGGTAATTCGGTCGCTCAGAATATGAACTTCATCGTAATTTCCATTGGGCTCTGATTCTTGCAGAGCGATATTGCGACTGTATAGATATTCGATCTGCTTGGTATCAAAATATTTTTTCTTTTGGAGAAATTTATATTCAGAAACTAGCCCCTCGTCTTTGAGCACAACACAAATACTTCTTTTGGTTTGCAACCCTTCATAAATCTGCTCTAATAAAAAATCTAGGGCAGAGCTTTTGGTCTCAAATCCTGAAAAGAATGTAGCAGACATTAACGATTGCTATTTACAAGCTCAAACAATAGCCCGACAGGTTTCCCTGTTGAGCCCTTATTTTTACCATCACCAATATCGGCAACCCCAGCAATGTCCAAGTGCGCCCATTTATAGTCTTCAGTGAATCTTGAAATAAAGCATCCGCCTTCAATCGTGCCAGCAGCGCGACCTGGAGCTATATTGGCCATATCAGCAAAGTTAGAGTGCAGATAGGTTTGATACTCATCCCACAATGGTAGCTGCCATGCTTTTTCACCAGTTGCTTGTCCTGCTTCAAGAATGTTATCAACCAATTTCTGGTCGTTGCCCATCACGCCTGCAGCTACACTACCAAGAGCAACAATTACTGCTCCTGTTAGAGTTGCAACATCAACAACGTATTTTGGATCGTATTTACCGATGTAAGTTAAAACATCGCAGAGCACTAATCTGCCTTCGGCATCGGTGTTTAATATTTCTATAGTTTGGCCAGACATGGACGTAACCACATCACCAGGTTTGGTTGCATTGCCTGCTGGCATATTCTCGGTTAAACCAACGGCACAAACTAAGTTGACTGGAATTTTAGAAGCCGCAACAGCACACATGGTGCCAATAACTGAACCTGCACCAGACATATCCCACTTCATCTCGTCCATCTTGGCTCCTGGTTTGAGACTTATACCGCCGGTATCAAAAGTTACTCCTTTACCAACGAGCACGACTGGTTTGCCACCTTTTTTGCCGCCCTGATATTCCATGGTAACAAGTTTGGCCGGTTCTACACTACCGCGTGAAACAGACAGCAAAGACCCCATACCCAGTTTTTCCATATCCTCTTCTTCAAGCACTTTAACTTTAAAACCACCAATCTCTTTTGCTAATGCTTTAATCTGATCGGCAATATAGGTTGGTGTGGCATGATTGGCTGGTCTGTTGCCAAGGTTTCTAGCTGTATTGGCGCCTCGGCCGACATTGAGACCGAGCTCGACGGAACTTTTTAAGGCAGCACTGCTTTTTTCAACGCACACTTCAATATTTCTTAGCGTTGATTCTTTTTTGGTGTTGGGGTTGGTATCGGTATATCTATAGGTAGCTTTCTCGGCAGTCTTTACCAACTCAAAAACAAAGTTTTTATCTTTAAATTGCTGGGTGGTATCAACGTAGATGTTAGCCGATTCAACGCCATACTTATCTAGGGCTAGAAACAGCGATGCAAGCCAGCCACCTCTTTTATAGGCAGACTTCTTATTATCAAAATCTCTTACAAATAAAATATCTGCGTCTAAATGCGAGAATTCTTTTGAGATCATTAAAGACGACTTACTGTCATCTTCAAAATAGTTGGAAACTTTTGCCTTTATTTCCTTGTCAAAAAGCTTTGTAGATTTAAATAAACCCTTTGAGTAAAAGATAACTTTAAAGTTTGAAGGACTTGCCTCTGAATATTTTTTTAGTTCAACATTTTCTAGTGCTTTGTAGAATGCCATTTTTTCTCCTTTCTGATATTCTTAAGAAGTGATTATTTCACGATTCATCAGTAAAGAAATTATAGTAAACATTTGTTGGGTTTCACTAGTTCTTTTTGGATTAGTTTTATTTTCTAGGTTTAATATTTTTCTTTCTCAGGCTGAAGTGGGTAAAATTTCTGCTGAAAGTATATTCATTGCTCTACTATTATTTTCTCCAGAGCTCTTAAACATCATTTTTCCATTGAGTGTATTTCTTGCCGTTGGTTTTGTGCTAACGCCGATTTTTAAAAGCCACAGCACTGTACTTGAGTCTGGCTCTTATTCACCAACTCGCATGATCTGGGATCAGAAGCTACTGATAACAGGAATTTTTGGCATATCCATAATTTTAAGTACTTTCTTGTCGCCATATTTTACTGCCAAGGGCCAACAACTTATTGATCAAGACAATACGTTTGCTGCAAAAATAAGCAATCCTGAAGGCTTGGTAGCCTTAAACCCAAATACTTTTAATGCATTTGGCATAAAGAACCAACAAGATTATTCGGATTTAATTTTTTTTAACTCTCAAGAATTAAAAACATTTCTTTTTGGTGCGTCTGGATCGGTGTTTTCTGACGAAGAAGGATCAAAATTACTGCTAAGCAATGGGTTTTTATACGACGATACGAATAAGGCTATATCTAGGTTTGAGAACGCGGTTATCCCGCTTGAGGAGCCAACAACAACAGACTACATTTCAACCTTGGATCTTTATGGAAGTGCTGATCTTGAGAGCATAAGAGCCTTGTTGCAGCGCCTGACAATCCCAGTATTTTGTTTTATATCATTGTTATTCAGCATGTCCTTTTCTGCTTATAGCTCTTTTTTGGGGCGCGAAAGAACCTATTTCATTTTGACAATGTTAAATATTTTATATTTGGTTTTAACTATTGCGCCTTTTGAAAGCAGTGCCAAAAACATATCCCAGCTGCTGGTAAACTTTTTTTCCATTCATTGCATTGTGGCGGCTCTTACAGTCTCACTTTATTTTAAACAAACTAAAAAATTGTTAGGTTATGAAGGTTTATAGATATATCCTCTCTAGGTCCTTTGCTTCAGTTCTAGGAGTGCTATTTATAATTACTTCCATAGATTTAGTTTTTAACTTTTTCTCTCAGCTTGAGGACATCAATGAAAATTACTCTTATGCAGATGTATTGGTGTTTTTACTTCAGTCTCAACCCTTTCGCTCGCGAGAATTTATATATCTGTGTTCGGTTGTGGGGCTGCTAGTCGTTTTTCTAGATAACAATTTCTTAAGAGCATTTAACTCAATGCGCCAAGCCGGACTCAAGAAAATTAATTTTGCTTTATTGGCTTTTTTGCCAATAGTAATAATCAATTTGGCATCTTATGAATACCTGGTGCCCGATTTGACAAAGTCTGCATTTGTCGAACGCAAAGCCAAAGTCAATCAAATAATGAAAGAAGAACCCAAGATGGTAGAGATCAGGAAGGCCGAGGATGCTTACCAAATAATATCCGAAGATATTTCAGTTAACTTTTCGAGGACGGGTGATATTGAGTTAATTACTGAAAATGCCGAGGCTTTTAAGAGCCTTAATTACAACTCCAATCTAAAATATTTAAGATCATCTGAGTTAGTCGCTAGCTCTGGTTCAGCTTTTGAAAACTATAACCTGATTGTTCAAACAGAGCTGCTAAGAAGAAGTCTTAACTTTTTATCATATTTCTTTATCTTCATTATTGGGTTGGAAATTTTGCTGTCATTCAATAAAGGATTCAACACCAATAGGATCCTGATTTATGGCTTTGGTACTTGTTTGTTGTATTCGTTCTTGGAAACTTTAATAGCAGACTCAATCACAGTGTTTGGCTTGCCATTTTATTTGCAGGCCTTTCCAGTGCTTTTTATCCCAATTTATTTATACCTTAAGCGGTTTGTTTTCTTTTGATAACTTGAATCTTAAGGATTTTGTCGGTTAGTGTTTGTTTATTTGTATCAAACAACATCCAAGCCAACCCAACAGCATTAAATAGAATATTTAAAACAAGCCGATAGAAAGCATCTTTAACAGTGAGGTATGATCCATTTGATTTAATTATTTCATGGCTCCAAGTGCTCATGCCAAGTGTTCTTCTTCCTTCTGACCAAAAGTAAGAAAAATACCAAAGGGTTGTAAAGAGAAGAATAAGCGGGCCAATAATCGTATTTGCAAAGTTATCCTCACCTGACAAAAAGTTATAAATGAAGAGAGATATAAAACCAATCAAAAACCAGCAAGAAGCCAGTAAAAAAAGGTCATAAGTCAATGAGAATAACTTTGTGAAAATGCTGGGGTAGGTAACTCTTTTTTTCATTTTTGTGATAATGTATCAAAATCTATGAGTAATCAAACAAATACTACACGAACTGACGATAATTGGTTTTTTGGACATCCCAAGGGGCTGGTAACACTGTTCTTTACAGAGATGTGGGAGAGAATGTCGTATTACGGCATGAGAGCTCTTCTTGTTCTTTACATGACTGGAGCCGTTACAGGCTTTAACCCAGGTTTAGGTTGGTCGCAATTAGAGGCACAGGCCATATACGGCATATACAGTGGTATGGTTTATTTTATGGTAATTCCCGGTGGCTGGTTGGCCGATAACTTACTAGGTCACCAAAAAGCAGTGATGCTTGGCGCCATTATTATTATGTTGGGGCACTTCACACTTGCCATTCCTATCGATCAAACATTCTTTTTAGGTTTAACGCTGGTGGTATTGGGAACTGGTTTGCTTAAAGGAAATATCTCTACCATTGTTGGACAACTCTATAAGCCTGGCGATGTAAGAAGAGACGCAGGTTACACAATCTTTTACATGTCGATCAATATTGGTTCTTTCTTAGGCTTTTTAATTTGTTCCTACTTGGGTGAAAAAATTGGTTGGCACTGGGGCTTTGGTGCAGCAGGCATAGGAATGTTTTTTGGTGTCCTTCAGTACTTTTATTTCAGAAGACTTCTTGGTAGTGCTGGTGAGAAACCCAACGATATGCCTGAAGCTACAAGAGTAAAATACCTCAAATGGTCCAGAGTTTCTGTTGTAATTCTTGCAGCGGTAGTTGCTCTTGGGTTATTTGGATTTATCAATGTTGATGCCAGATTGTTTGCGGAAAACTTTGCCGTCTTTTTAACCGTTGTGGGCTTCTCATATTTCGCCTATTTATTTTTATTCGCTGGCCTTGATACAGGAGAAAAGAAAAACCTATTCTTACTTTTAATTCTCTTTATTGCAGCCGCAGCTTTTTGGTCAGGGTTTGATCAGTCAGCTGGTTCACTAAGTATCTTTGCTAGAGATTACACAGACCTATCCGTTGGTGGCTACATTATTCCTATTGGCTGGCTCCAATTTGCCAACCCATTTTTTGTGGTTGTTTTTGCTCCAATCTTTGCTGGAATATGGACTTATTTGGGTAGAATTAATCTCAACCCAAGCTATCCGCTGAAATTTGCTATTGGTCTGGGATTCATGGCTCTTAGTTTTATCGTCATGATATTTGCGGTTCAGCTCGCTATGGAAATTGCTGCACCAATTGGTATGCAATGGTTGATAATTACATATCTAATACAAACTTGGGGTGAGCTAGCACTATCTCCAGTGGGTCTTTCTGCCTTCTCAAAATATGCTCCAAAGAAATACGTTGGACAAATGTTTGGTTTGTGGTTCTTGGCCTCTGCTATCGGTGGAGTCTTAGCAGGCCTTCTAGGTGGCGAAGCATTGGATAAAGGCTTAGAAAGCATTTCACCAGTATTTGAATTTATGATTCAGTACTACGTAATTATTGCCATTGCCTTGGTAGTAATTGCAGTACTTGGTATCGCTAAATCATCGGATCCAGCTGAGAAGTCTAAATCTTAGTCGTTCGATTCGTTAAGTCTTAGGTAGAAAGCTACGTTGTTATCAGCGTGGTTTTCTGCCACCAATATGTCTAAGTCAAAATCAAGATCAGTATCTAGAAATATTAGCTGTGAGTCTTGCCCAAAAATATCGCCTAACTCCATCTCAACATCTGAGATAGTATTAATTTCATAGGTGACAGTTTCCTCTTCTTCATTAACAATGGTATCTTTAATCCCAAGCACAAAGCTTGCAAAAGCACTAGCAGTCTTATTAACATCAAATAAAAAGTCGCCACCATCGATATCTATGTCATAGTCGGTAATAAAAAGATTGCGGTTGAGGCTTACAGAACCTTGCTCAGAAAATAATATATCTGTTTCATTATCAAGGATATTAATATCTCCTTGTTCGTATATTCTGAAAGTTGTTGTTGGTACTGGTTCAAACATGTTGCTTGGTGATTGGTCGCCAATTACTAACAGATCTGCAGCTGGATCGCCATCGAAGTCCAAACCGGTAATGATTTTTGCCAGAGGTGCATTGGCAACAACGCTGATATCGTCCCAGTCGTTAGTAGAGTCAAATCTTGGGACTGCGACAAAAACGCCATTTTCACTTTCATCGTAACCAGCCATCACAATATCAAGATTGGCATCGCCATCAAAGTCCACAACTGTCCCTCCAGTAATGGTGTAATCGTTGATTAGATCAACAACCGTTTCAGCTTTTTCGAATGCTGGGCCATCTTCAGCATTCACTAGCACCCAGTATTCTCCTGTTGAAGTCAAAAGGTATAAATCTGGTAAGCTGTCTGCATTCCTGTCTACCAGTGTGACAAGCTTTACATTGGCGTTATTAAAATCAAGATCGGTATCGTTAGCAACTAGCTCATTGTTAAGAGCAAGTCCTGTTTCTGAGCCGCTAAAAATACAAACATTGCCTGCAGCTGTCATTGAGTCAAAGCTTGTTACTATGACATCGTCGAAGCTGTCTCTATTAATATCGAGCATCGTTACATCGCCAGAACCTTTGCAGTTGTCTGCCTCAATCTCAGCAAACACGGGAAAAGCTCCTCCAGTAAGTTGAAAATACCTGGTATTTACTTGCCTACCATCTTCGTTGAATTGGAGAGCTAAAAAGATATCACCAAGAAAATCGTCGTTGAAGTCACCTCTTGCATATGCAGTAACTTTTGCCTCCTGATTATCGGGCACATCGACTACAAACATTGGATCAGCCAGCGGATCTACATCTGTAGAAAAAATGAAATGGTTGGCAGGTGTTTTATTGACGCTAATCTCAACTGCTTGGTTCTTGAATTCGTTGTTTCTTCTACACTCCAAGATATAGATGAATTGTCCACCTCTTTTTAGGGTAATCTCTTCTGAGCCCGTTGTTGGTCGCTCACCAGACCAATAGCCTCCTGAGGCATAGCACTGACTGGCATTCGATGACCATGATAGCTCAAACGATTCACTATAGTTAGGTGTCTCAGTGCTTGCGGTGAGCTCTACTACAAGTGGCTCAAGCTCTTCAGGACCATCACTACAGCTAAAAAGGAATAAAACTAATAGAGAAAGTAAAAGATTTTTCTGAAAGTTCATAACGTTAATGGTGTCTATTCTATACAAAACTTAATTAATTTGCTCGAACATTTAGATTTAGCAGTATTTGATAATAGATATCGGTTAAAAGTTCCAATTCTTTCTTTTCAACCTTCTCGTTGATTTTGTGGATTGTCTCAAATTTTGGGCCCAATTCCACAATCTCACATCCGGTCTTGGCCATAAATCTCCCATCCGATGTTCCGCCAGAACAGCTCAGTTGAGTTGGCTTGTCTGTAACACTCAAAATCCCTTCTTTCACGGCTTCGGTAAAATTACCGATCGTTGAAGAGTATGGTTGGGCATTGAGATCAAAATCAATAACGTAATCCAACTCTTTTTCTTCCAGCATATTGGTAATTCTGGTTTTTATTTCCTCGAATGAAATCTCAGGAGAGAAACGTAAATTTAATTTTACGAACACACTGTCAGGAGTAACATTGTGTGCCCCAACGCCTGCAGTCATATTTGTAATTTGTAAAGATGTTGGAGGGAAGTGGTCGTTGCCTTCATCCCATCTCTCTTTTGTTAGTGATTCGATAACAGCCCCAACTTTGTGCAATGGATTATCGACTCGTTCAGGGTAGGCGGCATGGCCTTGTTTGCCTTTTATTTCAAGTTCAATATTTATTGAACCTCTTCGGCCTACTCGAATATTATCTCCAGTTAAATTGATTGAAGAGGGTTCTCCAACAAGACACCAGTCAAATTTTTGCTCCCTTTTCATAAGCTCTTCAATAACTTTGACAGTGCCGTCTTTTGATGGTCCTTCCTCATCGGATGTGATCAAAAAAGCGATAGAGTAATTAAGATTATCATCTAGTCGATCTAGTGCTGACATAAAGCAGGCAATTCCACCTTTCATATCACCAGCACCACGGCCATGGATGTAATCTCCATCATCATATCCAGAGAAGGGGTCGTGTTCCCATTTTTCAACTGGACCTGTAGGGACAACATCAACGTGGCCTAAAAAAACTAAAAGCGGCCCGCCATTATCCTTTACGCTCCAGATGTTTTTTACTCGCCCAAAATTTAAGTATTCGGTTTCGAATCCTCTAGTAGAGAGAAAATCATCAATGTATTTTAGGCACCCCCCATCGTTGGGAGTAACGGATGCCATCCTTATTAAGTCTTGTGCTAATTTAATTTCCAAAATTAATTATTTAGATGCAGTATTTCGTTTAATGAGAAATTAGTATTGTTTGATTTACCAATGACTCTTCCTGAAACGGAATCTCTTAGATATAACATATTGCTCACACCACTTAATTCAAGAGCTTTTATGGTTTTAATTTCCTTATTTTCATCATCTAGCAAGGTTACTTTTGTGCCTGCGGTAATGTATAAGCCTGCTTCAACTATGCAATTTGCACCTAAAGAAATGCCAACACCAGAATTTGCGCCAACCAATGAATTTTCACCTATGGATACCACTTGATCATTGCCTCCAGAAAGGGTTCCCATAGTAGAGGCTCCACCACCTAGATCTGAACCTTTGGATAAGAAAACTTTTGAGGACACTCTTCCTTCAATCATATTTGGGCCTTCAGTTCCAGCATTAAAGTTTACAAAGCCTGCATGCATGACCGTTGTCCCCTCGCCAAGATATGCTCCTAATCGTATGCGTGCAGTATCTGCAATTCGAACCTTTTCAGGTAGCACATAATTAGTGAGAGGAGGAAACTTATCTATGCTATTGATTTTAAAATCTGATCCATTAGCTTTGCTGACAAGAAGTTCCTTCTCAGCTTCCTTTACGGTCATTGGGCCTTTTGAGGTCCAAGCTAGTGTTTCAAGGACATTGAAAATGTTATCCAAATTCAATTCATTGGGCTTAAATTGTTTAAGTGAAATCAAATGTAGTTTTAAAAATGCTGTAGGCACATCTTGAATTTTCACATCTTCAACAAGGTTAACTTCAATCACTTCTTTATTTTCAGCAATTTTTAGGTCTTTTAGATGTACTAATTTGCTGTATACATCTTCATCAAGCCTAGTGATTGAGTTCTTGCTTTGATCGCTCTCTGATATTTCAAAATAGAAAACGTCCAAAACTTTTTCGTTGAGCAAGGTTGCAATACCAAGAGCTTTTATTGGTTTCATGACATCTCCTCTGAGCGTAATGTTAAAATCTTATGCCCAGAAGAAGTAACGGCTATTGTGTGCTCCCATTGAGCTGAAAGTCTTCCATCTTTTGTTACTACAGTCCATCCATCGCTTAGTAATTTTGTTTGATAGCCACCCAAGTTGATCATTGGTTCAATTGTGAAGCACATGCCCTCTTTAAGCTCAAGCCCTTCATGCCGTTGCCCATAATGCAGCACTTGAGGCTCTTCATGATAAACCTGGCCAATGCCATGACCACAATAATCTCTAACTACTGAATAATGATTGGATTCAGCATGCTCCTGAATTGCAGCCCCCACATCACCAAGGCACGCACCTGGTCTGACCTCTTTTATCCCAGCATACATACACTCTTGTGTGACCTCAACGAGTCGCTTTGCATGATCACCAACTTTACCAACAAGATACATTTTGGAAGTATCTCCGTGCCATCCATCTTCAATGACAGTAACATCGATGTTGATAATATCTCCATTTTTTAACACTCTGTCATCGGATGGAATGCCATGACAAACAACTTGGTTAACCGATGTACATAGGGTTTTTGGATATCCGTTGTAATTTACATTGGCTGGGATGCATTTAAGCTCCTCAGTAATAAATTTATAAGCAATTTCATCAAGCTGATTGGTTGTAACTCCAGGTTTGACGTGATCATCCAACATCTCAAGAACAGATGCTGCTTTTCTGCCTGCAATTTTCATCTTTTCGATGTCTTTTTTTGATTTTAATGAAATTGACATAGGGAGATATTCTAATTGATCTATAAATTATCTAATAACTTTTTTATAGTATTCGATAGCTAAAATGAACTTTCCCGCAACGCTTCAACTTGAGAATGGAATAAAACTCAATGGGATTGGTCATGGAGCCAAAAAAGTAGGGGTTGGTGAGGTAGTCTTTAATACAGCTATAACCGGGTATCAGGAGATTCTAACTGACCCTTCATACGATGGACAAATTATTACTTTCACATACCCCCACATTGGTAACACAGGCATTAATGCTGAAGACAATGAATCTGCAACTATTTCAGCAAGAGGTCTAATTGTCAAAAATTTCTGTGAGCAGCCTAGCAACTGGAGAGCTGATAGAACATTAAATGACTTCCTTCTTCAGCAGAATGTAATTTGTATTTCCGATATCGATACCAGGTACCTGACAAAATTATTGAGAGATGAGGGCTGTAAAATTGGCGCAATTTATCCATCAAAAGAAATCAACGATGAAGAGGCAAGTTTTGAAATCAAGAAGTTTGGAAAAATTGAGGACCACAACCTTATTGAAAATGTCGCAGTAAAAAAATCCTATACCTATGCTAAAGCATCGAACTCACCAAAAGTTATTGCTCTTGATTTTGGTGTGAAAGAAAACATTTTAAGAATTTTAAAAAACAAGGGAGCCGAAATAATCGTGGTGCCCTCTACTACATCAGCAAAAGATATCCAAAAACTTTCTCCAGATGGCATATTTCTTTCCAATGGCCCAGGCGATCCAAATGTCTTACCTGATGTTGTCAGCCAGATTAAAGAGATGATGGACCTTAACCTACCAATTTTTGGTATTTGTTTAGGCCATCAACTTATGTCGCTTGCCTATGGTCTTAGTATCACAAAGATGCCTTTTGGTCATCATGGAGCAAATCATCCGGTCCATGATTTAAAAAACAACGTTGTATATATTACTTCTCAAAATCACAATTTTGCCGTAGCTAATATTGCTAATAAAAGCGATCTAAATGTAACGCATATTTCCCTGTTTGATAATTCAATTCAAGGAATAGAGCACTTAGAGCAACCTTTTTATTCAATCCAATGCCATCCAGAAGCAAGCCCAGGACCTAGGGAATTTGAGAATATGTTTGATAGATTTTTTGAGGAAATGAATGCCAAAAAGAAATGATATTAAAACAATTTTAATTGTTGGGTCTGGCCCAATAGTCATAGGTCAAGCCTGTGAGTTTGACTATTCTGGGACACAAGCATGTAAAGCCTTAAGAGAAAATGGTTACAGGGTGGTTCTAGTAAATTCAAATCCTGCAACTATTATGACCGACCCTGAAATCGCCGATGCAACCTATATTGAACCAGTTGATTGGAGATCCTTAGAAAAAATAATTGAAAAAGAAAAACCCGACGCAATTCTGCCGACAATGGGGGGACAAACAGGCCTTAATGTTTCCTTGGATTTAGCAAAAAAAGGTATTTTAGAAAAACACGGTGTGGAGATGATCGGTGCCGATAGGGAAGCAATCGATAATGCTGAAGACAGGGAAAAGTTTGATAAATGCATTAAAGAGCTTGGCCTGGAAACACCAAGATCTGGCTTTGCACACAGTATGGAGGAGGCCTGGAAAATATTTAAAGATATTGGGTTGCCCTGTGTCATTAGACCTTCGTTTACATTAGGCGGAACAGGTGGAGGAATTGCCTATAACCTTAAAGAGTTTGAAGAAATCTGCATGAATGGCCTAAAACTTTCACCAACTAAAGAACTCTTGATTGATGAGTCTTTAATAGGTTGGAAAGAGTTTGAAATGGAAGTTGTAAGAGATAAGAATGACAATTGTATAATTGTCTGCTCTATTGAAAACATTGATCCTATGGGCGTACACACCGGAGATTCAATTACCGTAGCGCCTGCACAAACACTAACAGACAAAGAATATCAAGAAATGCGTGATGCATCTTTTAAAATTCTTCGAAGAATTGGGGTTGAGACTGGTGGTTCAAATGTTCAATTTGCTCAGAACCCTAAAGACGGCAGATTGGTAGTAATTGAAATGAATCCGCGTGTTAGCAGGTCCTCTGCTCTGGCTTCTAAAGCAACAGGGTTCCCAATAGCAAAAGTTGCTGCATTGCTTGCAGTTGGTTATACCTTAGATGAGCTACAAAACGATATAACTGATGGGAAAACCCCTGCTTCATTTGAGCCAACAATTGATTACGTTGTAACAAAGATACCAAGATTTAATTTTGAAAAATTTCCAGAAGCTGATCCTAGGCTAAGTACTCAGATGAAATCGGTAGGTGAGGTTATGGCCATTGGCAGAAATTTCCAAGAATCTTTTCAAAAAGCAATACGATCAATGGAAAACGGCATGATGGGCCTGTCATCAGTATTGAAAAGTTCAGAGGGCAATGGGGCTTTAAAGCTTGAATTATCAACCCCAGGTGAGAAAAGGTTGTGGTACATTTCGGATGCATTTAGAAAAGGTTGGACAATTGATGAAGTATACGAATCATGCCAAGTCGATAAATGGTTTTTGTTCTACATCAAAGACATAATTGATGAAGAGAATGCATTGACTAAGTGCACATTATCTTCACTTGAAAATGATCAGTTACTGAGGTTTAAAAAGAAGGGTTTTTCCGATGCTAGAATAGCAGAACTGTTAAATGTGCCTGAGGTTGATGTTAGAAACAAGCGCTATGACCTAAAAATTCATCCTGTCTATAAAAGAGTAGATTCATGTGCTGCAGAATTCGACAGCACAACAAACTATCTCTATTCAACTTACGATTATGAAAATGAGTCAGTTGTTACTGAAAATAAAAAGATTATTGTCTTAGGCAGTGGTCCAAATAGAATTGGCCAAGGTATTGAATTTGACTATTGTTGCGTACAGGCTGCCTTGGCTTTCAAGGAAGAGGGTATAGAAACCATTATGGTGAATTCAAATCCAGAAACTGTTTCTACCGATTTTGATGTTTCCGATAAGCTATATTTTGAACCTATCGTTGCTGAGGATGTGCTCGAGATTATTCGTCATGAAAACCCTTATGGTGTTGTTGTTCAATTTGGTGGTCAAACCCCATTAAAGCTCACAGACGAGCTAACCAAAAATAATGTCAAAATTCTCGGAACATCTCCAGAGTCTATTGATATCGCAGAGAATAGAGAAAAATTCAAACATTTTTTATCAGAATTTAACTTTAAACAACCTGAAAATAGGACGGCAACAAACAAAAGTGAAGCTCAAAACGCTATGGATGAACTCGGATTTCCAGTTATTGTACGACCTTCGTATGTTCTTGGTGGCCGCGCCATGGAGTTAATAAATACACAACTTGATCTAGATAATTACATCAATAATAAAATCGTGCTAAGTAAAGAAAATCCTTTATTAATTGAAAAATTTCTTGATGACGCTGTAGAGATTGATATTGATCTTATATGCGATGGAACAGATGCAGTCGTAGGTGGCGTCCTTCAGCATATTGAAGAGGCAGGAATTCATTCTGGAGATTCATCTTGCTCCTTTCCTCCTTATAGTGTCTCAGATACACAGCTCCATAAATTGAAAAAAGAAATAAAGGCAGTTGCAAAAAAATTAAATGTTTGTGGATTGATGAATGCGCAGGTTGCAGTGAAGGGTAATGATTTTTACATGATTGAAGTCAACCCTCGAGCTTCGCGAACCATACCCTTCCTCTCAAAATGCATTGGAATGTCCTTAGCAAAGAATGCATCAAAAGCAATCTTGGGAAAATCATTGAATGATCTTGGTATTAATAGTGAAATAATGCCAACAAGCTATGCTGTCAAAGCACCGGTTTTCCCATTCAATAAATTTAGAAAAGTAGATCCAATTTTGGGGCCTGAAATGAAGTCAACTGGTGAAGTTATGGGCAGAGGAACTACGTTTGGTGAGGCATTTGGCAAAGCTATGAGAGGAGCTGGAGATGTAATACCAAACCAAGGCAATGTTTTTGTAAGTGTTAAGAACAGCGATAAAAAATATTTACCCGAGCTGTGTTCAAAATTGATTAAATTAGGCTTTTCAATTGTTGCAACTAAGGGTACTGGCAAATATCTTACCGAAAAAAATATAAACCATGAACAAATAAACAAAGTTTTAGAGGGTAGGCCTCACATAGTTGATGCCATACTTAACAAAGAAATATGCATGGTCATAAATACAACTGAAGGACGACAATCAATAAAAGACTCATTCTCAATTAGAAGATCAGCGCTAGAGCAAAGTGTATTCTTCACCACCACCATCTCAGGTGGTCTCGCAATAGTTGAATCTTTAGAAAAAGGGGAGCAAAATTGGTCTTATATAGCATTACAGGATTCCTAAATGGATAAAAAACCAATTACACCTGAGGGTCAAAAGAAATTAAGAGAAGAATTGGATTTTATTAAGAATGTCAAAAGACAAGAAATAATTGATGCTATTTCAGAAGCTAGAGCTCACGGTGATCTTAAAGAAAATGCAGAGTACCATGCAGCCAGAGAAGAACAAGGGCTTAATGAGGCAAGAATAAGGGAATTAGAAGATGTTCTTTCAAGGTCCCAAGTAATTGAATACCTTGATCTTGGAGTAGAGGACAGAGTAATTTTTGGCTCGACTGTTACCATAAATGATTTGGATTCAGATAAAACAAACACCTACCAAATTGTTGGTGAGAGTGAAGCTAACATTGAAATGAACACAATTTCTTTTACAACACCTATAGCTAAAGCGCTCTTGAAGAAAGAGGTTGGAGATGTAGTTGAAGTTGAGACGCCTGGTGGCATCAAAGAAGTTGAAATAGTAGATATCAAACTAGTTTGAAAAGCTTTGAAGATACATGGGCTTTAAAAGCCAAGCAAGAAGGATATCGATCACGTGCTACGTATAAGCTTGATCATATTGATCAAAAATATAACCTCATTAAAAACGCCAGAAAAATGGTTGAGCTGGGTTCTGCGCCTGGTGGGTGGTCTCAATTAATTGCCAAAAAAAAGAGCCCTTCAGCCAAATGTCTAGCTATCGATATTTTGCCAATGAACAAAGTCAATGGCATTGATTTTCATCAATTAGATCTGCAATCCGATGAGTTTCTTAAACTGATGGAAGAATTCAATCCAAACATTGATGTGATAATGAGTGATATGTCAGCTAATCTTACGGGTGTAAAAGTTGTTGATGAAGAAGCAAATTTTGAGATTAATTTGTTTTCATTAAATCTAGCAAAACAATACCTTAGCAAAAATGGGAAGCTATTGATCAAGACCTTTAATAATCAAAATTTAGCAAGATTGAAAAATGAATTTTCTGCATTTTTTAGTAGAACTTGTACTGAAAAACCACCTGCATCAAAAACTTCTTCATCTGAGGTTTATTTGTTAGGATTAGACCCTAAATAAAAGTTTATGAAAAATATTGGAAGAAATCTATTTTTTTGGTTAATAGCAGGTACCCTGCTTTTTATGATGCTGGATAATTACTCCACAGCACGTGTTGATGAGCAGCTAACTTACTCAGAATTTAAGCAAGAAATTCAATCTAAGAAAGTTAAATCAATAGTTTACAAAGGCGATCAAATGACCGTTGAGGGCGAAAGGTTCAATGGCACAAAATTCACAACAAAAAAACCAGTCTATGTAACAGACAATGACCTTGATGAAAGTTTGAGGGCCGCTGATGTTGCTGTCGAATATGAAGCAATTGATAAACCAAGCATATGGTCACAGCTTTTGGTTGGAGCTTTCCCGTTGCTACTGCTATTGGGGATATTCTTCCTTTTCATGAGACAAATGCAGGGAGGAGTCGGTGGCAAAGGTGGACCAATGACATTTGGTAAAAGCAAGGCAAAACTTCTTGATGGCGGCCATGTTAAGACAAATTTTAATGATGTTGCAGGCTGCGAGGAAGCAAAAGATGATGTCAAAGAGTTAGTAGATTTTTTGAGAGACCCTGCAAAATTTATTAAGGTTGGCGGAAAAATACCAAGAGGTATTTTGATGGTTGGTCCTCCTGGAACAGGTAAAACATTACTTGCAAGAGCTGTTGCTGGAGAAGCAAAGGTTCCATTCTTTACGATCTCAGGTTCAGACTTTGTTGAGATGTTTGTTGGTGTTGGAGCATCAAGAGTCAGAGATATGTTCGAGCAAGCAAAAAAACATTCACCATGCATTGTTTTTATAGACGAAATAGATGCTGTTGGAAGGCACAGAGGAGCAGGCCTTGGTGGCGGCCACGATGAGCGTGAGCAAACTTTAAACCAACTGCTCGTCGAAATGGATGGCTTTGAGGAGAATCTAGGAGTAATAGTTGTTGCAGCCACAAACAGACCTGATGTTTTGGACCCTGCTCTGCTAAGACCGGGTAGGTTTGATAGACAAGTAATGGTTGGATTGCCTGACATAAAAGGAAGAGAACAAATCCTCAATGTTCATCTAAAGAAAGTTCCAGTTGACAAAAGCGTAGATTCAGGTGTTATTGCTAGAGGAACACCAGGTTTTTCTGGGGCTGATTTAGCAAATTTAGTTAACGAAGCAGCTTTATTTGCAGCAAGAAAGAATCAAAAGAAAGTAAGTCATGAAATGCTTGATTTTGCGAAAGACAAAATAATGATGGGCGCTGAAAGAAAATCAATGATTTTAAATGATGAGACGAAAAGAATAACTGCTTACCATGAGGCAGGGCATGCAATTGTTGGCTTGAGCCTTCCAGAGCATCATCCAGTCTATAAAGTTACAATTATTCCTAGAGGAGGAGCATTGGGAGTAACCATGTTTTTGCCTGAAGAAGATTCATATATGAGCTCAAAGACTGCAATTATGAGTCAGATCACTTCTCTTTTTGGAGGCAGAGTTGCTGAAGAAATCATAAATGGTAAAGAAGGCATAACTACAGGGGCATCAAACGATATAGAAAGAGCATCTGAGTTAGCCAGAAATATGGTTACTAAGTGGGGCTTTTCAGAAAAAATGGGCACATTGAAATATGACGATGAAGATGAGAGTCCATTTTTAGGCAGATCGGCAGGCAACAAAAAAAGAATTTTCTCAGAACAAACTGCAAGACAAATCGACGAAGAAGTAAGATCAATTATTCAAAACTGTTATGAAGAAGCTGGGACTATTCTTGCTAAAAATATGGATAAGCTACACAACATGGCTGATGCATTATTGAAATTGGAAACAATAGATCAAGATCAAATTTCCGACATCATGGCTGGGGCAATGCCTAGAGATAAAACCAGTGGTGACAATAATATCAAACCAAAGTCCACACCTAAACAATCGACAAAGCCAGTACAGGACTCCTAATGAAGTTTGGCACAGACGGATTCAGAGGGCCAACTGATAAGAAAATAACTCCTGAGTTTTGCCTTAATCTTGGATTTCATACAGGAAGAATTATTGCATCCAAAGGATATGATTCTGTAATCATTGGCAAAGATACAAGAGTGTCAGGTTATATGCTTGAGTCAGCATTACAGGCTGGATTTATTTCAGCCGGTATAGATGTAAAGCTAGCAGGTCCAATCCCTACTCCAGCAGTTTCTTTTTTAACCGCTACCTACCCTGGACAATTTGGTGTAGTTATTAGCGCAAGTCATAATACTTATGAAGACAATGGTATTAAGTTCTTTAATAGGTATGGTAGAAAAATATCTGATGATTTAGAAAGAGTTATTGAAAATGAGCTTGCAGGCAAAGTAAAACCAGTTACGGCAGAGAAGTTAGGCAAAGCTTTTAGAATCGACAGTGCTGGTGGTAGGTACATTGAATATTGCAAAAGCACACTAAGAGGCAAATACAGTCTAAAGAATACAACAATACTTGTTGATGGTGCCAATGGGGCAAACTATAAAATCACACCAACTCTCCTTGAGGAGTTAGGGGCTAAAGTTATAAGAGTTAACTGCGATCCAGATGGTTTCAATATTAATGATGAATCAGCTGTTCTTGATAAAACTAAATTTAAAGAATACGCCAAACAATACAGCTACGATTTCTGTGCAGCTGTCGATGGCGATGGGGACAGATTGGTTCTTTCTAACTCAAAGGGAGAAGTATTTTCAGGAGATGATCTTCTTTATTTACTAGCAATTTTTAATCATCACAAAAAGCTTGAGGGCAGTAAGGCTGTTGTAGGAACTCAGATGACAAATCAAGGAGTTTCAGATGCTTTGCAGGTTAAAGGCATTGACTTATTGAGAGCAGATGTTGGGGATAAATATATTTCTCGTTTGCTAGTTGAGGAGAATCTGCTTGTTGGAGCTGAGAGTTCAGGCCACATAATCCAAAGAAACTTTTCAGAAAGTGGGGACGCCAATATTGCACTTTTGCAATCTCTACTTGCTTTAGAAGTCTTACAAACTGAACTGGAAAAAATCAAAGGAGACATTGAATATTATCCTTACATTCTAGAAAGCTTTAGATTGGATGATCTTGGAAGAGTTGATGAAACTAATTTTAAAGAATTTTTACAAAAGACCAAAAAAGAGAATGCAAATACTAGAATATCTGTTAGAAAGTCCGGGACCGAACCTTTAGTCAGAGTGATGGTGGAATCCAAGAACGGCAATGTAAAAAATATACTGAATAACATTAAAGAACATTTAATCTAGCCATGAAGATTATTGCAGCTAACTTTAAAATGAATGGAGATAGGGAGTTTATTGATAACTGGTTCCAAAATTTTAACGCTGATACAGAGAATTTAGTTATTGTAGGGCTTCCCCCTATCTATCTAGAAAGCTCGGTTCAAAATTTTAATAAATCAAATATTAAGATAGCTGGACAAAACGTGAGTAAATTTAACAATCCAGGCGCATACACAGGGCAGATGTCATCTGCAATGTTAAATGACGTGGGAGTAGAGTTTTGTATTGTGGGCCACTCTGAAGCTAGGGAGCATCTATGCGAAGATAACGAATCTGTTTATGAAAAATATAATTGCTTAAAAAGTTTTAGCATTACACCTATAGTATGCATTGGAGAATCTCTTGAGGTTAGAGAAGCAAACAATCACCTACATTTTATTTCAGATCAAATTGAAAAGTTTAGTACAAATGAAGATAAGATTATTTTCGCGTATGAGCCAATATGGGCTATTGGGTCTGGATTGGTTCCTACCCAAGAAGAAATTGAAGAAATGTCTTCTCATATAAAATCATATTTTTCGCAACAAGTAACTGTACTTTATGGAGGAAGTGTTAATTCTAAAAACTCCTCAGAAATTCTAAATATGAATAATATTGACGGAGTTTTAGTAGGAGGGGCTTCTCTTAATGCTGAAGAATTTGCTAATATAGCGCAGTCATGATTTTACAGATTTTAATTATTATTCTTGCAGTCTTAATTGTTGCATCAATAATGTTGCAGCAAGGCAAGGGCTCAGATTTAGGTTCTGCCTTTGGTGGAGGAAGTTCAGATTCACTTTTTGGACCCTTAGGTCCAGGCAATTTCTTATCAAAAGCTACATGGGGTATGGTGGCAGCTTTTTTTATTTTATGCCTTGCCTATGCTTATCTTTCAAAACAAGAATTAACATTAAATGTGCAAGAGGTTGTGGAAGAGCAGCCTGCTGAAGAGCCCCCTACTGAGTAATTTGGTGCCGAAGGAGGGACTTGAACCCTCACAAGCATTGCTTACTACCCCCTCAAGATAGCGCGTCTACCAATTCCGCCACTTCGGCTACGGAAGTAAATTATAGTCTATAAATATTGACCTATCTAAGTCTTTTATCTATCCTTTAACGTCATTGCGGGGTAGAGCAGTCTGGTAGCTCGTCGGGCTCATAACCCGGAGGTCGATGGTTCAAATCCATCCCCCGCTACCAAGGATAATGATTAAACAAGATTTAGAAGATCTTTTATCACCTCTTATCAGCAAATGTGGATGTGAGCTTTGGGGCTTAGAGTTTTCTTCAATTGCTGGCAAAGGCAAGGTCATAAGAATTTTTATAGACGCCATACATGGTGTGGATCTTAGTGATTGCGAAAAAGTCAGCAGAGAAATTGATGACTTTTTCCAATTTGAGGATGTTTTCAATGATTTTCAAAGCTTCGAGGTTTCTTCACCTGGGCTAGATAGAAAGTTATTTAATTTAAAACAATATAAAAATTTTATTGGAGATGTAGTATCATTATCACTCTTTTCTAAGGTGGATGGCCTTAGAAAGATAAAGGGTACTCTTTTAAACGTTTTGGAATCAGAAATTTCTGTCAAAACAGAAAAGGGAACCGTATTGCTAGAATTTAGCAATATAGAAAAAGGAAAATTAGATCTTGATGATCAAATAAAGAAAGGAAAATGAATAATCAAATATTAGAAGTTGTTGATTCTGTCTCTATGGAGAAAGGAGTAGATAAGAGCATTATTTTTGAAGCACTTGAGGAGGCTGTTGCAAGCGCAACAAAAAAACTTCTCGGTGAGAGCTCGGAAATAAAAGTGAACATTGATAAAACAACAGGCGAATATGTAACTTTTAGGTATTGGCAGTTGAGCCCAAGTGAAGATGACAATGAGGGAATTGAATTGCTGCCAGAGGATATTTCAGATTATGAGACAGTTGATGGTTTAGCTAGGAAGCAAATAGAAAACATAGATTTTGGCAGAATATCAGCTCAAGCTGCAAAACAAGTAATTATTCAAAAGGTACGAGAAGCAGAAAGAAGTAAGATTACACAAAAATATGAATCACTCGTTGGTCAAGTAATTTCAGGTCAAGTAAAAAGAATTAATAGAGATTTTTTGCTGCTTGAGATAGAAGAAGATCTCAATGCTCAAATCCCTAGAGATCAAATTATCCCTGGAGAAATATTTAAATTAAACGACAGAGTTAGGGCAGTCATTAAAGAAATAATGACTACACCAAGAGGTCCTCAAATTATTTTAAGCAGAACAGATGAAAGGCTTGTCAAAGAACTCTTTACACAAGAGGTACCTGAAATTTCTGAGGGCACCATAGAAATTAAAGCCATTTCAAGAGATCCTGGCTACAGATCAAAAATTGCAGTAAAAACCTATGATGGACGAATTGATCCAGTAGGTGCATGCGTAGGAATGAGAGGTTCAAGAGTTCAAGCAGTATCCAATGAAATAGGCAACGAAAGAATAGATATTTTTGTTCATAGCGATAACCCCGCTGAATTCGTTGTTAACTGTTTATCTCCAGTAAAAATCTACTCTATTTTAGTCGATGAAAGAACCAGCACACTCATTCTTGAAGTTGAAGAAGAAAATCAGGCACAAATTATTGGGAAGAATGGTCAAAATTTGCGACTTATGACGCAAATGATTGGCTGGTCATTTAAAGTTTTCAACAAAGATCAATTTAAGGAGTACCAAGAAGCTAGTCTTGAAGAAAAATTTGAAAAAATTGGAAACAGACTAAATTTAAATCAAGATGAGATAGATGGCTTGAAGTTAAAAGAATATGATCAACTTGAAAAAATAGTAGATGCACAAGAGAGTGATTTATTGGAAATCTTTAAAACAAAAGAACGTGCAGAAGAAGTAGTTAACCAATCTAATGAATTTTTACTACAGGATGCTTTTAATCAAGATTTCAATGATCCAACAATGGAAAAAGCGCTGGTTAATCTAAATGGGATGACCAATGAGGTGCTGAGCGATCTAAGCAATAACAATATTAAAAAATTAGAAGATCTTGCTGAAATGTCTGTTCCAGAGCTTATGGATTTATCAGACAGTATCACTGAATCAGAAGCATCTGCTCTGATTATGGAGGCTAGAAAGCCATGGTTTGAGTAAGGAGAAGTATTATGGATGTATCAGTTAAACAGCTTTCAGAAATATTAAAGATAGATCCTGACGCCTTGCTAAAAAAAATGATTGAGGCTGGGTTGCCTCATACAAGCATAGAGGATTCAGTATCAAATGAAGATAAGCAGACCTTGCTTACATTCATAAGAACTGCGAACTCAAATATTCAATCCGATGCAAGAAAACCAATTGAGGTTACTCCAAAAAGTACTACTAAAGCTCAAAATTTAGAAAAAAAAGATAAGCAAGAACCTGCTGCTAGAAGCAAAGTAGAAAATAAAAAAACCTTTAAGCCACAAACAAAAGAGAAACCAGTAAAAGAAGAGCCCAAAGAAGAAAAAAAGAAATCTGTAAATATTAATGGCTCAATTAGAGTAAATGACCTTTCCAGAAAGCTAAGCAAAAGAGGCAATGAAGTTGTAAAGAAGCTTATAGAGCTTGGTGAGATGGTTTCTTTAAATGATGAGATAGATCAAGAAACAGCAGTTTTGGTTGCTGAAGAGTTTGGATTTTTAGTCAAATATGAAGCTGAGCAAGAGTTAGAAGAAACAACTAAGGATTATCCACAACCCACAATAGCTTACAAAGATGAATCGTCACCAATAAAGAGGCATCCTGTAGTAACAGTGATGGGGCACGTAGATCATGGGAAAACTTCTCTCTTAGATTCAATCAAGTCATCCAATGTAGTTGATGGAGAGTCTGGAGGCATAACTCAGCACATTGCTGCTTACGAAGTTAAAACAAGTTCAGCAGTAATCACATTTATAGATACTCCTGGTCATGAAGCATTCACAGCTATGAGAGCACGGGGAGCGAATACAACAGATATTGTAATACTTGTTGTGGCTGCTAATGACAGTGTAAAGCCACAAACAATTGAGGCAATCACACATGCTAAGGCTGCTCAGGTCCCAATTATAGTCGCAATAAATAAAATTGATCTTGATGGGGCAGATATTGATAAAGTTAAAGGAGATTTAGCAAAATACGATTTAGTTTCTGAGGATTGGGGGGGCAAGGTGCAAATGATACCTGTTTCAGCTACTCAGAAAAAAGGAATTAATGAGTTATTGGATGCAATACAGCTTGAAGCTGAGATTCTAGAGCTAAAAAGTCCAGTAGGAGGTCCTGCAACAGGAGTTATTTTAGAATCAGAGCTTGATAAATCCAAAGGACCACTCGGAACATTTTTAATTCAAAAAGGAATTCTAAGGCAAGGGGATATTGTTGTTGCAGCAGAGAAAAGAGGCAGAATCAAGTCCCTGATCAATAGCTCGGGGGATGTTGTAAAAGAAGCGGGACCCTCAACTCCTGTAGAAGTTTTGGGCCTTGAAGACTGTGTTCCAGCAGGCGAGTCTTTTTTTGTATTAGCTAATGACAAGGCAGCTAGATCTTTAGTTGACGAGAGAATTTCATACCTTAAAGAGATTAATGACAAAAATGTAATGACTACCGAATCAGCATTCCAAATGCTAGATCAAGAAAAAGTTAACAAGCTTCGAATTATAGCTAAATCAGATGTGGCTGGTACCAGTGAAGCAATTAATGGTTCCTTATTGAAAATTGGGAATGAGGAGGTTGAAGTTGATATCGTCAGTTCAGGTGTGGGAGGTGTTACAGAATCAGACGTTAACCTTGCTATTACTACTGGAGCAAGAATCTTTGGTTTTAATGTCAGGGCAGACAATAAAACAAAATCACTTGCTGAAGATAAAGGCATAGAAATTAATTACTACAGCGTGATCTACGATCTCATTGAAGATATAAAAAGATTACTATCTGGACTGCTAGACCCAATATATTCAGAAAAAATACTTGGGCTTGCCGAAGTTAAGGAAGTTTTTAAATCACCAAAGTTTGGCCTAGTTGCTGGATGCATGGTCGTAGATGGTTTTGTTAAACGAGAAAAACATGTCAGAGTACTTAGAGACAATGTAGTCATACATGAAGGAGAGCTTGATTCGCTTAGAAGATTTAAAGACGATGTGCAGGAAGTTAAAAATGGCACAGAGTGTGGGATAGGCATAAAAAATTATCTTGATATTCGGCCTGGCGATGTAATAGAAAATTTCGAGCAGAAAGAAGAAAAACGTTCACTATAGATGGAAAAAGATAGGATTGTCAGGATCAACGATAACCTTAAAAAAGAAATTGCAATTTATGTTCAAAACTCAGATTTAAGGGATCAATGTGGTTTTTTTAGTGTGAATTATGTTGATACTTCTCGAGACTTGTCTCAAGCTAAAGTCTACTTTTCGACCATACAAGCTCCTTTAAATGAAAAAGAGTTAGTAACCTTCCTCAACGAAAATTCATGGAAAATTAGGAAAGCACTTTCAAACTTATTGCCGATAAAAAGGGTACCAACACTTAAATTTTATTACGATGATCATCTGGAAAAAGTCCGCAATCTTGATGATCTCATTAAAGACATCTAGCATGAGTGTGCTAATTTTAAACAAACCAAAAAAACTTAGCTCATTCAAGTCTTTAAAAGTAATACAAAATTTATTGGGACTTAAAAAAGCTGGACATGCCGGAACTTTGGATCCGCTTGCAACAGGAATCTTGCCAATTTTTTTTGACAGATCAACTAAGTTTATACAGTACATGCCCGAGCAAGATAAAACCTATCATGCAAAATTTCAACTTGGTTGCTCCTCAGATACAGAAGATATAGAGGGGAATATCATTTACCATGATTCAGAGCAGGCCCCCTCCTTAGACAATCTAAAAGAATCTGTCTCATCATTTATTGGCAGCTACCAACAAAAAGCTCCATTATTTTCAGCAAAAAAAGTAAATGGAGTGGCAATGTACAAGCTTGCAAGAAAAGGAATTGAGCTCGAGAAGAGAAGCCAAAAGGTTTCCATAAAATCATTGGAGCTATTGAGCTACTCTTACCCATATTTTGATATTGAAGCAAAAGTTTCTAGGGGGACTTACGTAAGAACTTTGGGGGTTGATATTGCAGACAAACTTGGGTGCAATTGCGTTCTAACAGATTTATGTAGGACTGGCTTTGGAACGTTAAAAATTAAGGATGCGATTACAATAGACACGCTAAAAAACTTGGACAATAAAGAGAAAATGCAGTATGTTATGCGAGTTGAAGAAATATTAAAAAGTATACCCAAGTTAAATATAAGTTCTACTGAGGTAAAAAAATTTCAAAATGGTTTAACTTTTAGTGTGACCAAAAACGAAAAGAAAGAAAAAAAATTAGTTTTTCACAAAGATGAATTTATAGGGATTGGCGAAATAGGTAACGAAGAAAAACTTAGGCCAATAAAGTTATACAAAATTTAGGAGAATTATAATAAATGAGTTTAGACAAGACAGAAACAGAAGCCATAATCAAAAAATATGGTAAAGATGAAAAAGATTCAGGCTCGACTGAAGTCCAAATTGCGTTACTAACAAAAAGGGTTGAAGAGCTACAGTCACACTTTAAAGAACACAAAAAAGATAACCATTCAAGAACAGGTTTATTGCAAATTGTGAGCGATAGAAAGAAACTTCTTTCTTACCTTAAAAGAAAAGACCTTGGGTCCTACCAAAATATCGTCAAAACTCTAAAACTAAGAGATTAATTATGTTTAATGTAGTAAAAAAAGAGATCCCAATGGGATCAAAAACTCTCGTTATTGAAACAGGAAAAGTAGCAAGACAGGCAACAGCCTCAGTTGTTGCTAGTATGGGAGGGACGGTTGTTCTCTGCACAGTTGTAACAAAAGCTGAAGAAGAAAGGAGAGATTTTTTCCCTCTAAGTGTTCATTACATGGAAAAAACCTATGCAGCAGGAAAGATCCCAGGAGGATACTTTAAAAGAGAGGCAAGACCAACAGAATACGAAACCTTGACTTCAAGGTTAATTGACAGACCCCTAAGGCCATTGTTCCCAGATTTCTTCACTAATGAAGTTCAAGTTAATTGTATGCTGGTATCATTAGATAAAGACAATCCACCAGATGTTGTTGCTCTATTAGGAGCTTCTGCTGCTATGTCTATTGCAAACGTTCCATTTAATGGTCCAATGGGTGCAGCTAGGGTTGGGTTTATAGAAGATGAGTATGTATTAAATCCTTCCTTTGCTGATATGGAAAACTCTGACCTTGATATGGTTGTTGCAGGGTCTGATAAAGCAGTCTTGATGGTTGAGTCTGATGCTAACGAGTTAAGTGAAGATTTAATGATCGGGGCAATTTTATTTGCGCATCAAGAGATGAAACCAGTCATTGAGGCAATAAAGGATTTTGCAAACGAAGTCTTGCCGGAAAAAGCTGAGTTTAAGAATGTCTTGGCAGATGATGAAGCAAAAATATTTGATGAAATTAATTCTAAATACCGTGATCAAATAAAAGATGCATTTTCTACAGTTGATAAAAAAGAGAGAGGCGAAAAGATTGGTGTAATAAAAGATGCTATTGTTGAAGGCCTCGAGGAAGGTCAATTAAACAGTTACCTCAAGCAATTCAAAGAAGTTGAGAAAAATGTTGTTAGAGAAAACATTCTCATAGATGGAAAACGAATTGATGGGAGAGCTATTGATGAAGTAAGAAACATTGAAATTGAAACAAACTTTTTGCCTTCAGTTCATGGCTCTGCACTATTTACTAGAGGAGAAACTCAAGCAATAGTAGCAACAACTCTTGGGCCAACAAAAGATTCTCAAATTGTTGATTCCCTAGTAGGGGAGATTAAAGACAACTTTATGCTGCATTACAATTTCCCAGCTTACAGTGTTGGTGAGTTAGGTTTCCCAACAGGTCCTAAAAGACGAGAGATAGGTCATGGAGCGCTTGCAAAGAGGTCACTCAAGTTTGCGGTACCTAGCATGCAAGAATTTCCATACTCAATTCGAGTGGTTAGTGAGATCACAGAGTCAAATGGCTCAAGCTCAATGGCTTCTGTATGTGGTGGATGTCTTGCTTTAAGAGCAGCAGGCGTCCCTGTAAAAGATAATATCGCAGGTGTGGCTATGGGTCTTGTGAAAGAAGCAGATGACTACCAAGTGCTAACAGATATCCTAGGAGATGAAGATCACCTAGGAGATATGGACTTTAAGGTTGCTGGAACAAAGAATGGTGTTTCGGGTTTGCAGATGGATATAAAGATTGAAGGCATCAATGAAGAAATCTTAGAAAAAGCCCTAATGCAAGCCAAGGATGCAAGAATGCACATTCTAGGCATTATGGACAAGGCAATGCCAGAACCAAATGAATTAACTCCTTTGGCCCCATACTTCACTCAATTTAAGATTGATAAAGACAAAGTTAAAGTAGTTATAGGAAAAGGTGGATCAACAATTAAGGGTCTGCAAGAAGAGTTTGGCTCCACTATTGAGCTCCAAGATAATGGTGAAGTTAGTGTGTTTGGTGAGAACAAAGAAGTAGCGGAAAAAACCAAAGAAAAAATCTTACTCTTAACAGCTGAACCTGAAGAAGGAAAGATCTACGATGGAGTGGTCGCAAAAGTAGTCGAGTTTGGTGCATTTGTTACCATCATGCCTGGCAAAGATGGCCTGCTGCATATCTCACAGTTCAAGGAGGACTTTGAGCATCTAACTGATGTAATCAATGAAGGTGATAATATCAAAGTAAAACTTGTTGAAGTGGGAAGACAAGGCAGATTGAAATTAGAATTTGCAGAAAGCTAAAATAACTCAGAAAGCATACACCGAGCCGAACCGCCACCATATTTTTCGATGGTGCGAATATCAGAGCTGATAATGCCCTTGTAGTGCCGATGAATGGTTTGTATTTGTTCATCGTTTAGGGCATTTTTTGCTGCATCAGACATAACAAGATATAAATAGTCTTCCTTGTTTTTTACCTCAAGACTATTGCCGCAAAAAGATAGCAGTTGATCTTTTTCGATTTTAAGTATCTCATGGTGCTGACACACTTTGTCCTCAACCAGTTCTCTATATTTTTCGTTTATCACATCTAAACAAATACCAATCAATGAGGTACCTACATACATTAAAACGTCTGTGTGATAAATTGGTTCTCCTGAGTGGCTAGTTGTTTCAAAGACAATAGGTTCGAAGTTATTATCCCTGCACCATTTTTCTGCAAGCTCTTTATTTGCTCTTGGTGATAATGCTATATAAGCAATATCATTCACTCTATCAAACACCATACTACTTGTAGACTCCAAGAAAGTATTATTATTTTCATGAAAACTTAAATCTGCAGATAAAGTATAAGACCTTGCCAAACGATCTATCATATTTTGGTTTTTCTCCAGTCTTCTATTTTCAGCTTTCATTGGAAAAATTTGCATTGTTTTGTTAGAGAATGTGGTAAACCAGTTTGGAAAAATATGATCTGGACATCCCTTATCACCTTTAAAGGTTGTGATGTAAACGCCATGATTAACAAGAATATCTCTAAAATCTCTAAATTCATTGATCGCCAACTTCAGAATCTGGTCTCTCGAAATGTCATCATCTTTTTGATAATGATTTGATCCTGCTGTTTGTGGATTGCTAAAAAATTCTTGAGGCTCAATCATAAAGATATGGTTGCTTGATTGATCTTTCTGCATTTTCTTTCTAGTTTAGCCCCTTAATTAAGATTAAAATATCCCTGTGCTAGATAATATTCAAAAAAATCAAATAAAAAAAGAGTCAATTTTTGGGGCAAAAAACTATAAGCCACTTCCTGTTGTTTTAGAGCGAGGCCAAGGTGAATTTCTTTGGGACGTTTCGGGCAACAAGTACTTGGATATGATGTCAGCTTATTCAGCAGTCAGTCATGGTCACTCCCATCCTGAATTAGTGAAAGTAGTAATTGATCAGGTTCGAAAACTATCTGTTGTATCTCGAGCATTTTACAGTAAGTCACTAGGAGACTTTCTCGAGCATCTTGTAAATGTAGCGGGTTTGGATGTTGCTCTGCCAATGAATACGGGAGCAGAAGCAGTCGAAACAGCAATTAAAGCTGCAAGAAAATGGGCATATATAAACAAAGGGGTACCTCAGGATAAGGCAGAAATAATAGTTGTGGATGGAAACTTTCATGGCAGAACAACCACCATAGTTAGTTTTTCTTCTGATGAATCGTATAAGAAAGATTTTGGACCTCTTACTCCAGGTTTTGTACAAGCAAAATATTGCAGCTCTTGTGCTTGTCCAGTTGGTGATTGTGTGGATTCAATAACATCAATAAAAAATCTGATCAATGAGAATACTGCAGCAATTCTAATTGAACCAATTCAAGGTGAAGCTGGAATCATAGTGCCACGACAAGGATGGTTGAAAGCAGTAAGGGAATTATGCGACAGAACAAATATTCTTTTACTAGTTGATGAGATTCAATCAGGCTTGGGTCGCACTGGCAGCATGTTTGCATTTGAACATGAAGACATCAAACCAGATGGTCTTATCGTTGGTAAAGCTTTAGGTGGTGGTATCTTGCCAGTTTCAGCTTTTATTGCAAAGCAAGAAATCATGGATAATTTTATTCCTGGCACTCATGGCTCTACTTTTGGAGGCAACCCTTTGGCTGCAGCAGTAGGAAAGAGAGCTTTAGAACTTTTAGTAGAGGAAGAGCTTATAGAAAATAGTAAAAACCTTGGAGAGCAATTGAAGACAGGGCTTCAGTCAATTGGCTCAGATGTCATAAAAGAAGTAAGAGGGCGAGGGCTTTGGATAGGGGTTGAGTTAAATCACGGCACAAAGTCAGCCAATGATCTTTGCATGATTTTGCTGAATCAAGGCATATTAACCAAGGAGACACATGATAATGTTATAAGGTTTGCTCCGCCTCTGATAATTTCACAGGCAAATTTAGACTGGTCTTTGGAAAAGATATCTCAAGTTATAAAGAAATTTTGATGAAGTATTTGCACACCATGATAAGGGTTAAAAACCCTGAAGATTCAATAAGTTTCTTTTGCGATGCCTTGGGTCTAAAAGAAATGTATCGAAAAGAAAACGAATCTGGAAGATATACATTATTTTTCCTTGCAGCACCCAACGATATAGAAAATGGTGCTTCAAATATCCCTATGATTGAGCTCACACACAATTGGGATGATGAAGAACTAAACAGTGGCAAAAATTTCGGACACCTAGCATTTCAAGTAGATGATATCTATCAAACATGCTCAAAGCTTATGGAAGCAGGTATTGAAATTAACAGACCACCTAGGGATGGGAGAATGGCGTTTGTAAAATCTCCTGATGGAATTTCAATTGAGCTTTTGCAGAATGGCGACCCATTAGAGATTAAAGAGCCATGGGTAGATATGCCTAATTCTGGATCATGGTAGTGACTAAAAAATTTATTTCCTTACTATCTATTATTTTGCTGGTCGTGGGATGTGGCGGTGGATCAGCTAGTGAAGAAGATGTAGATGGGACAACACCTTCACCTACTCCTGTACCAACACCAACACCAGCGGAAGAAAAATACAATATTAGAGGAGAAGTTACGTTAAATGGGAACCTCATTATTGATTCTGATGTGCCCAACAAAGCATTCTCTTTCCTAAGCAACAATCAAAGCAGTGAAGCTCAGCCAGCATTTTCACCTGTAACAATTATTGGCTATGCAGGTGAGCATATTTCAGATGAAGGTGAGTATACGTATGATCCTCTCGATGTATTTGTGCTCAATGTTGAAGATACAACCATAGATATCTCGCTCTACCAAACAAATAGCTCTGCAGATCTAGATATTTTTGTATACGATGAAGCAGATTTATCAAGCCCAATAAGTTTTAGCACCAATTTAACTTCTTTTGAAAGCCTCAGCTTCAATGGAAGTGGTATTTATTATCTTGTGGTAGATAGTGACATGTCTGCTAGAGGATCAAAGTACGCTATGGTGGTAGCAGAAAGCGCTCAGGAAAGTACAACAAATACAACAATTGACACTGGAGAGTTTCTTATTAAAACCAAGCAAGATAGTGAGCTAACTAGCACTAATTCATTGAAATCTCAAAATCAATTAAGAGATGTCTTTAAACGCATTCCTCAAGGAGATGGCATTGTGAAAGCAAAGCCAGATTATGAGAATATTGAAAATGTTCTTGGTAAAAGCCACTTGAAAACTAAAATTTCTAATGAATTTCAGCTTGATTCTGAGTTGGTTGTTGAAATAAGGAAAATGAAAACATTGCAGCAGCTTAGAAGAAAATTTCCAGGCTATGTTATAGATTTAAATCATATATATTTTCCTGACGCCGACCCAGAGCCTTTTAGTCCTGATCCATTTTATGATGAATACCAATGGAATCTAAGACAAATAAATACCAAAGAAGCTTTGGATCTTGTGGGACAAGACACCAAAGACATAGTCGTTGCAGTACTTGATTCAGGCGCACCGACTAAAGACTCTTTTGCATATCAGAATTCATCCTTTGTTGATGATGGCTATGATTTTGTTTCTGATACAGATTCTTCTTTTGATGGTGATGGTGTAGACGATGATCCAACAGATCCAGATTTTCAACCTGTACAAAGCGATGGAGAAATATTTGGAAGCCACGGTTCCCATGTGGCAACGACCATATCGGCTAAAAATGATGGGAATGAGATTAATGGCTTAGCAGTTAAAACTCTTCCCTTAAGAGTCTGTGGTTCTGACAGGAGTGAAAACGGTGGTGGGTGTTCAAGTTACGATCAGTTGCAAGCTTTTTATTACCTGCAAGGCAAGAATAATGACTCTGGAGAGGTCTATGATGCTTCTACATACGGAGATGTTGAGATAATCAATATGAGCCTTGGTGGAGGAGGCAACAACCAAATAATTTGTGATGAAATAGTTAATTTAAAGAATGCTGGAATTTTTGTTGTGGCATCTGCAGGCAATGAAGGAAACTCGGCAATACGGTTCCCAGCATCCTGTGAATATGCATTTTCAGTATCCTCAACTAAATATGATGAACAGCTCTCAACATTTTCATCTTTCAATGATTACGTTGATATTGCTGCTCCTGGAGGGCAAGTTTCTGAAGATTTAGACGGCAATGACATTGGTGATGGCATTTTGGCGTATTCGTTTAAAAATTCTTCTCATGATGGCAATGATTACAAAGGGCTGCAGGTATACAATGGCACCTCTATGGCCGCTCCACACGTCTCAGGGTATTTTGGCTTAATAAAGTATCTTGATTCGGATATTACCTTCGATGAATTAGAACTGCTATTAAAGTCTGGACAGCTTACCAAAGATATTGGGTCTCCAGGAAAAGATGACTTATTTGGTTATGGATTAATAGACATGCATAAGGGGTTAAACTTGCTCTCTACTGGAGTAGATTTTGCCTCACTGGCATATCCTATATTATCTCCAGGAAAAGTCTTTATGGGTTATGCATTAGAAGAGAAATCTTTTGAAATAACAAAGGTGGGAAATGGAGATCTTGAGATTACCAAGGTCGATATACAAGATATTAACGACGTGCTGACATACGAGGCAAGCGATGTTGATATTGATGGTTTTGGAACTTACAAAGCATTGATTAACCGCACAAATTTATCGGATGGCAGTTTTATTTCTTTGATAAAGTTTACTTTTAGCAATGAAACGCATGCTTCAATTCCAGTTCTGTATTCTTCAGGTAACGCCAAAGAAAAAGAGACAGTTGATCAACTATGGATTTGTGCAGTGAATGATGATGATGAAATAATTCCATGCGATGTAATGCAAATGGATAGAGGGGTAGCAGCTTTTCGAATTAGAGAAGTGCCAAACGATACCTACACTCAAGTTTTTGCCTGCACAACTTTAGAGGACAATCTGTCCTTTAGTGATTCAGGTATTTGTGGTCCAGGCGATCTAAGAGGGGAATACCAGGGTACCAATTTTACTGTTAGTGGAAGCGATGTAACAGGCATCAATTTTTCAATATCACCGGTGCTTTCAAATTAAAATGATTCCTAAAATTGTTAAATATGGAGGAACAAATAGCATAGCTTTCGGATTTGATTTTATACTCTTGTTAACTTTGGATCACCTTTTTGATTTGAATCGATCAATCCTAGCTGGTTTTTGTTATCTTTCAGGCACCATTGTTAGCTATCTTCTTGCAAAGAATTTTGTGTTTAATGCTGGATGGTTAGACAATAAACCAGCAATTGAATTTTCAGCCTATTTTTTCGGAGGTGTTCTTGGATCAATAATCACTTCTTTAATCTTTGCAATATCTTTTGCATATGGCGTACAAAACATCATCATCCAAAAGTTCATTGCAACATTTTTTAGTTTCTTTACCATTTATGCTTACAGAAAATATTTGGTGTTTAAAAATGACTAAAGAGCTTAATGATATTGCTGCACATTTTAACAAAGATCAATTTACCACCGATAAGGCAAAATTAGAAAAATATGGGTGCGATTGGTACAAAGGCATAACTCCAAATGCTGCAGCTATAATTTTCCCCGAAACCGAAAAGGATGTTTTAAAGCTATTCAAATTATGCAATCAGCATGGCATAAGACTTGTAATTTCCGGTGGACGAACTGGTTTGAGTGGTGGCGCAACTGCATCACATCAAGAAATTGTATTGAGCACTGAGAGATTAAATAAAGTACATTGGGTTGATAATTCAAATCAAATTATATGCCAAGCTGGTGTTGTTACTGATATAGCAAAGGCTCTAGCTTCATCCAAAAACAGATTGCTACCAATAGAGTTTTCATCTACTTCAGCATCAACAATTGGCGGCAATATTGCTACGAATGCTGCTGGTGCAAAATTTATTAAATATGGAGCCACTAAAAAGCATGTGGTGGGTTTAAAAATTATTATGGTCGATGGGACCATACTTAATTTAACTAACCGCAATGAAAAAGATGCAACAGGCCCAGATCTCATGGAATTATTTTTTGGATCAGAGGGCGTTATGGGTTTGATCTTCGAGGCAACACTTAGAACCTATGAATTGCCAGAATTTAGAGAGTCTATTTTAGTTAAGACAAATGATCTTTCTGAGATTCATTCCGTGATTAATGAAGAAAGAAATTTAATTTCAGCAGTTGAATTTATGGATGACAACTGTTTGCAATTACTAGAGAAAGAATCTGATTACCAATACGAAGTACTTATTGAGTTTGAGTCATCAAATCAAGATGTTGTAGACCAAGCTCTTGAAAGAATTGCTGCTAAAGATTTTGATGTAAGTTTATTGAACGCAAGACAGCTCAATGAATTTTGGTCTGCGAGAGAAAATTTGCCCGTCATATTAGCAGATGAAGGCGCTAATAAATTGGATTTATGTGTGCCTTTGAATAAGATTGATTTATTCCTCAAAAAAATTAGAGATTACGACACTAAAAACTCAATTTATAACTTTGGTCATTTGGGTGATGGAAATGTTCATGTCAATATTTTATTGGATGAGTCTGGAGCACTTGCTGAACAAATTTATCTGCTTCTGCAAGATTTCGATGGGTCACCAAGTGCAGAGCATGGAATTGGCAAAAGAAAGACAAAATTATTAAAGAAATTTACAAACTACCGAGATAAGTTGAATTTACTCAAACAGCTTAAAAATTCTGTTGACCCAACCAATATTCTTGGACCAAAAGTTTTTTTTGAAGACTAAAGCCTTACAAACTTCTAAAAATGATATTATCAGGCATTTTTTGCAAACATAAACCTTATTTATATCTACCAATTAGCTTATTTTTATAGAGTTTTCAAAGATTTAAAATAATTTGTGAAAAGTAGGGTATTGGTTACTATATTTTTGAACTATTTCATGGGGGAGATATGGATAGTATTATGAAAGCAGTTAATGACTTTGTTAAAGGTCTTACTGGTGTTCTCGTAAGTGTTATTGGATTAGGGATTGTTGCTTCAATCGTATTTGGTGGTAGCACTTATTTTGTAGGTGACGTAATCGCTACATTAATGGATTATGTTGCTATGTTAGGTGAGAATGGATTAGGTGGACTTATTGTTCTTCTAATCATTATGAGTGTTCTTGGCTTAAAATAAATATACTAGCATGAGGGCTTCGGCCCTCATGTCTCTTTTTGAATATGAAGTTTTTAAATTTTGATTTTAGTAAAATCAAAAAATTCCTTGAAAGGCTTACCGAAGTCCTTCTCCTGGTCGTATCTGCATCATTGCTAATGGGGATAATATTTGGTCCCGACACAGCTTTTGTGGGTGACGTCTACAATAATTTTTCAGCAATTTTAGCTTTAGTTGGTCAGGACGGCCTGATCGCACTAGTTTCGCTAATCATTATTTTTACAATTCTTAAGAAGTAGATAATCCTTGATGTGGTGGCTATGGGTGGACTTGAACCACCGACCCCAGCATTATGAATGCTGTGCTCTAACCAGCTGAGCTACATAGCCTGAAGGTTGATACTAACTTCTAAATATTTTCAGTCAATATATTTTTTTGCATTCCTAAAATTAAGTGCTGAGACATAAATCAATGCAATTAATATAGATAGATATACTCTTGAATCTACTTTAGGGAATAAGATAAATTTTATAAAAATGGCTATGCCAAGTGTAATGCCAACAATATTCAAATAAGTGTGTTTTTTCTGGGTATAGAGAATTACTGATGTAAGCAAAAGAGCAAAGCTTGTTGCAAACCATTTAATATACCTGTTGTCATTTAGGATCCACATGAAATTACCATAGAGAATTTCTAGGTATTTACTCAAAGAAAAATCAGGATCAAATTCTGACATATTTACTTGTGTGCTCACTAAACTGGTATAAAAATGAGGCCACCACCCAACGTGATCAGAGCTATAGGAAATAATGAAATACCCAAATAGATAGAGGGCAGAATTTGCTAGAGCAAAGTAATATTTTTTATCAATAGCAGGAAGGAGTCCGAGCAAACCAACAGCAACAATTAGATCTAAACGAAAAAGCAATGATAAACCTAATACAATACAACCAAAAACATACCGTTTACGCAGCAATCCAATTGTTCCCAAGAGTATAAGCAAAGCTGAGATAGCATCAGGAGTCATAAGTTTTCCTAAAAACAAAAGCTCTCCCAGAAAGACAACTGGGATCCATAAAAATTGTGCAAAGCTAGATAGTTGAAAAAATCTCAAAAATATTAAAGCAGCAATCAATAAAATTGAAATTAAGGAAATGTAGTTCATAGCCTGAAACTCTGATACTTGAAAGGTGTCTTTTGTTTGTTTTATCAAAAAGATGTACCCAGGTTTAAGTGCGTACATTGGCATCATGGAATCAAGGTTATCTGGATTTTCAAATTGGGCCCTCCTATACTTTGAAGAACAACATAAGTCCTCATATAAGCCATTACTTACCTCTTGTTTTAAGGTTTGATAAGTTAAGGCATGAGCATCTTTAATGCTTAAGCCTTCATTTATATGCACTGCATATGAATATGCTAAGGAATCCCAATTATAGTACCCTTTAGCAAAAGTTTTATCGAACAAAAAAAGACTTAACAATACAAACAGAGCTAAATTGACAATGCGCAGTATCATTTCTTAAAGACTAGATTAAGACTTAGGAAGTAATTTAATATAAGTCCTGCCAATATGCCAATTAATGCTGATGAAATCTCAGAAAAGTTGTTGATATAAAATTGTGAAGCTACTCCTATATTAGCTAGGATAGAAAAAGAGTTAGTAAAAGAATATTTAATTAATCCACTTAGCCTTTCAGAAAACGTTTTATGTAAATTATGAAAGGTGAGGTAGTTATTTAAGAAATAATTCGAAGTCATAGCTATTAAAGTACTGATAGCATTTGCAACTACAAATCCGAAAGATAGTAGCAGAAAACTTAAAATACTTATATGAATAACAACCCCTACAGATCCAACAATAGCGAAAACAAAGAAACTTGCTGGCAGTAGACCTTTGGTCACATTTTCAACAATTTGCCCTAACATGTTGAAAATAGTAGAAATGTTAAGCTTGCTGTCTCCAGCTACCCTAGGCCGAAAATTGATTTGCACCTCATCTGATTTCAATGTTCTATTAAGCATCAAAATATCAAATAAAATCTTGAAGCCATCTTTATATAATCGATCCTGTATATTTTCTATAATGCTTTTCTTTATAAGAAATAATCCAGTCATTGGGTCTGTCAGCTTTTTTTTCAGAAAAGAGTTGGCAAAGGAAATTCCTGCATCGCTTAAGCTCTTTCGATTTTTTGAAAGCGCAATTTCAGATGATAAATTAAGAAACCTTGAACCTGAGACAAGGTCGAGATCGTATGCATTCTTGTGTTCAATCATTTTTATTATATCTTTAGGATCATGTTGACCGTCACCATCCATCACACATATTAGTTCTTTCGATGAGAGTGCTACACCTTCCACAACTGCAGAGGATAGTCCTTTTTTCCAAGTTCTTCTAATACACAAGATATTTCTATTTTCTATAGATCGTTTTTTAACTAGCTCACTTGTTCCATCAGGACTATTATCATCCACAACAATAATTTCATAATTATGACCAGCTAGTTTTAGTTCAATTTCATTAAGAACATTTACTATGTTTTCCGATTCATTGTAGGTGGGTATAACTATGCTTACTTCAGACATTAAATTTAAAATGTATTACGTCACCATCTTGAACAATATACTCTTTTCCTTCAAGTCTTAATTTTCCATTTTCTTTGGCAGCAGCTTCACCCTCATATTTAATATAATCCTCATATGATATTATTTCTGCTTTGATAAACCCCTTCTGAAAGTCAGTATGAATTTTTCCTGCTGCTTCAGGTGCACTTGACCCCTTTTGTATAGCCCATGCTCTTACTTCTTTGGGGCCAGCAGTAAAGTATGAGAAAAGATTAAGCATTTCAAAACCTTTCCTAATAATTTTATTTAAAGCTGGCTCAGACTGTCCTAGCAGTGCAAGATACTCTTTTTTATCACCTTCCTCTAAATCTATAAGTTCTCCTTCTGCTTTTGCGTAAACTCTTATCACACTACTATCCACACTTTTCGCATGATTTTCTAACTCTTCAATAAATATGTTTTTTTGCTCATCTTCATGAAGATTAGCAACATAAATAAAAGGTTTTGCTGTCACTAACTGTAACTGCTTCATAAAGGTTTTTTCTTCATCGCTAATGTTGACAAGTTTTGCCGGCTTAGAATCACTCAAAACACTATAGACTTTCCCCAAAAACTTATGCTCTGCTTCAATAGATTTAACGCCACTTCTTAATTGTTTAGAAATACGCTCAAGCTTTTTTTCAACCATCTCTAGATCGCTGAGAATAAGCTCTGTTTCTATTGTCTCAAGATCATCAATTGGCGATATTTTCCCCTCAACATGTATGATGTTGGGATCCTCAAAACAGCGAATAACATGAGCAAAGCATTGCGTTTCGCGGATATGTGATAAAAATTTGTTGCCGAGGCCTTCACCAGAATGTGCACCTTTAACCAGTCCAGCAATATCAACAAATTCCATAAAAGAAGGAATTGTTTTTTCAGGTTTATTTATCTCAGATAACTTATTTAATCTCTCATCAGGAATATTTACTCTAGCAATGTTTGGTTCTATCGTGCAGAAAGGAAAGTTCTCTGCGTCAATTTTTTGTGAAGTAAGTGCGTTAAATAAGGTCGATTTACCTACATTTGGCAATCCAACTATCCCGCATTTAATACTCATTTTGAGTGAAGTTTATTCATTGCTAGCAACCATTCAAGATGCAATATATCGTCCAAAGCAAAAATGGCTTTATCAAAAGAGTCAGCAATTAGTTTTTTTTCTTCTGGGCTTGGTTTCTTTATTACCCAAGCATTGGTATCAGCTTTAATTGCAGGGTGACCAATGCCAAAGCGCAACCTGATAAATTCTTTGCCAACGGTCTTGATAATGTCTTTTAGTCCGTTATGCCCACCATCGCTGCCACCGACCTTTAATTTAACTTCTGATGGTTGTAAGTCCATATCATCGTGGACAACTAACACCTTATCTAGAGAATTTACTTTATATCTTTTAATTAGGCTAAGTGTTTTTCCGCTAAGGTTTATAAATGCGTTGGGTTTAACTAAAAGTATACTTTTTTCACCAAAATTAAACTCAGCTATTGAAGCATCTAGTTTCTTACTTGCTGAGAACTGTGTATTGAATCTTTGTGCGATTAATTCAACAAAATCGTATCCGAGGTTATGTCTAGTTTTGGAATGCTTATCACCAGGGTTGCCAAGACCAACTATACAGAGGTCTGCCAAATTACTCGGATTTCTCCTCAGCAGAATCTGAACTATTTTCTCCAGAAGCTTCATTATCGGTTGTTGATCCATCTGATGAATCCTCAGTTTCTTCTTCCGCATCTTCATCTTCAAAGTCTAGAGCACCACCTTTTGCTGTCAGAACAGATACTAGTACTGGATCTTGGTTTTTTAGTGTGCTTGGAAAATCATAAGACTCATTCGCAGGTAAAGAGCTTAGACGAACTTTTTCCTTTGATTTAATGTTCTCCATGTCTACTTCAATAGATTCTGGAATGTTAATGGGATCAGCAAGAACAGCTACTTCTTGTAAGACATGATTTATAACGCCACCCTCAATTTTAACTCCAAAACATTTTTCCTGATTCATTAAGACAATAGGGACAACAACATTCACTTTGCTTCCTTCAGCTACTCGTTGCAAGTCGATATGGGTGAATAGGTTTTTTGATGGATGTTTCTGTATTTCTTTGATAACAACTGTTTCTTTATCGGCGCCAATTTCGAGCTCAACCAGTGAGTTGAAAACACTTTCTTTTGATACAATTTTAATTAATTCATTATTTTGTACCATTATGGGTTGTGGATCTTTGCCACCACCATAAACAATGCCAGGGACTTGCTTATCAGCAATCGCTTTCTTTGCAGACAGTCCACCTACAGCATCTCTTTTATCAACTTTTAGATTAATCATATCTATTTAAATAGCTCGCTTATTGAATCGCCCGTTTTCAATCTATGAATCGCTTCTGAAAGAATAGGGGCAACATCAAAGACGTCTATTTTAGGACATTTTTTTGATTTGTCACCAATATCTATCGAGTTTGACACTATAAGCTTGTCTATCGATGAATTATTTATATTTTCTATAGCATTTCCTGACAAAACAGGGTGTGTTATAAACGCTATTACTTCCTTGGCTCCCTTCTCTTTAAGTGCATGACTTGCATTACCAAGTGTTCCTGCGGTGTCTATCAAATCATCTGGGACAATACATACTTTGCCTTCTACGTCCCCAATAAGATTAAATACTTCTGAAACATTAGCTTTCTCTCTTCGCTTATCGATTATCGCTAAATCTTGGACTCCGAGTGTCTTTGCAACCGATCTTGCCCTAAGAACTCCGCCAGTATCTGGTGAAACTACTTGAAGCTCTTCCACATTATAAAAATCAGAAATCTTCTTACTCATAATGTTTGAGGTATAGATATTGTCTACGGGAAACGAAAAGAAGCCTTGGATTTGTTCTGAATGTATATCAAGGGTTATAACTCTTGAGACCCCAACACCTTCTAACATTTCAGCTATAACTCTTGCACTTATTGGAACACGAGCTGATCTAACTCTTCTGTCTTGTCTGGCATAACCAAAGTATGGCATGACAGCTGTTATAGACTTAGCAGATGCTCTTTTTAAGGCATCCGACATGAGTATCAGCTCCATTAAGTTTTTTTCAGCAGGCGAATTAGTTGATTGGATGATGAATGCATCCTTGCCTCGAACGTTTTCATTTATCTGGACGGAGATTTCACCATCACTAAATGTTCCTAGATCAATCTCACCAAGCTTTAAACCCAAGTTATCGGCCACACTTTTAGCCAATTGAGGATTTGAGCTTCCACTGAAAATTAACTGCTTATCCATAATAAAAAATTGGCTGGGGTGGTAGGATTCGAACCTACGAATGGCGCCACCAAAAGGCGCTGCCTTACCACTTGGCCACACCCCAATCCGTTTTAAAGTCATAGTATTCTAATCCTTTAAGAGAAAAAATTCTAAAATTATCTCCATTTTTGGGTTGTAAAATTTGTTTTTCCTCAAAAGTTGGAGATTCTATGAATAATGATGAGCCAGAGCCACTGAGCTTTAGTCTATTTTGTAGATTGCTGGATTTATTTAAAAGACTCTCATAGAAGTTGTTAAATTCATGGTTTTCCATTAAAAGCGGTTCTAATAACGAATTTTTTTCATAATCTCTCAACTTTTCTATTTGAAGGTGCTTTGATTGAAATATTTGCGATGTAGAAATATTTATCATTGGACTTAAGAGGAGAAATTCAATGTTTTTAGAAAAAGATTTCTTTAATCTTTCTCCAAATCCACCCACATAACAGCTTTCACTATTGATAAAAAAGGGGACATCAGCACCAATTTCTTTGCCCACTTCTTTTGCGTTCAGTTTTTTAATTGATATTCCTGAAATAATGCAAAGCAAAAGAATTGTATAGGCTGCATTTGAGCTTCCTCCGCCAAGCCCACTAGCAAATGGAATATTTTTTTTAAGATTAATTTGAAAATTGAAATTAGTAGAAAAAGTTTCATTAAAGTATTCAATTGATTTAATAATTAAATTTTGTTCTTGCAGCTCACTATATTCACAAAAAATATCATTTGAATTAGAGGGAACGAAGCTTATTTCATCGAATAGATTTATTAACTGTATATGAGAGGATATATTGTGGTAACCATCCTCTCTAACAGAATCTACATTTAAAAAGGTATTTATCTTTGCGGGGGTTTTTATATTAAACATCATTTAACAAGATTAATATTTTTACATCATCCCTTATAAGCTCTTTAAATATAGAACATTCAATCTTTTTGTTGCACCCTTTGCTAGCTAAATAGAAAAGCTCTCTTGGCGATATATCAAAAAAATTTACAAGCCTTGCGTCGTAATTACTTGTATTCCAATTGCCACGATAGGAATTTAATTCAGTGACAAGCTTTATACCTGTGGGGTCATAAAATTTTATATTGATATTATTTTTGGATATTTGCGTCACAACATTAAAAAAGAAATTTGCTTCGTCTGAAGTAAAGGAAATTTTTCCTCTTAGATTGTAAGTGTCATTTGAAGAATATAAACTTGCACAACTTATTTGAAATAAGAGAATAAAGTATATAAATAATTTTTTAATATGAATTTTCAATGTTGGGGCCTCAGTCACAAATCCACCTCTTTAGAGGTTAGAGAAAAATTTGCCTTTAATAAAGAGGAGATTAATGAAATTTTGGCAAACATTAAAGATTCAATGCCTTTTGAATCTGGGGTATTTTTATCAACTTGCAATAGAACAGAGTTTTATACTTTTTGCAAAAGAGCGGAGGTAAAGAATTTTGAGACAAGCTTAAAAAAAGCAGCTAGTAAAAAAATTAGTATTAGAAAAAATGATCAATACCTCTATACAGATTTAGATGCCTTTAAACATTTATTAAAAGTAATGACAGGACTTGATTCCATGATTGTCGGGGAGCCCGATATTTTTGGCCAAGTCAAAAAAGCTTACCAAAACTCCAAGGAACATTCCTACCTGAATAAGCAAATGGAGAATTTGTTTATGAGTGCTATAAGGTTATCCAAAAAAATTCGTACTTCAGCAAAGCTTTCTAGAAACCCAATCTCAATAGCTTCTGTGGTTGATAATGAGATTTGCAAGGATTGCTCAAGAGTTATGATCATTGGTGCCGGCGATATAGCACAAGCCTTAATTCCAAGGCTGATTAAAAAGAATCTTGGAATATCGCTTTTTAACAGGTCCAGCGCAGAGATCAACAATATTAAAAGCAAGTCTCTGGAAAAAATTGAGAACGAGATAACACAAGTTGATGCGATAGTAATTGCTGCGCCATCAGAAAATCCATTTTTTAGCGATGAGGCTTTGAAAAAAGTATCCAAAAGATTACAGGTTTTCGATCTAGCCATTCCAAGGAACATAAATTATAAGATAACAGGTGCCGACATTAAGCTCATAAACTTAGATGAGTTAAGCGAAAAGATTTCAACTAACTTGGATTCTAGAAAAGAAGCTGTTAATGAAGCTCTCGTTTTTATTGATGCCAATGCTGAAGCAGAGTATTCAAGAATCAAAGGCTTATCAAACTTAAAGTCTCAGCAGAAAAATATTAAAGAGAAGCTTAAGTTAATAAAAGAACAGGCCTTAGAAGATGCAAAAGATAAACTCAAATCTGGAAAAGATGTTGAAGACGTGCTCGAAGACCTTGCTCATGAAATTAATTCAAAAGACCTTTTTCATATTTCAAAGGCACTTGAGCAAACTTTGCAGAAAGCTACCAAGAGTTAAACATGAAGGCCAACATCAGAAAATCACTAGAAAATATTAAGCTTAAAGCAAATGAGCTTTCTGATATGCTTTCAGACCCCTCAATTACCTCTGATATTGATCAATTAACAAAACTAAATAAAGAATTTTCTGAAGTTAAAGATATCGTTAACAACTGGGATGAATACCTTGAGCTAGAAAAAAATTTAGTTGACCTTGAAGAACTCCTCAAGGATGACGAAATGAAAGAACTTGCGAGTGAAGAGAAGAAAGATAACGAATTAAAGCTTCAAGCTTTGGAAGCTCAAATTATGATTCAATTGCTTCCAAAAGATAAAGACGATAAGCGCAATGCTTTCCTTGAGCTTAGAGCAGGTGCAGGAGGAGATGAGGCTGCTATTTTTGTTGGAGATTTATATCGAATGTACGTTAGATTTTCTGAGAGGAGCAACTGGAAATTGGAGAAAGTAAAAGAAATTGATTCTGGCCCAGGAGGCTTTAAAGAGGTTGTAATACGAGTTATTGGTAACGAGGTTTATGGAGATCTAAAATTCGAATCTGGAGTACATAGAGTACAAAGAGTTCCACTTACAGAATCTCAGGGAAGAATTCATACCTCTACAGCAACGGTAGCTGTTTTACCTGAAATGGATGACATTGAAGAAAAAGACGTAGATATGAGTGAAATAAGAGTGGACACCTTCAGAGCATCTGGAGCAGGAGGTCAGCATGTAAATAAGACGGACTCAGCTGTTAGATTAACACACATACCTACTGGAATAGTGGTTGAGTGTCAGGATGATCGTAGTCAGCACAAAAATAAAGCAAAAGCACTAGCATTGCTTTCATCAAAAATTTACGACATAGAAAAACAAAAAGCAGAACAAGAAAAAGCTTCAGAGAGAAAATCGCTTGTTGGAACCGGGGATAGAAGTGAAAAAATAAGAACATATAATTTTCCCCAGGGACGAATTACAGATCACAGAATAAAACTAACACAATATAATATTGAGGGGTTTTTGGATGGAGATATCAATGAAATGGTTGAATCTTTGAAAGCTCAAAATAATGCTGAAAAACTCTCAGAAATTGAAAATCAATAAAGAGCATATTAATCAAATTAAGCAATCTTGGAGCTCTCAATATGGAGACAGCTATCAGGAAGGCTTGCATTTTCTCATTGAGCATCTACCAGCCATTTCAAAAAGTGTAGAAGAAATAGTTGATGAAATTATTGCAAATAAGCCAGTTCAGCAAATTATTGGAGAATGGCCTTTCTACGATGGAACTTATGTTATTAATGAGGATGTTTTAATACCAAGGCCAGAAACCGAAGTAATGATAGACCATATCGTTAATAATATTAAATCTTGTAAAAATGTTCTGGATTTGGGAACTGGAAGCGGTTGCATAGCAATAGAACTATCAAAGATTTATCCTAGTGCTTGCGTGCATGCTGTTGATAGAAGTGTCCAAGCCCTTGAGGTAGCTAAAAAAAATAATCATCAAACACCCAATAAGGTAAAACTTTATCAGTCTGATTGGTTTTCAAATATAGAACAGAAATTTGATCTAATAGTTTCAAACCCTCCTTATGTAGCTCATGAAATTGCCACGGACAAATCCCTAACGCACGAACCTAATATTGCACTCTATGCAAAAAATAAAGGTATGTCTGATATTGAACACATCATTGGCAAGGCTAAATTTTTTCTAGAACAAGCAGGCTATTTATACATAGAGCATGGCCAAGACCAAAAAAATAAAGTTCAAAAGCTCATGAGGAAAAATGGATTTAGAGAAATAGAAACGCATAAAGATTTCTCAGGTAAAGAAAGATTTAGCTTTGCTATGCTCTAGAAATTATTAAATATATAAAACTAATCTATTAATTCTTGTAAAATGAAGGCATGCAAAGTTTAGGCATAGTTGAGGGGTACTATGGTGGTCTCTATAGTTTTTCAGACAGACGATCTCTTATCTCTTCTTTAAGTGAATCTCAGCTTAATTCATATTTCTATGCCCCAAAAGAAGACCCATTTCTTAGAGCCAATTTTCATCTATATCAAAGCGAAACTTGGAGAAGTGAGTTCAAAGATTTCGTTCATTTAGCATCAGAGAAATCTATAGAAATTGCAGTAGGGCTTACGCCATGCTCCAAGCAACATATTGAGCTTATAGAGGAAAAAATTGGTTATTTTAATGAACTGGGTTGTAATAAAATTGCTTTGCTGTTCGATGACCTTGATCAGTTTAAAGTAGATGAGCAACTTCACGCACTAAATATAGCTAGATCTGCATTTCCAGGAGTTACTTTCCTTTTTTGTCCAACAGTTTACGCTAAAGAATTAATTGGCAAAGATAGCCAGCACACTACCTACTTTCAAGAATTTCTCAAGAACTGTCCAAGTGGTATCGAAATTTTATGGACAGGTGAAAAAGTTATTTCAACAAACTTAAATTTTGACTCTGAGTCGGCACTTGTCGGATTTCCTTCAGACAGAATAGCTATATGGGATAATTATTTCACCGTTGATTCTCGCCCTAAGAGACTTAGTCTTACAAACTTTAATCACTTAGATCTCAGCTATTTAAAAACAAAAACAAATTACTTTGTAAACCTTACAGGGATGGAGCGAACGGATAAATTAATTATTGACATATTTGGGAATCTCTTAAGCTCCTCTGGAACTGAGTTAAAGAATATTCTGCAAAGACATGGCGTTCCTGATGCTCTGATTGAGATGATAGATTTGTTTGATCCTGAAATAAAAATTAAACTGTTAGAAAGTGACAAAGAAAAATTACATAAAATAATTTTTTCATGGTTCCATCCATTAAAGAATGAATGGTATCCTTATTTGCACAATCTAAAAAACTGGGGGTAAGAATGAATATGCAAGATTGGAATCAAAACGTTGGCAGCATTATTGACTATGCGCAGAGAATCTTTCCAGGTGTTGAGATAGTTACAAGAAATCTCAATGGCGCTATTTCTAAAACAAACTATGGTGAGGTTGGCAGAAGAGCAAAAAAACTTGGATCAGCCTTAGAAAAATATGGTATCAAGCATGGGCAGAATGTTGGCTCCTTGGCACTAAATACATACAGAAATATGGAGATGTACTACGGTATTTCAGGTATGGGCGCTGTCATGCACACCATTAACTTTAGACTGCATCCTGAACAGATTGTTTACATCATTAATCATGCTGAAAATAGAATTATTTTTATTGAGTCTGTATTTGCGCCACTGCTAGAGGCAATTCAAGATAATTGTCCCACCGTTGAGCAGTATGTGATTTTGTGCAGTAAAGAGGAGATGCCAGAAACAAAACTTAAAAATGCTGTCTCTTACGAAGAATTTATAGAAGACGGCGATGAAAATTATCAATGGCCTACTTTAGGTGAAGATGCTCCATGTGGATTATGTTATACCTCTGGAACAACAGGCAACCCTAAAGGAGTGCTGTATTCACACAAATCAACTCTGCTGCATGCGTGGGCTGGCTCATCGGCGAATGGATTAGGTCTTGATAAAGACGATTCAATACTTATGGTTGTGCCTATGTTTCACGTCATGGGTTGGGGTTTACCATACATCGGTGCAATGAATGGTATCAAGTTAGTCCTTCCAGGTATGGGTATGGATGGTGCAGCTTTAGTTGAATTAATCCAAAAAGAAGAAGTTACATTAGCGTTTGGGGTGCCAACTATTTGGCTTGGGCTTCTGGGATACTGTAAAGAAAACAACATTAAATTAGATACAGTGAAGCAAACTGTAATTGGTGGCTCCGCAGTTCCATATTCAATGATTAAACAATTCGACGAAGAACATGATGTAAATGTAGTTCAAGGATGGGGAATGACGGAAACAAGCCCATTAGCAACTGCTAATATCAGGACAAAAGCAATGGAAGCTATGTCTAAAGAAGAGAGATATAAGCTTCAAACAAAGCAAGGCAAACCAGTTTATGGTGTAGAGCTTAAAATAGTTGATGACAATGGCAAGCAGCTGCCAGAAGATGGTGAGGCATTTGGTAAGCTTCTGATTCGTGGTCCATGGGTTAATAAGCGGTACTATAAGTTTGATGAAGATGCTATAGATGTCGATGGTTGGTTCGATACAGGCGATATTTCATCAATCGATCCTGATGGTTATATGACCATTGTTGATAGAGCAAAAGACGTTATAAAGTCCGGTGGAGAATGGATTAGTTCTGTAGATCTAGAAAATGCTGCTCAAGGACACCCTGATGTTATACAATCCTGTGTAATTGGTGTTGCTCATCCAAAATGGGATGAAAGACCTTTGCTATTAGTTGTACCGGCAAATGATAAAAAGGACAAAGAATCCATATTTGCATATCTAGAAGACAAAATAGCAAAGTGGTGGAAACCAGACGATATTGTATTTGTAGGTGAATTACCAATTGGGGCAACAGGTAAAGTTCTTAAAATTGATTTAAGAGAGCAGTATAAAGACCATTTAATGAAATAAGGAGTAACAAATGGAAGCTATTAAAGTAGAAGATTTAGGTAATCACGTTGGAGTTGTTAGAAGCACACCTTGGTTCACTGTTACACAAGACATGATCAATAATTTTGCAGACGTTTCCGATGATCATCAGTTTATTCATGTGGATCCTGAGCAGGCCGCACCAATATTTGGTAGTACTATTGCACATGGAGCTTTAATGCTTTCCCTATCAATTGGTAAAGGATATGAAACTGCTCTGGTTGTTGAAGGCACCAAAATGGCAATGAACTACGGGTACGATAAGGTCCGTTTTATAAACCCTGTGCCGGTAGATTCCAAGTGTCGCTATAACTCAAGTCTGCTTGAGGTAAACGATAAAGGAGGAGGCAGGCTGCTAATGAAGTTTAAGATTGAACTTGAAGTTGAGGGCTCAGATAAGCCAGGCTTTATTGCAGAAAACCTCGCAATGATTTTTGTATAAGAAGCACTTTTCAGTAGTACTACTTCTGCTTATAACAGGGTGTTCAAATGAATATCTAGACGTTGATTCGTGTGAAAGTAAAGGCGTTTTAGAGCTAATCTGCAATCTGCAAAATCCTGAAGATTTTGCCAAAATTCCTGAAGAAGATTCTTTGATAGTTTCACAATTTGCTGGCTTGGCCGAGCTAAATCATGGCAAAACTAATGAAGGTAAACTTTCTAGATTAAATTTAAATACCAAAGAGGTTGTTGATTTTAATATTGTTTTTTTAGAGAACAACATCACTTATCTAGGTCAGCAAAATTGTCAGCCCTATAGCAGTTTTTACCCTCATGGTATTGATCTACACCATGACATAAAGGTTGCAGGAGAAAACCTTAGTCCATTTTTAGAAGAGGCCTACCTTCTTGCTGTTGTAAACCATACAATTATTGATCGAATCGAATTTTTTCTTCTTTTTCCAGACTACGTAAATTTTTCAGATGCTGGGCCAAATACTCTCTATTGGGTTGGTTGTGTTGAAGGCCCAAATCAAAATACCTATTTCAATGATATTGTCATTGCAGATGCAGATGGCAGCTTTTATGCCACGCATCAATACAATAAGGATATGGGGTTAACAGAACTTACTTTCCGCAGTGTACTAAGACTTGATACAGGTTTTGTATATCAGTGGAGCCCAACAGATGGTTTTAATAAATTATCTGATTCCGGTGGGGCATGGCCTAATGGCATAGAGAAGATGGACTACAGATTGTACGTTAGTTATAGAATGAATGGTTCAATAGGAGTATTTGCTAACGGCAACAGAACAGACCATAAGTTAAGAAATTACCTTGGTGGTGGTGCAGATAATTTATTAGTAGTTGGAGATGAGATATGGGCTGCTGTACAAAATACCGATTTGGGAGGATTTCATTGCATTGATGAAACATTAGTTCAGTGCCCAACACCATTTTCAGTACAACGATATTCAAAAGACCTAGAGCTGCTTGAAAGGCATGATTTTCAGGACGTTGCTTTTGGAGGAGCATCAGTTGCTTATGGAGATGGCAAACAAATAATAATTGGCGCCTATAAAGCCGACCGTATTGCAGTCTTTACAACACAATGATCAGATTTTTAGTTTTATTTTGCCTTTCTCTTGCAGTGACCGCGGAAACCAAATTTTTTGTACTTGGCTCAGGTACACCAAATCCGAATCCAGATCGCTCAGGATCTGCATATTTAGTTCTTGTAAATAATACTCCATACTTATTTGATTTTGGTCCTGGTGTGGTTCGAAAGATGTCAGCACTATCGAAAAGTTGGGGTGGAGCATATTCTGAGCTGGAGGTTGAAAATCTAGAATATGCTTTTTTAACACACTTTCACTCTGATCACTCTCTTGGTTTGGCAGATCTAATTATCACTCCTTGGATTATGGGTCGAGAGCGACCGTTGAAAATTTTTGGCCCAGCTTCAACTGCCGACATGGCTGAAAATATTCTAAAGGCCTATCAAACCGATATTGATTACAGGATCAATGGCACACAACCGCAAAATTCTACGGGATATAAAGTAGTTTTTACCAAACTTAATGAAGGCCTAGTCTATAAAGACCAGAACATTCAGGTACTAGCTTTTTTGAATTCGCATGGTGATGTAAAGGAATCTTATGGTTTTGTTATAGAAACTGAGGACAAAAAAATATTAATTTCTGGCGATACTGGACCTTCAGAAAATTTAATAAAATACGGAAAAAATTTGGATATACTTGTTCATGAAGTCTATTCGCAAGCGGGCTTTAATCAAAAAACATCTGACTGGCAAAAATATCATAAAGCTCACCATACCAGCCCCAGCGAATTGGCTGCAATAGCTAAACAAATCAAGCCAAAAAAATTAGTTTTGTGCCACATCCTATTTTGGGGTGCAACTGAAGAAGAAATATTGCAAGAAATGACAACACATTATTCTGGCAAAATTGTTCTAGCCAAAGATTTGTTATTGGTTGAATAAATTAATTTAGTTTAGATTTTAAAATTTGATTAATTAGCCCGGGATTGGCTTTGCCTTGAGTTGCTTTCATTGCTTGACCTACAAAAAAGCCAAATAATTTATCTTTACCGGACTTATAAGCAGTAACTTGTGATGGATTATCATTAATGATTTGATCAACAATTGCTTCAAGCTCACTCTTATCAGAGATTTGTTGTAGCCCCTTACCTTCTATAACTTTGGCCACATCTTCACCACTTTCCCAAATTTCTTCAAGAACTTCTTTAGCAATTTTGCCAGATATGGTGTTATCAGAAATTTTTTGGATTAACTGGGAAAAGTTTTCTGCGGTAATTTTGCTGTCAGATAAATTGACATCATTTTTATTTATTAAGGCATTGAGGTCGCCAATAATCCATTTTGCTGTGAGCTCAGGATTGGCATTTTTAACTACTGCTTCATAAAAGTCGGCCGTTAATTTATCGCCACAGATAACTCCCGCATCGTATTCACTAAGGCCATAGGCCTCTACTAAGCGAGCTTGTTTTTGCTCCGGCAGCTCTCCCATGTTGGCTTGGACCTCTTGTGTAAGCTTATCTGAGATACTAAATGGTACTAGGTCTGGACAGGGGAAGTAACGGTAGTCGTTAGCAAATTCTTTAGTTCTCATCGAACGTGTCTCATCCTTGATAGCGTCATAAAGCCTTGTTTCTTGTTCAACTTTGCCACCTGATTCAAGAACTTTAATTTGTCGTTTAATTTCGTAATTAATAGCTTTTTCTACAAAACGAAATGAATTGATGTTCTTAATTTCAGCTCGAGTACCATATTCTTTATCATCAGGACGCATGATTGAAACATTGGCATCGCATCTCAAAGATCCTTGCGACATGTTGCCATCAGAAATATCTAGGTAGGTTACTATTTGGTGAATTTTCTTAAGATACCTTACTGCTTCCTCCGCCGATCTAATGTCTGGCTCTGAAACAATTTCAAGTAAAGGGACCCCTGATCGATTGAGATCAATGACAGATTCATCCTCGTAAATATCATGTATGGATTTACCAGCATCCTCTTCTAGATGAGCTTGGTGTATGCGAACTTCTTTATCCTCAATGCTAACTCGACCGTTTTTTACAATTGGGTAGTGTAACTGGGTTATTTGATAGCCTTTTGGCAGATCTGGATAAAAGTAATTTTTCCTATCAAAAACCATGGTTTCAGCAATTTCAGCATTGGTAGCTAAGCCAAATTTAATTCCTTGTTTAATAGCTCCTTCATTTAACACAGGCAGGACACCAGGAAGCCCTAGATCTATTAAATCGACCAAAGTATTTGCTTCCTCACCAAACTGGTTACGTGAAGGAGAAAACAGCTTGGTATTGGTTGTAAGCTGCACATGAACTTCCAAGCCTATAACGGGCTGCCAACCATTCACTAAGGTATTATCTTGTGCCAATCGGATACCTCCTGAATTTTATGTGTAATGTTAAGGAGCAGATCTTCTGAAAAATAGTTACCCACAAACTGTGCGCCTATCGGCAACTTATTGGCCAGCCCATTAGGGAATGAAATAGCTGGCAATCCTGCTAGGTTTGCTGGGATGGTTAAAAGATCCTCTTTATACATTCTATTGGGATCTGAGCTTTTTCTATTCATTTCAAAAGCTTGGTCAAGTGTTGTTGGCAGAAAAACTAGATCGACAGTTTTAAAGAACTCATCAAATTTTGACTTCATCATACGCCTTACTTTTTGCGCTTTGCGATAATAAGCATCATAGAAACCAGCAGAGAGAACGTAAGTGCCAATAAGAATTCGTTTTCTCACTTCTTCACCAAAACCTTCAGATCTTGTCTGTAAGTAAAGGTCACTTATATTGCTTGAATCGGACCTATGTCCAAATTTAACACCATCAAAACGAGAGAGGTTTGAGGAGCATTCGGCTGGAGCGATGACATAATAGGAGCAAATCCCAGAAGAGAGTTCAGAAAAATCAAGTTCAACAAAGGTATGTCCCAATTTTTCAAGCACAATTTTTGAGTTGTCATAAGCTTTTAATACTTCCTCAGAAATTCCAAGTTGGTCAATGCCTTTAAGAACCCCAATTTTTAATTTGCCGAAGTCATTTCTTAAGGCGTCTTCATATTTAACTTTATCTCTTTTAGCAGAAGTAGAATCTTTTGCATCGTATGAAGCCATGGCATCTAGCAATGCAGCACAACCAAATGCATCGCGAGCGAAAGGACCAGCTTGATCCATGCTAGAACAAAAAGCAATCATGCCCCACCTCGAAACAAGACCATACGTAGGCTTTAGCCCAGTTATGCCACATAGTGCTGCTGGTTGTCTTATAGATCCACCTGTATCAGTCCCTGTAGCCAATGAGGTTATATCAGCTGCTACGCAAGCTGCAGAGCCACCAGAGCTACCACCAGGCACCAAAGAATCACCCCAAGGGTTGATTACTGGTCCAAAAAAACTTGTTTCATTTGACGAGCCCATAGCAAATTCATCCATATTTGTTTTACCAATCATAATTGATCCAGCTTGATGGCAGTTTGATGTGACGGTTGATTCGTAGGGCGGAGTAAAATTTTCTAATATCTTGGATGCGCAGGTTGTGCGCCTTCCTTTTGTGCAAAAAATATCTTTATGAGCTATAGGCACCCCACCCAAAGCAAGAACTTTGTAATCATTAAAATTATTATCAATATGTTGAGCTTTTTTTAGTGCGTCCTTATCGAAGGTACTAATAAAAGCATTTAAATTACTTAATTTTTTTGCTTTATCAAGGCTATCTTGGGTCAGCTCTTTTGCTGAGATTTCTTTATTTCGAAAACTCTCTCTAATATCTTTGAAATTCATTCTACTATTCTAGGTACAACAAAGAAGTTTTCATCTGATTTAGGCGAGCTTGCTAGAAACTCTTTTTTATTATTTCGATTATGCTCACTATCTGTACGACTAACATTAGTTAGTTCAAGTGGATTGTTAAGTGGCTCAAGATGATCTAAGTCCAATTCATTCATTTGGTCAATCATGCCAAATGTAGTTTTTAGCTTTTCTATAATTTTTGGGTAATCTTCCTCTTTAGCACCTATTCTTGCTAAAAATAAAAGATTTTTTAACTCGATTTTATCCATTAAAAGCCTTATTCTAGTAAGTTCTGGTTATTATAGGGTTTAAATTAAAGAAATGTTTAAATTTTTAAGAAGTCTTTTCTCAAATGACATATCAATCGATCTAGGAACTGCTAACACATTGATATATACCAAAGAAGACGGAATTGTCCTTGATGAGCCTTCAGTTGTAGCTATACAAGAAAAAAATGGGCAGAAAACAGTAGTGGCTGTTGGTCACGACGCTAAGAAAATGCTTGGTAGAACACCCGGTCAAATGGAAGCAATCAGACCATTAAGAGACGGTGTCATTGCTGACTTCAATGTTACAGAAAAAATGCTACAGCATTTCATTAAAAAAGTATCAAATAGCTCGATACTGGCACCAAGCCCAAGAGTATTAATTTGTGTGCCTTCAAAAGCAACTCAAGTTGAAAAAAGAGCTATAAGAGAATCGGCTCTTTCTGCAGGAGCCAGTGTAGTGAAGCTTATCGAAGAGCCAATTGCAGCTGCTTTAGGGGCAGGAGTTGCCATTGATAGACCGAGAGGGAGCATGGTAATTGATATTGGCGGCGGCACTTCAGAGGTTGCAATCCTTTCTTTAAACGGTATCGTCTATTCAGAATCACTTAAAGTTGGCGGTGATAAATTTGATGAAGCCATCCAAGCTTATGTTAGAAGAAAATTTGGTGTAGTTATTGGAGAATCAACTGCTGAATTAATCAAATTGCAGGTTGGATGTGCCACTCTGAACTGTAAAAAAGATTTTGAGCCATTCGAATTTAGAGGGAGAAACCTTGCTGAAGGAATCCCGGAACTAGTTGTTTTTCAGAAAGAGGATGGTTTTAGAGCTTTAGAAAACCAAACTTCTGCGATTGTTCGATCAGTAAGAACAGCTTTAGAGTTATCTCCTCCTGAATTGGCTGCTGATATTTCTCAAGATGGTATTGTATTGACTGGTGGTGGGGCATTATTGCATTGCCTTGATACCCTCATAGAGCAGTCAACAGGAATACCTACTAGAGTTGCTGAAGACCCTTTAACTTGTGTAGCTCGAGGCGGAGGTATTGCTTTGGCATTGATGGATAAAGATTTTGATCTCTTTGCAGAAGAGTAATGCAAGTAAAAAAAATATCTTTAAGAGATAAAATTAAAACTCTCATCTTCTCTATTTTTCTCATTTGCTTGCTAAGTTTTTTTTCCTATGCTGTTGATTTAAATAAAAAATCCCAAAGGTTTTTAGAAATGCTTTTTTCTTTTCCAAGTGAACTAATAAATGCAGCTTTTGAAAACGTTAGAGAGTATGAAAACAATAGAATTTTTGAGCTTGAGAATAGAATTATGATACTTGAGTCTGATATTTATGAAAAAAATCTAGAGATATTGGCTCTAGAGAACAAGAGAAATTTTACAAATGACACCATTACAAGATTCAATAATGTTGAAGCCTATGTATCTGGCTTTGATCAGGGCAACTATGTATGTTGTCGAAAACACAGGATATATGTTTCAACAGATGTAGATAATATTGATACATCAAAAGCGATATCTCAAGGGAGTTTTGTTGTCGGTAGGTCAGGTGCTACTGTTTTTGATGAAGTGGAAGTAAGACTAGTTAGTGATCCAGAGGAATTTATATCAATAAAAAATAGCCTTGGCTTTTTTTGCATAGCGCAAGGAACAGCTGTCCCTCAAGAAATCAGTTGCGATAATGAATCTAAAACAAGCAAATATGCCGTTGGAGATACTTTTTTTACAACTGGTTTTGATGGCATTTATCCAGAAGGCCAAATTGTAGGCAGACTTCATAAAGTAACTGAAAATGAGGGCCCAAACTTTAAGCAATCATTGTATATAAAGCTATTTTTCAATCCATATAATTCGATGAATAAGCAGCTGGTAATACATGAGTAATTTAAATTTTTTTATTACAACCTTCTTTTGCATTTGTATTAACTATTTATTGCTAAGAGCAAATATATGGTTTGTTTTCCCTGATATATTTCTACTACATTTGTTGGTTTTAGCCACAACCAATACGACTTACCCAAAGGTTTATATTTTTATTTTAAATGGATTCTTCATAGATATTTTCTTTTATGAAATAATAGGCCCGTACACCATAACTTTTTTTATTGCTGGCATTTTTTTGGCGTTCTCCTTAGTAAGGTGGCAGCAAAGGTCATTGCTCATTCAGTTTGTTCTGATTGCAGTCACGAGCCTGTTACTTAATTCTTTTATTGGTATCCAAGAAGGGTTTGCATTTGTGGAGAATCGAGCTGTAATTAGCACAATTCTTTTAATTATAATTTGGGTTTTAATTTTCCTATACCAAAGAGATAAATGGTTGAAAAATATTTAATTTGGCCAGCTAGGCTTTTCCTTTATTTTTCATGTTTGGCACTGTTAGTATTCTACTCAATTATTTTTTCCTTAAGTATTAATGCAGTTTCTAAAGCAATTATTAGTACTGCTATGGGCGAAAGCATTTCATACGATAGTCTATCGGTTAAGCCACGTTTGTTGGGTATTGAAATCGAAGGCCAAAACTTCAGTTACCAAGAAAAGGATGTTGCTTTCAAAGTTGAAAACATAAACTTGGATTTAGATTTTCTTAAAACACTGCTAAAAAATAAATTCTACTTAAACAAATCAGAGATCTACAACGGTAGTGTAGACTTCATTGGCACATCAGGGAATGTAACAAATCTAAATTTTCAGATTGAAAGTGCAAACTTCAAAAATTTTAAATTCGAAACATTAGAATTTAAAAATCTAGTGTTAAATAATGTTGTATCTGGGTACGACGGAGTTGGCTTTGAATTCTCAAGATTAGATTTGAAGCTTCCCGGCAATCTTCAACAGATCAATAATCTAGATGGTATTGGCAGCTTCATAGATCGACAATTAAAGCTGCTTGTAAATTCTACACTTGGAGAGCTGAAAATAAACGGCTTTGACAGATTTCTTTTTCCTGACTTAAGAGGTTTTATACATCTAGATTTCGCAGATGGCTTTAAAATTCCAAAAGGTCATTTATTTTCAGGCAGTAATCAAGAACTAGTGAATGCTTACTTTGTATTTAATCAATACTTTAATCTGGTATTAAATCAACAAGGTGACTCCAATAGAATTATTTCAGCACTTCCTGCAAATCTTGATAAGCTGGCTATTTTCTTAGATGAATCAAATTTCTACGCTAGGAATGTAAACTTGCTCTTATCTTATTCCTCAAGGGGGCAAGAAAATAGTTTTGACTCCGTAGCAATATATAAAGATCTAGACATTAACTTTAGCGGTCTAGAGCTGAGATCAGTATTAGCAAAAAGCTACATTGACTCTAAGAAGGTTTCATTATTTTCCGAAAAAATAAATACCGGAAGTTTAAGTTTAGACAAACTAAACATCTCAAAAAAGCATGCTGATGATAGGTTTCAAGTGCATTTAAATTTACTTGGCAACTCTTTTTGGTCAAGGTACTACAATCAAAAAGGTTCAGACATGATCTGGCTGTATACCAATACAGAAAGTAAGGCATCTTTTTCGATAGGTGGGAGCAAAACAATTTTTGCTCAAGGCGAGTACGTTATAGGTTTTGATTTGACAAATGAATTGGATTTAAGAACCAATGGTGTCCAAATAAATCCAACGTCTGTTTATTCTAATTTTTTTGATTTTAATGATAGCTTCCAGAATGCACTTTTTTTTAATTTTCAAAAATTAAGACTTGAAGAAATTAATACAAATGCATCTTTCAAAAAAAATAATCTAACTCCTGATGGTCTTGATTTTAAAAATTTATCAGTGAGCCTAAAAGATGGGTTCTTTGATTTCGGCTTAGACACCTGGAGTGTTGGTGGTGAAATAAATATAGCTGGCAGCGATGTAATTTATAACGAGAATACTTTTACTCCTGGAATCTTGGGCGTACTCTCACTGATTGATATTAGATCAAATATAACTGATTTATTGAGTTTAGATTTTGATAAGTTAAACACTGAAAATATCCTTGTAGACAAACTTAAGGGGAATTTATTTTTAGATGGAAATAACTTTATAAATATTGATGCTATTGAGCTAAATTTTGGTTCAGCACAAGCTAATATTTCAGGGATAGTAAGCTCTAATATTGAGTATCTAGATACTTATGATTTGAATTTAGTATTTGATTCAAATATATCTCAAAACATCCCTTGGTATTTTGCTTTGTTTGGCAATATTCCAGCCGCTGCCGGAGCAGCAGTTATAAGTAACTTACTGGAGCAAGATGGGAACAAGTTATTTTCAGCAAAGTATAAAATCTCAGGGACTACTAATGAGCTTGAAGTCAGTCCTATGCAATAAGCACAGCTATGATTCCAAGAAAGCTAACAAACCCAAGAATGTCTGTGACTGTAGTAATCACAACTCCACCCGATATTGCAGGATCATAACCGAATTTTCTAAGCAAACTTGGTACTAGGAAACCAAAAATTGCTGCAGCTAATAAATTAATTATCATTGCACCAGATATTGCTAATGAAAGTTGAAAGTTATCAAACCAAAAGTTGGTAATCAAAAATATTGCTAATGAAAAAAATACAGCATTTGCTATTGCTACTATAAACTCACGTCTAAGGAGATAAGCTTTGCTTTTGCGATTTAACTTTCTTAAAGCCTCAGCCCGTATATATATTCCCAATGTTTGTGTTGCAGCAATACCACCCATACTTGCAACAATTGGCATTAAAACAGCTGCGTAAATTATTTGGTCTAAAATTTCTGTAAAAAAACTTATGGCATAAGAAGCCATTATTGCAGTACCTAAATTGATTGAAAGCCAAACTAATCTACTCAAGATTGTTTTTTTAGGCGACGCAAAAATATCGTCCTCAATTTGAGTAAGACCTATGAAGTCTTGTTCGACTTCATCGACAGCAATGTCAATAATATCATCTACTGTGATTCTACCAAGTAATTTATTTTCCTCATCGATAACTGGAGCAGAAAAAAGATCTTTATTTTTAAAGAGATTATAAACATCGATTTGGTTTAATGAGGATAATATCGGTTGAAATTCTGTGTCCATTACTTCTCTTACTGTCATATTTTGCTCAGATGTTAAAATCTTTGTAATCGGAAGGATGCCTAAATATTCATCATTCTTTGTTACAACATAAATATCATCTGTATTTTGGGGAATGTTTTTTAAGAAACGCAAATACCTTGAAACAAGCTCAATTGTATTGTCTGCTCTTACAGTAATGATGTCTGTATTCATTAAACCCCCAGCTGTTTCCTCTGAGAAATCTAAAACATTTTCAACTCTTCCTCTGTCTCTTGAATTCATCAAGGAAAGTACCTCATTGGTTATTTTTTCTGGTAAGGATTGCAAAATATCGGCAAGATCATCTGCTTCTAAATCACTTATTGCCAAGGAAATTTCCTCTGGATTCATATCAATCAAAAGTTGTTCTCTTAAAGATTCATCAAGCTCACCTAGAACCTCGCCTTCGGCATCAAGCTGAATTAAATCCCATATTATTTTTCTCTCTTGAGGTGGAGAATTTTCCATAACGAACGCTAACTCACTTGCTGACATTTCAGAAAGTATTCTTGTAAGTTTGGCTTTGTATTCAGGATTATTTATTGTGGACTGAATAAGTTCGTATTTGGATTCTGGGATTTGATAAGCCATGCGGCTATTTTACTAGATTATTTGGAAAATTATTATTCACCAAAATAAAACTTCTTTGCAAGAGGATCTTTGGAAATCTCTTGTGGACTTCCGGTTGATAGAATCTCGCCTTGATTCATCAAGATAATGCTATCACAGACATTTATTACATCTCTGAAGTTATGATCACTGATAAAAATGCTTATTTCTTTGCTAAGCTCCTTAAGTATTTTGTTTATCTCATCGACTGATATTGGGTCTACGCCAGCAAATGGCTCATCCAAAAGGATAACCTTAGCATCAAGCAAAATTGATCTTATGATTTCTGCTTTACGTTTTTCTCCACCTGATAGGAATTTCGCTTTGGTGTCAGTCTTTGCTGTTAACCCCATTTTCATAAAAAGCTTATCAATATCTTTTTCCTTGCTTTCTGCAATTTTTTTAAATTTTAATTCCATCACAAGCCTAATATTTTCTATCAGACTTAATTCTTCAAATAGAGAGTTCTCTTGAGGCACGTAACTTAGACCGAGCTTTGATCTTTCTTCAAGGTTTAAATCTGTTACATCTTGACCAAAAAATATTAATTTTCCATTATTTATTTTTGATAATCCTGCTATAGCTCTAAAAAGGCTTGTTTTCCCAGCACCATTTGCTCCCAACAGGCCTGTGATTGATTTATTTTCGATGGTGAGGCTAATATTATTAAAAAGCTTTTTGTTGTTAACTGTCTTGGTTATGCTGAAAGCTTCAATCATTTTTTAGTTTTATAACTATTGATTCAGATACAATCTTATTATTATTGGTCATAAGCTGAACATTGCCTGAAAGAGAGAGCAAATTCTCAGTAAGTTCTAGTTTTATTGAGGTGCCAAAAACCTCCTGCCCATCAGCAATGTAACTGATTTTAATTGGGTTTCCTTCTGCGATGAATTTTTCCTGTTCTTGGTCTACTAAAAGCTTGGATGATGAAAAGTTTACTTGCTTTGATATAAACTGCACATCCCCTTCATATACTACTTGATTGTTCTCAGTGTCAATTTCAACATACAAAGAGTTTATCTCGTACTCTTGGCTCCAAGAATAAAAGGACAGAACGAAGAAAAAAGCTAGAAAGGTTTTATAGTACATTTGATTCCAGTATTTGATGCATAGTTAAAAAACCAACTACTTTGGTATTTTCTTTAACTACAAGGTTGTAAATTTTATTTTTCTGCATAAATTTTGCTGCATCGGCTACAAGCAAATTACATTCAATAGTTTTAAAAGATTTAGTCATAACCTGACCAATATTGGCATCATCAATATCAATCTTTTTCTCTAAATTCCTTCTTAGGTCTCCATCTGAAAAGATCCCAAGAATTCTAGAATCTTTATCTTTTGTCGATGTTATCAAGGCAAATCCCTGCTTCTTCTTAGAAATTTCGATGAGAACTTTTCTGATGCTCAAGTTTTTGGGAACTAAAGGTGCATCTTTGACTTCTGTCATAACATCAGATATTTTTAGAGTTAACTTTCTGCCAAGCTTTCCACCTGGATGAGACTTAGCAAAATCTTTTTCACCAAACTCCCTTGCCTTAAGAAGTGCTACAGCAACAGAGTCACCCAAGGCAAGAGTTACTGTTGTGCTAGAAGTTGGAGCCAATCCGTTTGGGCATGCTTCCTTGGCTACTCTCACCTCTATATGACTGTCTGAAGCCGAACCAATAGAGGACCTGCTATTTTCAGTAATTGATAATAATTTGATCTTTAAATTTTTAATTGCTGGAAGAAGTTCAACGATTTCTTTACTTTCTCCAGATTTTGAAATTGCAATTAATAGATCTTTCTTTTGTATCATGCCCACATCACCATGCAGTGCTTCTGCAGGATGTATATAGAAAGATGGAGTTCCTGTGCTTGAAAGTGTTGCCGCGATTTTATTTGCAATATGGCCTGATTTGCCAACCCCTGTGAGAAATATTTTGCCCTTACATTTAAAAATGTGCTCACAAAATTGATTTACTTTGAAGGATTTAGACTCAATAAAGCTTTTTAACTCATCCAATTCAATTAAAAGTGCTTTTTTTGCTTCTTTTTGGAAATTTATTTTTTTCATTTCTACTATAATTACAATATGTTACGACTTTTTCTCTATAAATTTATATTTCTTGCAATATTCTCACTTAATTTAAAAGCAGATCAAATACCAGAAATACACTCGTTTATTGATAAAAATGCTCAATACTTTTTGACAATAATTAAAACAGAAGGTTCAGATTATGAGGCAAATCCAGAGCAGTTTAAAAATAAATTAAAGAATATTTGGGAGCCAATGGTTGATGTCAGGCTGGTCTCCCGGCTAATTCTAAGCAAAGCATATTCTTCAGCTAGTGAAGACCAAGTATTGCGTTTCCAAGAAAGAACAAAAAAACTTTTATTGGATACTTACGTCACAACTTTGCTTGAATTCAAAGATTATGATATTTCCACAGATCAGGAAATAAAGGTGAATAAAAATAAAACATATGAGGTTGATGTAAAGTTTTCCTCTAATACTTCCTATTCATTCTCAACAAAGTTTACTGTTTATAAAAATAAAGCAGGAGAATATAAGATTGTAAATATAATTATCGACGGAATAAATTTAGGACTTACATTTAGAAACCAATTTCAAGGGGTTTTGAAAAAATCTAACTTTGATCTTGATAAGGCCATAAATTCTTGGCAACCACTATCAAGCGAAGAGCTATTTAGTACATAAAATGGAAAGATTAATTATAAAAGGCGGCAATCAGCTGCATGGTGAAGTAGAATGTTCTGGTGCAAAAAATGCAGGTCTCCCAATTTTAGCTTCTACAATACTTTTCGATGATCCTGTTTCAATCTTTAATCTTCCACATCTAAAAGATATATCTACTATGCTTGAGCTTTTAAACTCAATGGGTTCCGTGATTCGATTTGAGGAGGATGACGGAATTGAGATTGACTCTTCATCTATAGATAATCCTGAAGCAAGATATGAATTAGTTAAAACTATGAGAGCATCTGTTCTAGTAATGGGGCCTCTTCTTGCAAAGTATGGAAAAGCAAAAATATCTCAACCGGGTGGATGCAATATAGGAACTAGGCCAATTGATTTTCATCTTGCTGGACTGCAGCAAATGGGCGCCAATATAACCACTGACTCAAAGTTTATTTATTTAGAAGCAGAAAACTTAAAGGCAACTCACTTTAAGTTTCCAAAAATTTCGGTAACTGGCACTGAAAATTTAATCATGGCCTCGATTTTTTGTGATGGAACAACGACTCTTGAAAACTGTGCGAGAGAGCCAGAAGTTGAGGATTTAATTAATTTTCTTAATTCATCAGGTGCAAAAATATCTAGAACAGATGACGCTACAGTAATTATTGAGGGTGTAGCCGCTTTAAATCGAAATAACTGGAGCATTCTTCCAGATAGGATAGAGGCAGGCACTTATCTTGTAGCGGGAGCTATCACCAATGGTCATGTAAAGGTAAATGGTATTCAGCCTAGCTTGCTAGAGCCAATAATAGAAAAATTTAAAGAAATGGGCGCTTTTATTAATACCGGTAAGGATTTTGTTGAGATAGATGCCACATTAACAGATTTGAAAGCATGTAATATTAGTACGGAACCATTCCCAGGCTTTCCAACGGACATGCAGGCACAATTCATGGCCCTAAACACAATTTCAAAAGGTGAAAGCACAATTGTTGAAAATGTTTTCGAAAATAGGTTTCAACATGTGGTTGAGCTAAAAAAGATGGGTGCAGACATATCGCTCAATGGAAGCACAGCATATATAAGTGGGGTAGCAAATTTAGTTGGATCTTCTGTAATTGCATCAGATCTAAGAGCATCAGCAAGTTTGGTATTGGCTGGTTTGGTAGGAAAGAATAGAACTGAAATAGAGAATATCTTCCATATCGATCGAGGCTATGAATGCATTGAAGAAAAACTTAATAAGCTTGGTGCAGAAATAATTAGAGAACCAGTAGTCTAATCGTCAGGTTTTAAGACGGTAACTATTTTCAATTCTATTAACTTATCTTTTCTTACAACTTCTAATTCAATTTCTTCTCCAGGTTTAATGCTATTAATTGACGCAATGAAAGTGCTCCAGATAGCACTTGCTCCTTTGATTTTTAAAATAATATCGCCATCCTCCAGTCCACCACTTATAGTTTTATCATTTCCAATTACTAGTAGTCCTGGCATGATCTGATTTTCATTATCTCTGTATGAAATGCCTCTAAACCTTAAATCACCAATCCACGCGCGCTTTATCGATCCATACTTAATTATCTCTTGAGCTATTGAAATAACTTTATCTGAGGGAAGAGCAAAACCAACACCCTCTGACCCTCCAGATATTGATGCTATTGAAATATTCATTCCAATAAACTCGCCCCTTTGATTTACTAAAGCACCTCCTGAGTTACCTCGGTTTATTGAGGCGTCTGTCTGAAAGATATTTAGATAAGGGTTACCAAAGTTTCTTCCTGTTGCACTTAAAATGCCTGAAGAAACTGAAATGCCAAGGTTGAATGGATTGCCGAGGGCATAAACTTTGTCACCAATAGAAACATCAAGATTGTTTGGCATTTTAATGGGCCTAAGATCATTCATTTCACTTTTTAAAACTGCAACATCAGAAAATTGATCATAGCCTATAAGCTTTGCTGGAAAGTCACTACCTTGGTTAACTAATGTAATTGTGGCAGCATTATTAACTAAATGTGATGCAGTGATGATATAGCCATCATCAGATATTATTATCCCAGAGCCAAAGTTTGATTGCCCACGAAAATTTGTGGATTTAACTTCAATTATTGATTCCGTTAGCTCTTCAAATTTTAATTGATTATTTGATGACTGATTCTCCTTAAAAAATACAATCTGAGAGCCAATTATAAGCCCAAAAAATAATATTACTAAAAACAGGTTTTTCATGTTTCAAATCTATTCCCTTTATATTAATATATAGCACGTCAACTTTGAGCACTACATGAAAACAACAGCACTAAGAACTCAAGACATTGAGCAAAAATGGTACTTAATCGATTGTTCTGGCCAGACATTGGGTAGACTTTCAGTAAAGGTAGCAAATATTCTGAGGGGTAAAAACAAACCTGAATATACTCCAAATTCAGATGTTGGTGACTTTGTGGTGCTTATAAATGCAAAAAACCTTAAAGTTACTGGTTCAAAAAATGAGGACAAAATATATTACAGGCATACAGGTTATCCTGGTGGAATTAAACAAATTGCCTTTAAAGACTTGTTAAGCAAAGACCCCGAAAAAGTTTTAAGATTAGCAGTGAAAGGTATGCTGCCAAAAAATAAACTAAATAGACAAGTGATTAAGAAATTAAAAGTTTATGCGGGAGAAGAGCACCCCCATGAAGCACAAAGTCCTGAGGTACTAAATTAATGTCAGTCATCTCGGGTAGAAGAAAAGAAGCCACAGCAGTTGTAAGGTTAAAAAAAGGCAGTGGTGTAATCACTGTCAACAAAAAAAGTCTAGATGATTATTTTGGTAGGGACGTTGCCAAAATGATCGTACGACAACCTTTAGTTCTCACTAATAAAGAAAATGCTTATGATGCAGATGTTAAAGTTGAGGGTGGTGGTTCATTTGGTCAAGCTGGCGCGATTAGACTTGCTATTTCAAAAGCACTAATTGCTGAGACTCCTGATCTAAGAGGAGAATTAAAAAAAGCAGGGTATCTTACAAGAGATTCAAGAGTTAAAGAAAGAAAGAAAGTCGGCTTGAAAAAAGCAAGAAAGAGCCCACAATTCTCTAAGAGATAATTTTAAATTAATGTCAAAAAAAATTGACCAAAATAGAAGAAGAGCTCTTCATATTACATCTGGTATAGTTGGAGCAGTTACGGTTGCGGGTTTTGCCGTACCATTTTTGAGTGCATGGAATCCAAGTGAAAAGGCGAAAGCACTTGGAGCATCTGTTAAGTTCAATCTTTCAAAATTAGAGGCCGGCGCAATGGTAGTTTTGGAATGGAGAAGAACTCCAATTTTTATAGTACACCAAACATTATCGGCAATTGAGAATCTTCCAAAACTTGATGCAAAAGTAACGAATCCTGCTAAAGAAGAAGGCATTACCCGTTCAGCTAATAGCAGTTACACTGTCCTAAAAGGTGTTTGTACTCATTTGTCCTGTGCACCAAAATATCATCCTGAAATTGAGCCAAAAGCTTGGGATCAGGAATGGTTAGGAGGCTTTTTCTGCCCTTGTCATGGTTCAAAATTTGATTTAGCAGGAAGAGTTTATAAGGGGGTTCCAGCCCCAACTAATTTAGAGGTTCCTCCTCACTCGTTTGATGGAGATATGCTTACAATCGGAGAAGTAGGATAAATGAACAAACAGAATAATTCCTTTATGAGTTGGCTTGATAAACGTTTTCCAGTTACTGAAAACCTTGAAAGGCATTTAACAAAACACCCAGTACCAAAAAAGGTTAACTTCTTCTACATCTTTGGTGCCTTACTTATGGTCATTTTCATGGTTCAAGTTATAACTGGAATTTGGTTAATGATGTTTTATACAAATACAGAAGAGGGGGCATTTGCATCTGTCGAATACATTATGAGAGATGTTGAGTATGGTTGGTTGATGCGTTATATGCATAGTACGGGAGCGAGCGCTTTCTTTTTTTTGATGTATTTTCATATGTTCAGAGGTCTGCTATACGGCTCCTACCAAAAACCAAAAGAATTGGTTTGGTTATTTGGATGTTTCCTCTTGTTTTTGTTGATGGCTGAAGGCTTTCTTGGCTATGTATTGCCTTGGGGTCAGATGTCATATTGGGCAGCAAATGTAATTCTATCCCTTTTTGGTGCAATTCCAGTTATTGGGCCAGATCTACAAGTTTGGATACAAGGTGATTATGTGCTTTCTGGAGCAACATTATCTCGTTTCTTTGCTTTGCATGTTGTTGTGGTGCCATTACTAATGATTGCGTTGGTTGTATTTCACATATTTGCGTTACACGAGGTTGGAGCTGGCAATCCAGAGGGGGTTGATATTGAAAAACATCGAGATGAAAAAGGTATGCCTTTAGATGGAGCACCCTTTCATCCATACAAAACATTTAGTGCTTTACCGGCAATTGGAATTTTCTTTGTAATATTTTTCTCAATAGTATTTTTTGCACCTGAAGGTGGAGGCTATTTTCTGGAAAAACCAAATTTTGAAGAAGCAAATTTTCTTAAAACTCCAGAACACATTGCACCTGTATGGTATTACGCTCCATTCTATTCAATTCTTAGAGCGATAACATTTGGAATTCCTCTCTTAGGCATAACTAGTAAATTTCTTGGTTTTATAATATTTGCTGCCAGCATAGCAATTCTTTTTGTTGTGCCATGGCTCGATAGATCAAAAGTACAAAGCATTAGATACAAAGGCATGTATAGTAAGATTGGGATGATATTATTTGCAGCCTCATTTATTACACTTGGATATTTAGGAACAAAACCAGTAAATGAGCTAAGAACACTGATAGCTCAGATATGCACATTATTTTACTTCCTGCCACTTATATTGATGCCAATTTATACAAAATATGAAAAAACCTTGGAGGTTCCAGAGAGGTTATGATTAGATCTTTTACATTACTGCTTTTAATTGCATTTTGTGGAAAGCTTTTTCCTGCAGGTGATAGTGAATGTGGAGCTCTTGAAAGTTGCATAGATTATAAAGCAGATGTGCATGATTTATTCTCGCTTCAGAGAGGCTTAGGCCTGTATATGAATTATTGTTCGAGCTGCCATAGTCTGGAGTATTTAAGATGGAATAGATTGCAAAAAGATTTAGATATTCCTAAAAATATTCTTAGAGAGGACCTTATCCTAAACCCTAATATAAAAAATAGTGATTATATGACTTTTGGACTCAACAGTGATGATTCGACTGCTTGGCTAGGGGCATATGCTCCTGATCTAACACTGAGAACAAGGGTCAGAGGTGAGAGTTGGGTGTATACCTATTTACAATCATTTTATGAGGATGCATCTAGACCTCTAGGCTCAAACAACCTAGTGCTGCAAGGAAGCTCAATGCCACATGTGCTCTCTAGCTTGCAAGGTAGACAGCAATTAAATAACAAAGGTGAGTTAGTAAAAGTCTCAGAAGGCAAGCTCTCCGAACAAGAGTTCGATAACGCTATGCAGGATTTGGTAAATTTTTTGGCTTATGCTGCAGAACCTATCAGGAGCGAAAGAGAGAAAAATGGAATTTTTGTGATATTATTTTTCGTTATTTTTACAGCAGTTATGTGGCTGCTAAATAGAGAGTATTCTAAGGATATTAAATGATTTTTTACTCAGAGGAAAAGGGACACTATAGTCATATGGTGAGGCTTGTATTGGCTGAAAAAGATATTTCGTGTGAAATAAAAGAATTTGATTCAGAGGCCAAAATGCCAGACGAGCTGCCTGCAATTAACCCTTACAATAAACTTCCAGTGCTTGTTGATAGAGAGGTAACTATATATGAACCAAGAATTATTTTAGAATACCTTGATGAGAGATTTCCTCACCCACCCCTACTGCCTATTTACCCAAATGAAAAAGCAGAATGCAGGCTTTTAATCTATAGGATCGAAAAAGAGTGGCTTCCATTAATTGATAAAATGATGGAACCAAAGATTTCACAAAAAGAGTTTGATAAGCTTAAAAAAGACCTTGTGGCATTAGTATCTAGTATTGTGCTGGTGTTAAAAGAAAAACCTTACTTTATGAGCGACGAGTTTACTTTGGTTGACTGTTATATGTCAGCTATTCTATATCGATTACCATATTTAGGCGTCACAATCCCAAATACAAAATCTTTTTCAACTTTGAAAAAGTACCAAGAAAAACTTTTCTCTAGACCTAGCTTTGATCTTTCTCTAACGGATTCCGAAAGAGACCTAAGATACTCTTTTAGTTAATATAAGATTTAGAATTAATTGCAGTTGAAGTAAGGTTATAAATGGCATTATAGCCTCGAACCTCTCCAAGAAAATTGTTAGATTTTGCATACGCTAAAAGCATAGCATCGTACCCAAGGGCATAGCTCCTAGCTTTTCTTAAGTCATAACCAAAATTATTTTTATCTGCAAGCCCAAAAACTAAAATATTATGTAATGCAATTTCATTTGTATCTAAGGAATCTGCAAGCCCGTACGTTAATGTTGAGATCTCATATCCAAGACCATAGTTGAATCTAATATTTGAAGCAATTTCATAGATTTCATCTACTTCTTGGGGAAATAAGACTACGTGTTCAATGTCATCTCTAGACCTTGGGATTGACTTTAATTCAGAAAAGCTTGCTTGATCAATTTGTTTTATTCTGTTAGTGCTGTCTGATACTCCAAGAATTTCTTTAACCTGATTTGAATTTGTATTTGATTTTAGAAAAATATATTCCAAGTCTAAATTTAGTTTCTTTATCTTATTTAAAGCATCTTTACCTGCTACCATTATTTTTTTATTCTTGGTTTGCATTAGATAGTTTTTTAAAGCATTGATTTGAGAGATTGAGTTAGATGACAAAAATAAATTTTTTTGAGCTAGCCCCATAAGAATTAAGTTTTCATTTTTCCCTTTGGAATCGAATTGTTCAACTAAGTTTGGTTTAAATGGACCAACTATAAAACTATCTGTTTTCAGATTGTTGGCATTCAGCTCACTTAAAAAAATTATTTCAGTTGTATTTTTTAGGTCTCTGGATGCATGCAGGATGCCGAGTTGAAAATAGGTATTAAAGTACTCAAATTCACTTGGATCCGGAATTAGAAAAGTAAAATCCTGCTGAATAGCGTTAAAATTAGCCTGAGAAAATTGTGTAATACCAATGAAACCCAAAGCATCTTTTGACTCTAAATATTTTTGATTTTCGTTTCCTTTCTGCGCACTGGAGCAAGCAGAGATAAAGATAATATGGAATACTATAATTAAAAATTTCTTCAACATGATTTTTTATATTATACCCACACCCATCGGCAATCTTGATGATTTGTCTAATAGGGCATTGAAAATATTGTCTAAACTAGACTTTTTGGTTGTAGAAAATTTTTCAATTACCAGAAAACTTCTAAATCATTACTCAATAAATATTCAAAACGTCATAACTTATAACGACCACTCCAATGATCGCGTAAGAAATAAAATTTTTAATAATTTAAAAAAAGGGTTGGTTGGTGGTCTAGTATCTGATTCTGGCACGCCATTAATATCTGATCCTGGATTTAAATTAATCCAAACACTCGCAGAGAATAACATTGACATTGTCAGCATTCCAGGACCTAGTTCAGTTACATCTGCTTTGGCAGGAAGTGCTTTGCCTACAGATAGTTTCCAATTTCTGGGATTCTTCCCTAGAAAAGATAAAGATAAAAAAATGATTGTGAAAACTATTGAAAGATTTGCTGGTACAAGTATTTTTTTTGACTCTCCAAAAAGGTTATTAAAGAATTTAGTTTGGCTTCAAAATAATTCAGATTTTAATGAATCAGACATCTCAATAGTAAAAGAAATTTCAAAACTTAATGAAAAATTTATAAGAGGAAAAGGCAGTCAAGTAGTTGAGAAGATTACTAAAATTAATGATTTTTTTAAAGGAGAATTTGTTGTATTGATTAAGCCAATTAAAAAAGAAGAGCAAGAATTAAAGTTAGAACAATTCTATATGTATTTTTCTGAATTTGTGCCCAGTAAAGATTTAATAAATGCTGTGCACCTGATTACAGGAGAATCAAAAAATAAGATATATAAGTTATTTTTAGCACTTGCATCAAAAGATTGATAATATATCTACCGAGTTGGTCGAGCTATCGCTTAATTTTTAAGAGGAAAGTCCGGACTTCAAAGAGCAAGGTGCCAGCTAACAGCTGGGGAGCGTGAGCTTACGGATAGTGCAGCAGAAAATATACCGCCATTTTGGTAAGGGTGAAAAGGTAAGGTAAGAGCTTACCGCTCAAACGAAAGTTTGAGGCAGTGCAAACCCCACTTGAAGCAATGCCAAGTAGAGATTAAATTGTGTTGCTCGCACATAATCAGGGTAGGCAGCATGAATGTTTTGGTGACAAAACATCAAGATAAATGATAGCTAAAAACAGAATCCGGCTTATAGACCAACTCGATTCTCTCATCTAGAATTTATATATGACATGGCAAATTCTTGATTCTAATTACGAGCAAGCAAAAATCGCAGTTATAGGAATTGGAGGCGGAGGCGGAAATGCTATTCAGCACATGATAAGTTCAGGCATAAAAGGCGTTGAGTTTATATGTGCAAATACTGATTCTCAAGCTTTAAGTATGATACATAATGCTAAAACTATTAAGCTTGGCAACGACTTAACTAAAGGGCTTGGAGCAGGCAATAACCCTGAAGTTGGGAAGCAAGCCACAGAACTTAGCCGTCAAGAGATTATTGACAACCTTGCTAATACTGAAATGTTATTTATTGCAGCTGGAATGGGGGGTGGTACTGGCACTGGAGGGGCACCAGTAATTGCAAAGATCGCCAAGGAATTAAATATCCTTACAGTTGCGGTAGTAACAACTCCATTTAAAACAGAAGGTCAGAAACGAGCCAGTCAGGCAAAAAATGGAATTTCAAGTTTAATAGAAAATGTAGACTCTCTTATTGAAGTTGACAATGAAAAAGTTTTTGAAATCTTTCCTCCAGAAACTCCAATAGAAAAAGCATTTACAAAAGTAAATGATGTCTTAATGAATGCGGTTAAAGGCGTTGCAAATATAGTTTTGAAGCCTTCAAAAATAAATGTGGATTTTGCAGATGTTTTAGCTGTAATGTCACAAAAAGGGATGGCACTAATGGGGTATGGTTCTGCAGATGGAGAAGATAGAGCACCTAAGGCTATTTATGAAGCATTGAATAATCCTTTTTTTGACAGAAACGAAGTTAAAAATGCAAAAGGGTTGCTGGTAAATGTTTGTGCTTCATCCAGCATTACACAGAAAGAACTTAGAGATATTCTTGAGGAAGCTTCATCTATTGGGCAAGATGGCGTAGAGGCAATTCCTGGATTAACCATTGACGAATCCTTCGGAAATACTATTAGTGTAATAATTATAGCTACTGGCTTAAGGAGATTTAATTTAGGTGACTTTCAAAGACCTAAAGTTTTTACAACAAGAGCAAACAATGAAAATTTAAGTGATGACTTCCTAGATCTTGATCAGTTAAAAAGAGCAAACCTTAGTGAAGTTTTAGGGAGATTAAAAAATTAAACATGTTCCAGTTTTATTCAATAAGGCTGTAGAAAGTCTAGTTCAAAATGCTGATGGCAATTATGTTGACTGCACATTTGGACAAGGAGGTCATTCAAAAGAAATACTGCGTACACTTAGCTCTAAAGGAAATTTAAATGCATTTGATTTAGATGAGCTTGCTGAAGTTGAGGCTAAGAAAATTAAAAACCCAAATTTCTCCTTCCATAAAACTAATTTTAAAAACATAGGAGATTACTTTAATGATGATGAACTAGATGGGATTCTTATTGATTGTGGTGTTTCATCTCCACAAATTGATGAACCTTCTCGAGGCTTTAGCTTCATGAGGGATGGACCACTAGATATGCGATTTGGAAAACAGGTGAAGTTGTCCTGCGAAAGTATCATAAATAATTATGCTTACAAAGATCTTGTAAGGATTTTTAAAGAGTATGGGGAAGAGACTGAATCTAAGAGAATCGCTAGAGAAATTGTAGCCAAAAGAGAACAAGATAGAATTATCTCAACCAAACAGTTATCAAACCTTATAGAAAATATAAAAAAAATTAAAACTAAAAAAAATCCCTCCACTAAGGTATTTCAAGCTTTAAGGATGGAGGTTAATCAGGAGCTTGATAACTTAAAAATATGCCTTAGCAGGGCAAAGAGACTTTTAAAGAAGAATGGGAGGTTGGTTGTTATTTCTTTCCATTCTCTTGAAGATCGGATTGTAAAGAATTATTTTAAAACGGAAGAACGGCTACACGAAAAAGACATACCATTATTAAGTGAACAGGTGCAAAAAAAGAAATTTTTAGTAAGCAGTGTGATCACACCGGAGGAGTCTGAATTAGTTTCAAATGTAAGAGCAAGAAGTGCAAAAATGAGAGTAGTGACAAAATTATGAAACATACTAGAGTGTCTTTTTTTGTATTGATGGTTTTCCTGGGAGGGGTTGCTTTTATAAAAGCCAAACTTGTATTTGAATATAAAAGACAATTTCTATATCTAGCTCAAATCCAAAATGAAATCGATAGGCTTGAAAATGAAAATACTAAGCTAAACCTTGAACTTTCTTTGCTTAAGTCATCCCCCTATGTTTTACAATCTGCAGCAAGCCTGGGCATGAAGAGAATCGAGCAGCTTAATGAATAAAATCAGATTTATTTTTGCAGTCGTTTTATTTCTCTTAGCAACTCCGTTTTATAAATTTTTTGAGCTTGACCAAGATAAAGATAGGTATTTAGTGGCAGGAAAATCAAGATCTCAGTTTAATGAAACAATAAATTTTCCACGAAAAAAAATTCTAGATAGAAATGGTAATGAGCTTGCTGTTAGCATCCTTAGATCAACTTTGCTTTTTCGATCAGCAGAAGAAAAAGATCTTGGTCTAGCATATGCTGAAAGAGTTAATGAGCCCATTTTTTTATTTAACTCGAAAAGAATTTATTTTGAAAATCAGCTAACTCCGGTTTTTATCAAAGAACTTAGAGAGTTTTGTGATTGCTCTGTTATATCGGAGCCTGTATATAGAAGATACTACCCTTATGGCAGTATTATCAGTCCTCTAGTTGGTTTTTCTGGAGTAAGCGGAGGGCTTGAAGGTATAGAGAGATCTTTCGATGCATCACTTAAGTCTGATCAAAGAAGTTTAAATTTTTTTCGAGATGCTAAAGGGCGAAGAGTTAAAGGCGACCTTAAGAATTTTATTGAGAGGTCAAGTCAGAATGATCTAAGTTTAACTATTGATATAAATTTACAATTCAAACTTTTCGAGGAATTAAAGAAATCAATTTCTGCTGCATCAGCAAAAGGGGGGTTTGCAGTTATTATGGATGCTCGCAGCGGAGATCTTCTAGCTCTTGTAAATTATCCTACATTTAATCCCAATAGATCTGATAGAGTTATCCAAAGAAACTTATCGTTTGATGAGTACTTAGAACCAGGCTCACTTATTAAACCAATCACAATTGCAGGTGCTTTCAATAACGGAATAATAAATGAAGACTCTTTAGTTGATACAAATCCTGGATATATAAATTTGTCTGGATTCAAAAGAAGTGAGGCTGGAGGAAAAAATTATGGGGTTTTAAGCCCTTCTGAAATTATTTCAAACTCCTCTCAAGTAGGTATAGCAAAAATTTCCATCATGTTGTCAGGCGACCAAATCAATGCAAATCTTAGAAGCTTTGGTATTGGCAAAGAGTTGGATTTAAATTGGCATGGAATTGATTCCAGTTTTTTATACGATAGCTCAATTCTATATGATATTGATAAAGCCTCTTTAGGATATGGTTATTTATTGCGGGCGAATATTGTTCAGATAGCAAAAGCATATTCTGCATTTGCTAACCAAGGGGAAATAGTTGAGCCGAGAATTACCATTAACCAACCAGTTAGAAAATCAAAAGCAATAGATAGCAAAACAGCAGATTATATCTTAGCTTCCTTAAGATCAACTGTCGTTGAAGGAACTGCAGAAAATATTTCAGATTCAACCGTAAGTATCGCTGGAAAGACAGGGACTACTGAAAAATATATTGTCGGAAATGGATATACCCCTGGCAAATACATTTCTAGTTTTGCTTCTATTTTTCCTTATGAGAGCCCAAAATATATAATGGTTGTTTCTATTGATGAGCCTGACCCAAATAATTATTTTGGGGGCGACATTTCAGCTCCAATTGTGGCTACTTTAGCAGAACATATGTTGATTAATGGCTATATAGAATAAATTTCAAGTAATTATGATTTATGTAGATCATTCTAATGACATAGAGCCAGACTCTATTTTTATATCAATTAATAAAGGCTACAAACATCTTTCGGCTAAAGAAATTGAATTGGTATCTGAGATATGGTCTTCAGAATCGACAACAATCAATTTGGATAAAGTAAAAGTAATTCCATATCTGGATTCTAAAGTGCTACAAATTATAGAAGATGATTATGGGCTTGTATTAGAGGATTTTGAAAATTTTTTCATAACGGGCACAAATGGCAAAACAACATCTGCTCAATTTGTATCCCAAATACTAAATATCAACAACATAAACAACGGTGTAATGGGAACACTGGGATGCTATATAAATGGCAAAAATATTGCCTCTCAAAGGCTAACCACAGAAACCCCTATTTATATCAGAAATTTCCTTAAGAAATGCCTAGATAGAAATACAACGAAAATTATTTATGAGGCCTCATCAATTGGTATCGAAAGCAATAGACTCGAGGGACTTAGCATCGATCATTCTGGCTTTACCAACTTTACTAGGGATCATTTGGATCACCATAAAAATATGCCTAATTATCTTAAAGCCAAATTAGAGCTAGTAAAAAATACGAAGAATTCTTTCACATACAATCTTGATGATGATAGTTCAAATAATTGGATCAAAGCTTTTTCTGGCGAAAGTAAATTTTCTATTTCTTGCATTAAGCCAAGTGCTGACATCTTCTTTTCAGTTAGAAAAATATATAGTGATGGGAAAATTGCATTTGATATATATAGTCCATGGGGCTCCTCTGAGGGCTGTGCCCCAGTTTTCACAGATTTTAATTTAGTTAATATTTTTATTGGGTTGCCATTTCTAATGCACCAAGGACTAGCATTTGATTCGTTTATTTCTTCATTAAGTTTAATAAACTTACCCACTGGTAGGCAGAAGCTAATTAAATATAAATCTAATAAAATTTTTATTGACTATGCTCATACCCCTGATGCAGTAGAAAAACTTTTATCTGGGCTATCTAGATTAAAGTCTGTAAAGACAACATTAATTATTGGAGCAGGTGGGAATAGAGATCATGGTAAACGTTCGTTAATGGGAAGTATCTCGTCAAAATATGCAAATCATATTATTATCACTTCCGATAACCCTAGAGGAGAAGATCCACAACTAATTGCAGATATGATTGCAGAGGGAATAGAACAAACAGCTTCTTATGAAGTAATATTAGACCGAGCAAAAGCAATCACAACAGCAATAAAAAAATTAACATGCGATGAGACTTTAGTAATAATTGGGAAAGGGCATGAAGATTATCAAATAATTGGAAATAAAAGGTTCCATTTCTCAGACGAAGAGGAAGTAAATAAATGTATTACGTAGCAGGATTAAAATCAAAAAATGAGTATGCAGAGTTTCTTCAAGGCAAGACGACAGGAAAAGATATCGTCATTGATGGCATATCTTTTGATTCAAGAACTGTAAAAAAAAATCAATTATTTGTACCTTTAGAAGGAAAAAGTTTTTCTGGTTTTTCATTTATTGATGAAGCAATAAAGAAAGGTGCTGTTGTTTTGTCAAATAAATGCCATTCAGAAAATTGTATTCAGGTAGAAGACGTTTACTCTTCATTGGTTCTGTTGTGTCAGAAACATATTGAGGAGCTGGGAGTCAAATTGATTTTAATAACCGGAAGTTATGGTAAGACAACTATAAAGGATATGTTGAGGCATTCCATTGGTTCTGCATGTCACACAAATAAATTAAACGAAAATAATGAATTTGGTATTCCTTTTACAATTTTAAGTTGCGATGCACATTCTGATTATTTAGTTGTTGAATGTGGCGCAAGAAATGTTGGTGATTTTGACCTTCTTGCAGAACATCTTAAATCTGATGTCTTTATTTTGACAGATGTTGCTGCAGTGCATCTTGAGACCTTTAAAACAATTGAGAATATCGAAAAAACAAAGCTCAAACTAAAGAAAACACTTAAGGAAAAGAGTATTTTTATTGATGGAAGGCAGCTTAATTATTTGAATTATCAAGAAAAAAATAATCATATCGTCGAGAGTGTGATTAACAAGTTAAATATCTCTAAAGAGAGAGAGATAAATAGCTACCAACCGTCACAAGGTAGAGGAAAAATTATTAAGACTATGGGGGGAAGCATAATTGATCAAACATATAACTCCAGTCCCAGCACATTGATTGCTACACTGATTCCTTATAGCAATAAAAATACTTCTTTGATTTTAGGAGATATGGCTGAGCTTGGTGACTCTGAGCTAGATGAGCATATAAAGGTTCTGGATCATTTTCACGATTACAAAGTTTGGGTAACAGGACCAATATTTAAGCAAGCCATTGCTAAAACAAAGTCAAAAAATGTTAATTATTTTGAAAATGAGCATGAGTTTCCCAGAGCTGCATTTCGATTATTATTGCAAAATAATGAAAATTTATATTTTAAAGGCTCGCGATCATCTAAAATGGAAAGATTCATCGAACTATTGCTAAATGATTGAGTATTTTTTGGACCTTTTCCCCGCAAGAGATGGCATCTTTAATGTTTTAGCTTACTTGTCTTCACGAACCATAATTTCAACTCTTACAGGATTATTTGTTGTGCTTTTTTTTGGAGACAGATTTATTTCCTTAATAAAAAATATTCAGTTTAATCAAAGCTTTGATGGAAGAGCTCCAGAAACACATCGGCAAAAAGGTGGTACACCGACAATGGGCGGGTTATTGATAGTTGGAAGCGTTATTCTATCTGGTTTGCTTTGGGGTGACCTCTCAAATAAATACGTACTGTTGGGATTATTCTGCCTTATTTCTTTCGCAGGTATTGGAATTGTCGATGATTATAAAAAGATTAAAGACCCAGGCTCGAAAGGTCTTTCTTCGTTAACGAAGATATTTTATCAAATAGTTTTTGCTTCAATAATTGCTCTTGCTCTTTTTATGAGTGCTAAGGTTCCAAATGAAACAATATATATCGTTCCTTTTTTTAAAGACATAATTTTAGATTTTGGGATTGTATTTGTACTTATTTCAATTTTTATTATTGTCGGCAGCTCTAATGCTGTAAACCTTACTGATGGTTTGGACGGCCTTGCAATACTCCCGGTGATAATAATTACAATTGCACTTGGAATAATTGCTTGGGCAGCAGGCAATGTCATAGCAGCTGATTATCTATACATACCTTATTTAGAAACTACTGGCGAGTTATTAGTTCTTTGTGGGGCATTAGCAGGAGCAGGCATTGGTTTTCTGTGGTTTAACTCTTACCCTGCTCAAATTTTTATGGGAGATGTTGGGTCTCTGTCTATGGGTGCTTTCATTGCTTTTGTGGCAATAGTTGTGCGTCATGAAATAGTTTTTGCGGTTATGTCTGCTGTTTTTATCATGGAAGCAATGAGCGTGATTCTTCAAGTGAGCTCGTTTAAGCTCAGAAAAAAAAGAATCTTTAAAATGGCTCCTATCCATCATCATTTTGAATTAAGCGGATGGAAAGAGCCAAAAATTATTGTGCGCTTTTGGATCCTAACAATTATTTTTGTATTGATAGGACTGTCATTGTTGAAAATACGATGAATGAAAGACGGGTAATATTAGGCTATGGTCTTACAGGAAAATCATTCGAAAAGTTTTTAATTAAAAAAAAATTAGAATATTTTTTATATGATGATAAGCACCCCGATGGCGGCAAATCCAATGATGTAGGAAATAAATTTATATCAAAATCTGAATTAGTTAAATTTGATACATTTTATGTTTCTCCAGGCTTCAGTAAAAAAAAGCTTAATGAGCTAGGAGTGCTAGATAAAAATTTACTCACGGACATAGATATTTTTTTTAGTCTTAACCAATCATTTAAAATAGGAATAACTGGAACTAATGCAAAGAGCAGCCTTACACACTATCTTACGCAGATTTTGAATAGCAGATCTACAGCTATAAGTCTGGGCAATATTGGAAAACCCTTACTAGAAAACCTTGACCATACGCATAAATATAGTGTTATTGAACTATCCAGTTTCCAACTTGAAAAGATGCAAGGAAATGAACTTAATCTATCTGTAATAACAAACATTTCAAAAGATCATATTGATTATCATGGAGATTTTGAGTCATATAAGTCCTGCAAGTTTAAGATTATGAAAACAAAAACATTTTTTTATAATGATGAATATCAGCTTCAGGATTTTGCATTTTCAATCGCAAAATCATTGGAACCAAATACTGATAAAAAATTAAAATTGAATGAACTACCTTTTCGACTGCAACCACTTTCTAAAAATATAATTAATGACTCAAAATCTACGAACTCTTCATCTTTGTATTATGCTATTGAAAAGCTTAATTTTTCTGGTGTTTTGATTATGTGTGGAAATCCCAACAAAGAAAATTATCAAAATCTAATCATTAATGGCCCAGCTAAAGTTTTAATTTTTGGAAAACACAGGGAAGATATAAAAAAAAGAATCATCCATAACAATATTAAGCTTTATAGCTCATTAGAATCATTAGTCTCCTCTTTGGATACCAATGATCAGATCTTATTTTCCCCTGGCAATCCAAGTGGTGATGATTTTTCAAATTTCACGGAAAGGGGTGAGCATTTTTCCAAGATCATTGAGGTTCACTTTGATAAAAAATAAGAATGAATTATTTGATAGATACTTGGTCTTACCATTCTTGGCCCTAACTTGTTTGAGCCTGGTTTTTATATACTCATCCTCGAATGTAATGGCAAATGAAATTTATTCTGATCCATACTTTTTTTTTAAAAGACAGCTTTTTGCAATAAGTATTGCTCTCATTGCTTCAGTAATATTTTTATTTATTCCAACCTCTTTTTACCGAGAAAATGGAGCAATTTTAGTTATCGTATCAATATTGCTATTATTTGTTGTGGCATTGCCTTTTATTGGGACAGAAGTAAATGGAAGTAGACGATGGCTCAATCTTAGGATATTCAATCTTCAGCCTTCAGAAGTAGCAAAGATATTTATTCCCATATACCTATGTGGCTATTGTTTACGCAGAAAAGAGCAGCTAGAGACAAAATGGAGGGGTTTCTTGAAGCCACTTATTTTGGTAGCAATATGCTGCCTTCTTTTACTGCTTGAGCCTGATGTCGGGGCAACAGCAGTGCTATTTGCAGTATCAATAATTATTCTATTTCTTGGGGGAGCGAAAACTTCACAGCTAATTATGCTGGCATTTATATTTTTTGCTCTTATTTCTACTTTTGTTTACTTTGATGAAGAAAGATTTTCAAGAGTTCTTAGTTTTTCCGATCCGTTTGATGACCCTTTTGGCACCGATTATCAGCTCCTTAACGCCCTAATTGCTTCAGTTCAAGGTGGCATATTTGGTATGGGTGTGGGAGAGAGTACACAGAAATATTTCTTTTTACCAGAAGCGCATACAGATTTCATCTTTTCTATTTATATTGAAGAATCAGGAATTTTGGGTTTAATTATATTGACTGTAATTTACGGTGTAATTTTATTTAGATTATTTTCATTAGTAAAAGAATCTGCAAAAAAGAATTTTTTCTTTATACATCTACTTATCAGTAGCTTTTTCTTAATATTTTTTATACAAACTTTGCTAAATATTTTTGTGAATTTAGGCATTTTGCCTACAAAAGGTTTGGCATTACCATTTATGAGTTATGGAAGATCAAGCGTTATTATGAACTTTATAGCACTTGCCATTACCCTAAGAGCAAGTTGGGAGCTAAAAAATAATATCAGATGAAAGTAGCAATTTTTGCAGGAGGAACAGCCGGTCACATTTTCCCAGGTATTTCAATAGCAGAAAAGTTTAGCAAAGAAGAAGTAATTTTCTTTTGCTCTTCAAGAAAGCTAGAAAAAGAAATCTTTTCAAATTTAGGATATCGGGCAATACATCTGAATATTGATGGTTTCAGAGGAAAATCATTAACTCAAAAAATTCTTTGGCCATTTAAACTTGCTAATTGTTGTTTGAAAGCATTTACTCTCGCAAAGAAATATAAAGTTGATCGCGTATTATTGATGGGAGGCTATGTTTCAATAATTGGTTGGATCCTTTCTAAAGTAAAAAAATTAAAGCTTTATATTCATGAGCAGAACTCAATTCTTGGAAGTGCAAATAAGCTGGCTTATAAATCTTCAATCACTATATTTACTAGCCATTTGTTAAATCTGCCTAATGAGAAATTAACTGGCAATCCAATAAGAAACAATTTTTTGAATAAAAATTACGATGCAAATGAAAATCGTAACAAAGTTTTAATTTTTGGAGGCAGCCAAGGATCAAGATATTTTGTTGAGAATTTAGCTAGTACATTAGATTCAATAATTAAAGAAAGCCAAATTATTTTTCAAACTGGAGGAAATCAGCCAAAATTTAAAAGCGATAATATTGTTTATAAAGAATTTATAGATGATCTTCCTAGCCTTTTTGATGAAGTAAAGTTTGTTATATGTCGATCAGGAGCAACAACCGTTGCTGAGATTCAGTCATATGGCATGCCTGCAATCTTTATTCCTTTGAAAAACTCAATTGATAATCATCAACTTCTCAACGCTAAAGCTGCATGCCTTGAGGGGGGTGGAATGGTAGTTGAAGAAGGCGAGAGTACTACAGAAGATCTAATTGCTGCAATTGGCGAACTCCAATCAAGTGATTTAACCCAAATGAGCAAAAAGATGAAGAAAGATATACACTTTGAAGCTGCGGAAATAATAGCAAATGAAATTAAGCAGAATTAAACATATTCATTTTATTGGTATTGGTGGCGTAGGAATGGTAGGGATTGCAGAAATTCTTATCCAGCAGGGTTATAAAGTCACAGGAAGTGATTTGGTGGAAAATAAAAATACTGAGAGACTAAAAGCACTTAAAGCAAAAATTTCAATTGGGCATCAAGCAGGCAATGTTGGCAATGCAGATGTGGTAGTTTATTCATCTGCTGTAAATGCCAAAAACCCTGAGATGGTAGAAGCAAAGTTAAAAGGCAAAATTATTATCCCAAGAGCAGAAATGCTTTCAAGCCTAATGAAGGGGTATCAAAGCATTGCCGTTGCTGGCTCACATGGAAAAACTACAACTACCAGCTTAATTGCTAACATTTTTTCAGATGCGGAATTTGATCCAACATATATTATTGGAGGGAAAATTCTTGGGAAAGAGGAAAGAAGTATTTTAGGAAGCAGTGATTTTATTATTGTCGAAGCAGATGAAAGCGATGGCTCTTTTTTGCATCTAAATCCTGAAATAAGTGTTTTGACAAATATAGATAACGATCATTTAGATTTTTATGACAACAAAACAAGCAAATTAGAAAAAACATTTTTAAATTTTATGGAAAAACTGCCTTTTTTTGGAACTGCAGTAATTTGTACCGACTGTTCAAAAGCAAAGAAATTATTCAAAAAGATATCTAGACCAAAAATCTCATATGGTTTTAATAAAACAGCAGATTATCAGATAGTAAAAAGGGATCAGCATGAGCAATATCAAGCCTTTACTTTGCTAGAAAAAAAATTGAACAAAGAAACTAAATTTAAGTTGAAGATTCCGGGCCAGCATAATGCATTAAATTCTGTTGCTGCATTTATTGTTTCAAATCTTGCGGGCATAAAATCAAGCATTGCTAAGGAATCGCTTGAGAAATTTACTGGTGTTTCAAGAAGATTGGAGCCAAAAGGTCTGTTAAGCATTGCAAAAAAAACTACTTATCTTTTAGATGATTATGGCCATCACCCCACCGAAATTAAAGCAACAATATCAGCAGTAAGGCAAAGCCATAAAGGAAAAAAGATTAATATGATTTTTCAACCACATAGGTACAGCAGATCTACATTATTGTTTGATGATTTCATTGATGCCTTGTCTAACGTAGATAAGCTAATAGTTATGGATATTTACTCTGCAGGAGAGGACAACCCTAACAACATATCATCCTATGATTTTGTTAACAGTTTGCTTAAAAAAAATATAAAAGTTTTTCATGGCAAAAACCTTACAGAGATTTCAAAAATACTAGAGGAAAATATTTCAGATAATGAAATATTAATAACTCAAGGAGCTGGGAATGTTGCAGACATTTCTAACTCCCTTGTGGCGATGTATAAATGAGAAAAATAATTATTGTTTATGGTGGTGAATCCAATGAAAGTGACATCTCCAAAAAAACTGCTCAGTCAATCTTTGAAAATATAGATAGATCACAATTTCTTCCACATTTAATAAACTATTCAAGTATCAATTTTGATGAGTATGATCAAGATTGTTTTTTCTTTATCGCTATTCATGGCAAAGGTGGAGAGGACGGTGAAATTCAGGAAATTCTTGAAAGTAGAAAATTTGTTTTTTCAGGATCAGGATCAGCGGCAACAAAAAAATGTTGGAATAAAAAAATTTCAAAAAGGCTAATGGAAGAAAATCAAATACCAACACCAAAATTTATAGTTTGCTCAAACGAAATTGACCTTCAAAACGAGTTTATTCTCTCAGAAAAAAAATTCTTTATAAAACCTGCTACCAATGGCTCAAGTTTTGGAGTAACAAAGGTTGAAGATAAGGCAAATATCAATAAGGCCATAAGTGAAGCACTATCCTATTCAGAAGAGGTAATTATTGAAAAGGCTTTTTCTGGCCCTGAGTATACTGTCTCTGTACTAGGGTCAGATATTCTTCCTCCATTGGAAATAATCCCATATGGAAATGAATTCTATAATTTTTCTGCTAAATATAGCTCTAATGAAACAAAAAAAATCATGGTAACTGATCCACAAATAAGAGGAGAGCTTAGCGAAATTGCCTATAAAGCCTTTCATGCTCATGGCTGCTCTTCGTGGGCTAGAATTGATATTGTTTCAGAGGATGATAATTTTAGTGTTCTAGAAATAAATACCGTACCAGGATTTACAGAGAAAAGCCTATTTCCCTTCTCAGCAAAACTTGCTGGCATAGACTATAAAGAATTAATAACTAGGATAATTGAAAATTAAATTTCATAGTTTCATATTCTTGTTGGTGGCCGTTCTTCAATCTTATCAGTTGAACACAAAGGATAAATTTTCAACTGTGCTTTATGTGCAAAATGAAAGTATTTGTTCAGATTGTATACTTCAGTTAAAAAATCACTTTTACAAATACCCAAAAAATTTTGAAATATTTTTATCAACCAAGAGCTGGGTGAGAAGCTACTTTATTAGTTCGACTCATAATCTGCAAACCTACCACGTTATTATCAAAGAACCCTTTGTAAAGAAATCTGAGGGAATCTACTTTGATACAAATTTAAATTTATTTCATCTCCCCTTTAATGGAAAACTGCCATCTTTTGATTTTGAAGATGCATTAACTAAAGAGGATATTGCGGAGCTTAACCAAATTCTAAATCTGAAATTAACTCAACACCTTTTGCATATTGCATGGACAAAAATGTTTGGGTGGGAGCTTACTTATAATTTCGGGGTAGTTTTAATTGGGAAGAAAAATTTTATTAAAAAAATAAGTAAGCTAGAAAAAATACTTGAAGAAAAATGTTGCGATGAGTTGAACAGGGTAATTCTGGATTTAAGATATGACAAAGGCTATGTAATAAAGAAGCTTGATGTTTAATATAATTGATCTTGGCACCTCAAAAATAACAGGTATCACTGTAAAAGAATCCAATGGCATGCAAAAAGTGGTTGGCTTTTCATCAAAATCTACTGCTGGATTAAAAAAAGGCTCCATCATTAATATAACTGAGACTTCAAAGACGATTGCAGAAGTTATAGAGGACCTTCAGAATCAATCTGGAGAAAATATTAGAGTCGTTGATGTTTCTTTTTCTGGTGAGCTTATATCGAGCACAAATTCTACAGGTCTGGCAACAATTAGTGACAAAGAGGTTTCTGTTAAAGATCAGCAATCTGCACTGCAAACATCAATTGCAATGAATGTTCCGGGTGATAAAGAATTGCTGAATGTTGTTCCATCTCAATATATTATTGATGGCCAGCCGGGAATTAAGGAACCAAAGGGTATGACTGGAGTAAGATTAGAAGTTAGAACTCATCTGGTGTATTGCTCAAAGAACTCAATAAGCAACATTAGTAAATGTATAGAGGAGATTAATGGACTGCAAATTAATAAATTCTATTTTAATCAATTAGGTGCAGCAAAATGCACTCTTTCTGATGATCAAATAGATTTAGGGGTTTGCCTATTAGATATTGGTGCAGGAACAACTGATTTGACTGTCTTTAAAAATGGCTCACTGATATTTTCTAAAGTTCTGCCATATGCTGGAGATTACATAACAGAATCAATTGCTATAGCATTAAAAATTCCATCATCTCAGGCAGAGGAGCTCAAGAAGAGATATGGTTCATCTATCTCAGATAGAGTTGCTGACGAATCGCTAAAGATTAATGGCATAGGTGGAGAAACTGATTTCAAGATTTCTAAAAGGATGCTGTGTGAAGTAATTGAGCAATCTATCTCTAATATCTTTCGTTCCTGCATGGGGTGCATTGAAGAAAATGGTCTTCAAGACTCTATTCCAGCAGGGTTTATTTTGAGTGGAGGCACTGCAAACCTAGAGAACATCGAGGAATTAGGTTCAGCTATAACGCAAAATTCCTTCAAAATAGGCTATCCAGAGAATGAGCCACCATTAAAAAGTGAAAAATTAATTAAGCCTCAATATGGAGCTCCATTAGGCATGGTTAAATTTTGTGCTGAAGAACAGAATAAAGAGTTTACCTTTAATCAAAGCAAGGGTATTATAGCCCGAGTGCTTGATTGGCTTAAATCGGAAATGTAATGCAAAACTACGAATTAATGTTACTTATGAACCCAAATATCAGCGATGAAGTTGATGAAATTTTGGATAACATTAAAAAAACCATTTCTGATAATAAAGGTGATCTGGAAGAAGTAAAATTACTTGGAAAAAGACAACTTGCATACCCAATAAACAATATGAATTATGCAAATTATGTTCACCTTAATGCAAAAATTAATGCAGAAACTCTAGTGGTTTTAGAGGAAATGTTTAAATTTGAGCAGAACATATTCAGACACCTAACTGTAAAAATTGGTAAATAATATGAGTGACGAAAAGAAAATAAATTTTGATTATAAGGATGCTGATTCATTAAGGCCTTTTATCTCTGAGAATGGAAAAATTCTATCGACAAGATATACCAGGCTAAATGCCAAGCAACAAAGAAAACTCAATACTGCTATTAAAAGAGCTAGAGTGCTCGGAATTATCCCATTTACAGATAAACACAAGATAGAAGAGAGCCAATGAAAGTCGTTCTAGTGACTAAGATTAAAAACCTTGGTGATATAGGTGAAATTGTCGACGTAAAATCAGGCTTTGCCAGAAATTTTTTACTTCCCTACCACAAAGCATTACCAGCCACAGAAAAATACATAAAAGACTTTGAAGACAAAAAAGAAGATTATCTGAAGAAAGCGGAAGATGAACTTTCTTTAGCAGAAGCCAATGCAATCAATCTTGAAAAAATTAAACTATCATTAAAAGCTAATGCTCAAGAAAGTGGTGCACTATATGGCTCTGTTGGTATAACTGAAGTTCATGAAGCACTTCTTGCTGAAGGCGCTGATTATGTGGAAAGATCTTCAATTAATTTACCAGATGGCCCCATAAAAGAGGTCGGAGAATTTACTATAAACGTTGAACTTCATCCTGAAATAGTTAAATCTATAGCTATAGAAGTTTTACCAGCGTAATGCCAAATAGCAATATTGAAGCTGAGCAAGCCGTATTAGGTTCTTTGCTCTTATCCAAAGAAAAGTATCCAGAAGTTGATGCTCTACTTAGCTCTGCTGATTTTGAATCTGAGGTCCACAAAGAGATCTATGAATGCATTAAAGTGCTAGCAGATCAGGGTAAAGGCATCGACCATATTACTGTTTCAAAGCAGCTTGATAGAAACAATGCATTAAAAAGAGTAGGTGGAATTGATTATTTAAAAGAGCTGCAAACCATTCCCGTTTCTGCTCTTGCAGCTGATAGCTATGCAAATTTAGTTAAAGATCAATCAATTGATAGAAATCTAAGAAAAGTTTTGCAGGAGCTAATAAATCTTTCACAAGATCCAAAAGGAAAATCAAGTGACGAAGTTCTTAACGAAGCGGAATCAAAAATCTTTGAATTATCTGAAAACAGGTCAAAAGAAGATTCTTTAAAAAAAATAGACATCTACGTAAAAGAAACGCTCGATAAGCTTGATGATTTATCAAAGAAAACAGGAGATTTAGTTGGTATTTCTTCTGGTTTTAAAGCAATTGATGGCGTAACCCAAGGCCTAAAACCAGAGGAGTTGATTGTTATTGCTGGGAGGCCAAGTATGGGAAAAACCTCACTTGCAATGAACATAGCCGAGAACGTTGCAAAGGAAGAAGATGGGTGCGTTCTGGTGTTTAGTCTTGAGATGTCCTCACAATCACTAACCTCAAGGATGATTGGATCAATGGCTGGCATTTCCCAGCAAAGCATCATGCTTGGGAGAAATCTAACAGATAGACAATGGGAAAAAATCGTTGAGAAAAGTAGAAGGCTTGGTGATATGAATATCTTCATTGATGACACCGCAAATATTAATCCAATGGAAATTAGGGCTAAAAGTAGAAGATTGGCCAAACAATTCAGAAAAGAAGGCGGAGTAAAATTAATTGTTATTGACTACATCCAGCTGATGCAAATGCCTGGAAGAAATGACAATAGAGTCAATGAATTATCAGATATTTCAAGAGCTCTGAAACACCTAGCCAAAGAAGTAAAGGCACCAGTAATAGTATTATCACAATTGAACCGTAGCGTTGAGCAAAGACCCAACAAAAGACCACAGATGTCAGATCTTAGAGATTCGGGAGCCATCGAACAAGATGCAGATCTAATATTTATGTTGTACAGAGACTATGTTTACAAAAAAGAAGAGGAGTGGAAAAGTGTTGCAGAAGTTCGGTTGGTTAAACATAGAAATGGTCCAACCAAAGATCTTTTGCTTTCCTTCAGAGAAGAATTAACAAAATTTGGAGATCTTGCACCTGAGATTATGAATAGCTATGCGCAAGACAGAACTTCAGATTAGTCTCAGAAATCTAGAGCACAACCTTTCGGTAATTAAGTCAAAAACCACTTCCGATATACAGGCAGTAGTTAAAGCAAATTTTTATGGACTTCAACTAGAAAAGATAATTGAAATCCTGGATCCGCAGGTTGAATCATATGCAGTAATCACCTTAGATGAAGCAAGAGCTCTCAGAAAACTTACAAAGTTGCCAATACTTTTGTTGCAAGGAGCTCATGAAAATGATGATTATGAAGACATAAAACAACTCGAATTAGATTTTGTTTTACACTCCTCGTGGCAAATCAAAGGCATTGATGAGCACAATTTAACAAATAATAGACTATGGCTAAAGGTAAATACGGGCATGAACAGACTTGGATTTAGCGAGCAAGAGTTTTCAGAACATTATAATTTAATGATTAAGAAAAATTTTAAAGACATAGTTTTAATGTCACATTTAGCCTCATCTTCTGATAGTTCTAATAAGCAAAATCAATCTCAGATAAGCAAATTCAATAAAATCACAAATGATATGAGCAGTAAAAAAAGCTTAGCTAACTCAGGAGCGTTGTTTAATTACCCTAAGTCTCATTTTGACATCGTAAGAACGGGCATAGCATTGTATGGTGGCAAATATCATGAGTTTGGGATCAAATCAATTTCTTGCTTGCGTTCAAAAATCATATCAATAAAAAAAGTTTCCAAAGGGGAAACAGTTGGATACGATGGTGCATGGAGAGCAGAACAAGACACTCATATTGCAGCAATTGGAATTGGATATGGGGATGGATTTCCTTATTTTTCTGAGCCATATAACGTAAGTATTAATGGAAATACCTATAAAACTGTTGGTAAAACCAATATGGATTTAATCACAATCAATATTGGCAATGAACACAAAATAAATGTTGGAGATTGGGTACAATTGTGGGGGTATGAGACAAACCTAACTGAACTTTCTAAAAGCTTTCACTCAATTTCATACCAGTTATTAACAAATATATCGAGAAGAGTTGCTAAAAATTATTTAGAATAGCTATTTACTAAGAAGAGTTTTGTTAAAAGATACACGATTTATTTTCGTAACAGGTGGAGTTGTTTCTTCTCTAGGGAAAGGCATCGCTTCAGCATCTATAGGTGCAATTCTTGAATCCAAAGGTTATTCAGTAACAGTCATAAAATTAGACCCTTACTTTAATGTCGATCCGGGCACTATGAGCCCATTTCAGCATGGCGAAGTTTTTGTCACAGAAGACGGCACAGAGACCGACCTTGATCTAGGACACTACGAACGTTTCATAGATTATAAATGTACGAGAGAAAATAATTTTACTGCTGGAAAAATATATTATTCGGTATTGAAAAAAGAGCGCAAAGGGGAATATTTGGGCAAGACTGTTCAAGTTATTCCACACATTACGGACGAAATTAAAAACAGAGTTTTAAATGCTTCAAGTGGTTTTGATATTGCAATTGTAGAAATTGGTGGGACTGTTGGTGATATAGAAAGTCAGCCATTTATTGAAGCAATAAGGCAGCTTGGGTTAGAGCTAAAGCCATATCAAACATCATTTCTTCACTTAACGCTTGTCCCATTTTTAGAAAATGCTGGAGAATTGAAAACGAAACCAACTCAGCATTCTGTTAAGGATTATCGATCTTTAGGTGTTCAGCCTGATGTTTTAATATGTAGATCTGATTTCCAAATACCTGATGACAGTAAGAAAAAAATTGCTTTGTTTTGCTCTATGCCAGCTGAAGCTGTTATCTCTTTGCCCAACCTTGAAACTATTTATGAGGTTCCATTAAAACTTTCAAATGAAGGCATAGATAAAATTCTTACAAAAAAACTTAACTTGGATAAGGTTAAGCCTAATTTATTAGTTTGGAAAAGAGTCATCAAAAGAAAAATGATGCCATCAAAGGAGGTGAAAATTTCTTTTGTTGGAAAATATGTTGATCTAAAAGATGCTTATTTTTCTTTGATTGAGGCACTGGATCATGCGGGCATTTGTAATGATACTAGAGTCAACATAAAGTACATCAACTCTGAAGAGCTCAATAGCAAAAATTATAAAAGCTACTTGAAAGGTTCTGATGGAATATTGGTGCCAGGTGGTTTTGGCGACAGAGGTATTGAGGGGATGATACTTGCAGCAAGATATGCCAGAGAAGCAAACGTGCCTTACTTCGGCATCTGTCTTGGTATGCAAATTGCAATTATTGAAATGGCAAGAAACTTATTAGGTTTAAAAGATGCTAATAGTACAGAATTTTCTCCAAAAACTAGGCATAAAGTTATCTCTCTTGTTGCTGAATGGAAAAATGATGATGGAACAATTGAAAAGCGTACCGAAGATTCTGATATGGGAGGAACAATGCGGCTTGGAAGCCAAAAAGCATTCTTAGTAAAAGGAACAAAAGCTGAAAAACTTTATAAAAGAAAGCAGATTTTTGAAAGACATAGGCATCGATACGAGGTTAACCCATATTACATTGAAGAACTTGTCTCAAAAGGCTTAGTTATTTCTGCAAGATCAGATATTCACGATCTTGTCGAGATGATTGAGCTTAAAGATCATCCCTGGTTTGTGGCGTGTCAGTTTCACCCTGAATTTACATCTAACCCAAAAAAAGGACATCCACTTTTCAATGACTTTGTAAAAAAAGCAGTGGAGTTATAATTAAACCATAATGATAAAGCTGGGTACTTCAGAAATTTCAAATGAAAGTAAGCTAACAATCTTTGGTGGAGTAAATGTCATTGAATCTGAAGATTTGTTGTTCAAAGTAGCCGAAAAATTTTGCACCCTTTCGGATAAAATTGGGTTTAACTATATTTTTAAAGCATCTTTCGATAAAGCTAATAGATCTTCATTAGATTCATATAGAGGTCCAGGCATTGAACAAGGGCTAAAGGTTTTAGATAAGGTCAAAAGTACGTTTAATGTACCTGTTATTTCAGATATTCATGAGCCCGAACAAGCCAAAATAGCTGCCGAAGTTTGTGATGTAATTCAAATTCCAGCTTTCCTTTGCAGGCAAACTGATTTAGTTGTGGCTGCAGCAAAAACAAAAAAAATAATTAACTTAAAAAAACCACAATTTTCTTCTGCCTTAGAACTTTCTCATGCCATAAAAAAATGTGAGGTTTCTGGCAATCCAAACGTAATTTTATGCGAGAGAGGTAATAGTTTCGGTTACAATAATTTGGTTGTAGATATGTTAAATTTCCAATTGCTTAAAGAATTATCAAAGCCTGTTTTTTTTGATGTTACACATTCTTTACAACAGCCAGGTGCTCTAGAAAAAAGCACAGGAGGAAGGGGCCAATATGTTTTCGAGCTTGCAAAAGCTGGAATTTCTCAAAAGATAGCAGGACTATTTTTGGAAACACATCCTGACCCTAGTATTGCAAAATGCGATGGTCCATGTGCTCTTAAACTTTCTGATCTAGAAAAATTCCTAAGTGATCTTTTCGAGCTTGACGCGTTAGTTAAAAATTTTTAATAGAGAAAAATATGAAAATAAAGTCTATAAAAGCGATAGAGGTTTTGGATTCGCGTGGCAGGCCTACGGTTTATGCTTCTGTAAATCTTGAAGATGGTTCAAAGGGTGAGGCATACGTTCCTAGTGGAGCATCAACAGGGAGTTTAGAGGCTCATGAATTGAGAGATTCAGATAATAGATTTTGTGGATTGGGAGTCATGCAGTCTGTAAATAATATCAATAAGATTATCCAACAATCTTTAATCAATAAAGATGCATCAGATCAAGAGGAAATAGATAAATTAATGTGTGAGCTTGATGCCACGGAAAATAAAAGCAAGCTTGGAGCAAATTCAGTTCTTGCAGTATCACTTGCAGTATCAAGGTCTGCTGCAAATAGCCACAATATTCCACTATATGAGTATCTAAATATTATTTATAAAAAAAGATTCAATCGAGAAGCACAAATGTCATTGCCAAGACCAATGCTAAATATCTTTAATGGTGGTGGGCATGCTAATAACACCATTGATATTCAAGAATTTATGATTCTTCCTGATGTTAAATTCGAATTCTCAGAGGGGTTACGAATATCAACAGAAGTTTATATGAATCTAAAAAAAATTCTTTCTGAAAAAGGGCTAAGTACTACTGTTGGAGATGAAGGTGGCTTTGCTCCAAACCTGAGAACCAATGAAGAAGTAATAGAACACATTATTCAGGCAGTAGAAGTCAGTGGTATGAGATATGGAGAAGATATTCATTTAGGCTTGGACTGTGCAGCAACAGAATTTTTTCAGGATGGAACCTATGTCTTGAAAGGGGAAAATAAACAACTCAGCTCTCTTGAAATGATAGATTATTTAAAAGATTTGATTAATAAATTTCAGATTATTTCTGTCGAAGATCCATTAGATGAAAATGATTGGGATAGTTGGACTAAAATTACCGCAGAGTGCCCGAACACTCAGATAGTTGGAGATGATATTTTTGTGACACAAAGTAAATTGCTTGATAGAGGCATCAAAGAAAATGCTGGAAATGCAATTTTAGTTAAACTCAATCAGGTTGGATCACTATCAGAAACTTTGGAGGCAATTAATCTTGCTCAAAATAATAATTTTTCAACTGTTATTTCCCACCGTTCAGGTGAAACTGAAGATAGCTTCATCTCTGATTTATCAGTTGCAGTGAATGCAAAACAAATTAAAACAGGAGCTCCTGCAAGATCTGATCGAACCGCAAAGTACAACCGATTATTGATAATAAATTCTGAACTCTACCCATGAAAATAAAGCGGGTAGTAAATATTTTCCTTTACTCTTTTTTGCTTGGTTTATTGATTTATCTGCTTTACGACATTTTCCTTGGTGACTATAGCTTTTCTCAACAGGCGGTGTTAAAAGAACTGGTAAACATTAAAGAAGAGGAGCTATTAAAGATTTCAAATGAAAATCAGAATATAAAAACCGAAATACAATTCATTAAAGACAATGATGAGTATGTTGAACTTATTGCCAGAGAGGAGCTGGGATTAGTTAGAGAAGGCGAAGAGTATATTGATGATGAGCCAGAATAAACATAAAGTTGCCATTATTCCTGCCGCAGGCTTTGGTACAAGGTTTTCATCAGACACCCCCAAACAGCTATTCAAGTTAAACGATGTATCGATAATTGAAAAAACAATTTCAGCCTTTGAATTTTGCGATCAAATAGATGAAATAATCGTTTCAGCAAACGAAGCTGTAAGAGAACAAGTAAATTTATCCAATTACAATAGAAAAAAAATTAAGCTAATTCCAGGCGGTGACACTAGAGCTGAGTCAGTCTATCAAGCCTTAAAAGAGATTGTTGATGAAGAGGCTTTAGTAATTGTTCATGACGCAGTAAGGCCATTCATCTCTACTGCAGAGATAGTAAAACTAATTGATGAGTATGAAAAGAGAAACGCTGACATCTTAGTGTTTGGCATTCCTGTTTATGAATCATTGAAACTTATAGATAGTGAAACACTCGAAATCAAAAAGAGCGTGGATAGAAATGAATACTATTTAGCACAAACACCACAAATAACTTCAGCAAAAATTTTATTTGAGGCATATGGCCAGAGTTTAAGTAATAATTTTTTTCCATCTGATGAGTGTGAAGCTGTTGAAAGATATGGTGGAAAAGGTGAGTTTGTTCCTGGAAGTAGAAAAAATATAAAAATTACTGTTCCAGAGGATTTGCTTGCAGAGAAAGAAGAACTTATTGGTAATGGTTTTGATAGCCATAAATTTTGTGAAGGTGATGGATTGTTGATTGGCGGGTTCAAGGTTCCGTATAAATTTTCCTTTGAAGCTCATTCAGATGGAGATATTGTGCTTCATGCCTTAATTGATTCAATGCTAGGGGCTTTAAATTTAGGTGATATTGGAACAAATTTCCCTTCAACTAAAGAATGGAGAGATGCTGCAGGAAGGGAGCTATTTTCAATAGCATACGAAAAAGTTAGGAATGAGGGATATAAGCTATTGCAATTTGATGTCATAGTCATTGCAGAGCAACCAAAAATGAGTGGCTATAGGGAGGAAATTCTAAGAAGTCTTTCAGAAATTACCTCAGTCTCTGAAAAAAACATAGGCTTTAAGGCTAAAACTGCAGAAAATATGGGATTTATTGGTAATAATGAGGGAGCAGCAGCAATGGTAATCTCTAGGCTAAGCAGATGAAAATATTATTTACAAATGATGACGGCATTGATTCTCACATAACAAGAGAGTTATATGAAACCCTATCTGCTGAGCACGAAGCTTATTTAATTGCGCCTGCAAAAGACAAAAGTGGACAAGGTGCTGCCATAACTCTAAGAACTGCTGTTGATGTAGTAAAGCTTGAAGACAAAATCTATTCGGTTGACGGCACGCCAGCGGATTGTGTTTTTATGGGTTTGATGGCAATTATGGATGGCTTACCAGATATTATCATCTCAGGTATAAATAAAGGAGCAAATATGGGAGATGATGTAATACATTCTGGCACGCTTGGCGCAGCTTTTACTGCTAGAAAAATGAAGCTACCTCCATTAGCAGTATCCATTGCTAGTAGATCATTTGAAAATTACCAGTCATCTATACTAGCAACCAAGCTAATGCTGGAATACATAGAGCAAAATTACTCTGATGTTCCACATGGTGGGTTGGTATTCAATGTTAATGTTCCCAATTTGCCTTTTGAGGAAATCGAAGGCTTTCAGTTAACAAAGCTTGGCAACAGAGGCATACCACTAGCACCTGAGCTTGAAGAAACTGAAGGGAAAATAAGCTATAAGATTGGAAAATCAGGCAGTCCAGATGGAGATTTATCGGGGACTGATTTCGAGGCAATTAGATCAAATAAGATTTCAGTAACACCGCTTTATTGGGATATGACAAATAAAGATATGGTTATTGGAGATCTTCCGAGTGTGTAAAGTTTTTTACAATCTTTTAGCAGGTTTTTGCATGGGTCTTGCTGAGATTACTCCTGGCATATCTGGTGCCACTATTGCAGGGATCTTTAACGTCTATAAAGACTTCTTGGCTTCATTAAGCTCATTTAACCCACAATTATTTAAGAAAGGCTTTAGGCAATTTATTGCCAATTTAAATTTATCATTTTTGGCGCCACTGCTGATTGGTATGTTGGTAGCTATTGTTTTAGCAGCAAATGTAATTAATTATCTGATTGTTGGCTTTCTTTACGAATTGAAAGTATTCCTTTCTTTGTTGATGGTTTTTGCAGTGGTAAAAAATTTATTTTTTGACCATGAATTTAAAAAAATTAAAAACTTCTTTTTTAGTTTCTTAATCGGGATTTTGGTTGCTTCATTCGTTGCCTTTACTTTAGTCACTCTCGATTTCAGTAATTCTTTCTTACTTATTGTTGCCGGCTTTTTGGGGTTTAGTGCATTTATAATGCCTGGGATATCTGGATCCTTAGTTTTTCTGATATTGGGTGCTTACCAGCTTATAATTTTGGCTATAGTGGCACTAGATATTCTTGCTTTGCTACCTGTTCTTCTAGGAATGTTGCTCTCATTCTTGCTATTGCCCAAGGCAATAGTAGAGAGATTTGAAGAGAACTCTGAAAGAACGATTATGTTTTTCTCAGGGTTAATATTTGGGTCAATTCCAGCAGTTTGGCTGCACTTGCATGCCTAATCTCTAAGTAGATCAATTTTATTTCTTATGGTTTTATATTTTTCTGATTCTGGCAGGGCTTCTTTTTGTTGTGTGATATTCGGCCATAGTTTTGAATATTTTTCATTTAATTCAATGAAAGGAATTTGATCTGGAGGAAGTTCATCCTCTGCATAAATTGCATCTACGGGACATTCTGGTTCGCATAGACCACAATCAATGCATTCATCTGGATTGATTGCCAGAAAATTTGGCCCCTCATAAAAGCAATCAACAGGACAGACTTCAACACAGTCGGTGTGCTTACATTCAATGCATGAGTCTGTAACTATGAAAGCCATTGTGGGTATTTTACTTGTGAAAAGAAATATTCAAAAACATTCAGGACAATAATTGGAAGTATTTACTTGTTAAAAAAAAAAATATAGAGTACTGTATAAATATACACTTATTTAAAAAATGGCTGATAACAAAAAACAAACTCTCGAAAATGCCCTTAAGCAAATTGAAAGCCAATTTGGTAAGGGAACAATAATGAAACTTGGTGCTAGGGAGGCGGTAGAAGTGCCGTCTATATCAACAGGCTCTTTTGGTCTTGATAAAGCTCTAGGAATTGGAGGGCTTCCTAAAGGAAGAGTGGTTGAAATCTATGGACCAGAATCTTCAGGCAAAACAACTCTTACATTGCAGATTATAGCTGAGTGCCAAAAAGCTGGTGGAAGTGCGGCATTTATCGATGCAGAGCATGCACTGGATCCAGAGTATGCCAAAGCACTTGGGGTGGATATTGATGAATTACTACTTTCTCAACCTGATACTGGGGAACAGGCTCTAGAAGTTACAGATATGTTGGTAAAAAGTGGAAGTCTAGATGTAATTGTCATAGATAGCGTTGCTGCTTTGGTGCCAAGAGCAGAACTCGAAGGTGACATGGGTGATTCACATGTAGGTTTACAAGCTCGACTTATGTCTCAAGCCCTAAGAAAAATTACAGGAAGCATTCAAAAATCAAACACTCTTGTGATTTTTATAAATCAAATACGAATGAAAATAGGAGTTATGTTTGGAAGTCCTGAAACTACAACAGGTGGTAATGCCTTAAAATTCTATTCAAGTGTTCGATTAGATATACGCAGAGTTGGCGCTATAAAAGATGGTGATGAAATTGTTGGTAATGAGACAAGAGTTAAAGTTGTCAAAAATAAAATGGCACCACCATTTAAGGTTGTAGACTTTCAGATTTTATATGGCAAAGGCATCAATAGGATGGCAGAAATCATAGAGCATGCTGTTAAAAAAGGAGCTATAGAAAAAGCTGGATCTTGGTACAGTTTTGAGGGCGATAAAATTGGTCAAGGCATAGGAAATGCTTCACAGTTTTTAGTTGATAACCCTAAAGTTCTTAAGAAAGTTGAACAATCTATCGTTGAGGTTTAGTTAGCTTTAACTTCCTGAATATACTTTTCAATTATTGCCTCTAGCACTGTTAGAGGCAATGATCCATTCATAAGCACATGGTGATGAAAATCTTTAATATCGTAAAGGTCGCCAAGTTCATTTTTAGCTTTCTCTCTCAGCTCTAGAATTTTAATCCTACCAATCATATAGGCGCAGGCTTGCCCCGGCCAAACAATATATCTTTCTATTTCGGATGTAGCCTCACTTTCTTCAGATCCAACATTTTCCATCATATATTTAATTGCCTCTTCTCTTGTCCACTTCTTATAGTGAATTCCAGTATCAACAACTAGCCTTACTGCTCTAAATAGTTCTGATTGCAGAGAACCTATCATTTCATATGGATCATTAATTAAATCTGCTTCAATGGCTAATCTTTCGGCATATAATGCCCAACCTTCACCAAAGGCTGAAGTTCTATAACCTAGTTTTTTCCAAATAGTTTGATTTTGATTTTCTTGATTTATGGCATTTTGAAAGTGATGTCCCGGTATAGCTTCATGAAAAGATAGAGCTGGCATCCCAAATGTTTTGGTTGCTTTAATATCGTAGAGGTTTGCATAAAAGACCCCTGGTCTAGAGCCATCCAACGCAGGCGATTGATAGTATCCTCCTGCAGCACTCGCTTCAGCATATTCAGGTATTCTTTTAACTATTACCTCAGCTTTTGGTAATTGATAAAAATAGCTGTCCATCTCCGTTAAAGCATTTTGTTGTATTTCTGTATACTTTTCTATAATTTGTCTTCTGCCATTATCTGAATCTTCAAAAAGAAATCTTGGGTCGTTATTCAACTGATCATATAAAATTGGTAAAGGTTGTGTTGTATCGTAACCCTCCTTTTCAAAAATTTTAATAATCTCAGCTTGAATTTCTTTAACAAGTTTTAAGCCAATATTATGAATTTCTTCAGGTGAGTAGTTTGTGGTGGTATAAATCTTTAATCGATGTTTATAAAAATCATCACCATTGGGCAATCCCCATACACCATCCATAGCACGTGCATTCAACAGTTGCTCATTCATAACTGACGCTAGATTTTGATAGCTTTTAATAAATGAATTTGAAAGTGCATCCTTAAGTTCATTCATATAAAGCTCTTTTAGCCCATTATCTATTTCCACTGTTGCAATTTTTTCATTAAGATTTTTATAGATTGGATTATCAATTATCTCGAATGATGCAAGCGTATCTATTTGATTTTTAGCTTTTTCGTAAACAAATTTTGGTGAATAAATTCCTTTTTCCCCTCTTTCTATCAAGAAAAGGATAGAATCATCAATTACATTATCTATTGTGGATACTCTGTGAATATAGTCTTTAATAGATTTTTCATCTGTAATTTTATGAGTATCTGTTAGAAACTCTACGAGACTCAAATGTAAGCCAAAAAATTGTGAAAGAGGATTGAAGTGATGTTGAAATGATTCGAAACTTACTTTTTGGTTTTTGAGACTGAATTTTGCTATCTGTAGATTGTATTTTTCCTCTTGCATTTTGTTTTCATCAAATTTTTCAAGAGTGCTGAGGCGTGAGGTGGTCTCTTCATAACTACTTTGGGCACTTTGCTGACTGTAATCGTCCCATTTGGAATTATGCCCAGTAAATGCATCAAGTTCACCAAGCCCCATGTAGCTAAGTGTTTCTGGGCTCGATAGTATGTCTTCCATAAGTATACGATCTAGAAATCTATCTAGTTGATTTGTTGGACTTGCTCCCCATTCGCCAAGTTTGTTTTCGAGCATTTTCGTTGCAAAAAAATTGGGGTTAAACGAAAGTATTACTAACAAAGCAACGAGCAATGATCCCAGTAAAAAGCCACCAATTGTTGTAAAAAATTTAATCATTCAACTGTTTGATTCAATAATTTTTTTAATTTCATCGGCTGAGCACTCAGTCTTCTGACCCAGAACCCGATCGTTAAACTCATATTTATTGCTATTAAAATTATTAGGACTTATAACAACTGAATATGGAATTCCCAATAATTCATTTTCAGAGAATTTGATACCAGCTCTTATCTCACGATCATCAAGCACAACATCAATTTTATATTTCTTCATCAGTTTGTATAAGGTTAAAGAAGCATCCATAACCTCAGGTTTCTTTGGATCTAAGCAAATAATATTAAGCTGGAAGGGTGTAATTTTTTTTGGCCACAACATTCCCATTTCTTTATAGTTTTGTTCAATTGCAGCAGCAACAATCCTAGAGATGCCTATCCCATAACACCCCATTGAAAGTGTTACCTCTTCTCCTTGATCATTCTTTAATTTTACGTCCATTTTTTCAGAGTATTTTTGTCCAAGTTGGAAAATATGACCTACTTCAATCCCTCTTTTTAATTGTAATTTTCCTTTTCCATCTGGTGAGGGCTTCCCTTCAAGCTCTGATGGGTCCTTATCGAAATCTAAAATTTCAACATTTGCAGCAAAATCACTCTCATCGCTTATAGCTAGGAGATCTTCTCCAGAGTCTGCCAAAATATGAAACTCTTCACTTACATCTCCTCCAATATTGCCAGCATCAGCCTTAACAACCCTGTAATTTAGCCCTAAATCATTAAAGATATTTACATAAGCGTCTTTCATAACGTCGTAACTTTTTTGTAGACCCTCTGCACCCAGATCGAAACTATAAGCATCTTTCATAGTAAATTCTCTTGCTCTCATGACTCCAAATCGTGGCCTTATTTCATCTCTAAATTTTGTTTGAATTTGGTATAAATTGATTGGAAGATCTTTATAACTTATCGGGTAAGATCTAAAAATATCACAAACAACTTCCTCATGAGTGGGCCCTAAAACGAATTCTCTATCCGATCTATCGTTAAATTTAAGCAATTCTTTTCCATATTCATCAAACCTTTTGGATTCTTTCCATAAATCTGAAGGCTGCACCATTGGCATTAATATTTCTTGAGCACCAGCTTTATTCATATTTTCTCTTACAACATCTTCAACTTTTCTTAATATTTTTAGTCCAAAGGGAAGCCAATTATAAATGCCAGCGGCTGTTTTCTTAATCATGCCAGCCCTAAGCATCAACTTATGACTTATAAGCTCAGCATCAGAGGGATCTTCTCTGCTTGTAGGGACGAATATTTTTGAGAAATACACTATAATCTCCTCTTTTAATTATATGGTAGTTTAATTAGGAATATGCCCATTTACGAGTATTACTGCGAAGTATGTCAATCAAAGTTTGAAGTGATTCAAAAAATTTTAGATCAACCATTGGGAAAATGCTTAAAGTGTAAGAAGTCAAAAAAATTAGTAAAATTAGTGTCTGCACCGGGATTTAGGTTCAAAGGCTCAGGTTGGTACGAAACTGATTTTAAAGTTGGGGCTAAAAAAAATATTCACGGAGAAGAAAAAAAAGCTAAAAGTAAAAAAGATGAGAACTAATTATTGTGGAGAAATAACAAAAAAACTTCTTGGTGAAGAAGTCACTGTTTGCGGTTGGGTGCATAGAAGAAGAGACCATGGTGGTGTGATTTTTTTAGATCTCAGAGATACAACTGGGATTGTTCAGCTAGTTATTAACCCAGATGCTGGAGAGAGTTTTAAAATTGCTGAAGATGTTAGAGGGGAGTATGTCTTGAAGGCAACTGCAAAAGTAGATCCTAGACCAGAAGACAGTACTAATAAAGATTTAAATACAGGAGAAATAGAGCTTAATGTCAAAGACTTAGAAATTTTAAATGTAGCAGAGACCCCAGCTTTTCCTCTTGATCAGTCATCCGAGGTTGGAGAGGATGTGCGTCTGAAGAATAGGACGTTAGACCTTAGAAGACCTGAAATGCAAAAAAATATCAGAACAAAAGCGTTGCTCACTAAAGCAATTCGTGATTATTTAGAAAGCAATAGGTTTCTTGATATTGAAACCCCAATTTTAACTAAAGCTACTCCAGAAGGTGCTAGAGATTATCTCGTGCCAAGCAGAACCAATGTTGGGAAATTCTTTGCTCTTCCTCAATCACCACAATTGTTTAAACAAATGCTAATGATCTCAGGCTTTGACAGATATTATCAGATTGCTAGATGCTTCCGAGATGAAGACCTGCGCGCAGATAGACAGCCTGAATTTTCTCAGGTTGATATCGAAGCATCATTTGTTGAGGAGAATGATGTAATGAGTTTTTCTGAGGAAATGATAAAGAAATGTTTTAAAGATATTCTGGGTTTAGATTTAGGCAAAATAAATAAGATTACATGGGAAGAAGCCATGGAAACTTATGGAAGCGATAAGCCAGATCTTAGGAATCCCCTCAAATTAATAGAAGTCAGTGAATTATTTACCAAAGAGGAATTTAAAGTATTTTCTGATCCAGCAAATGACTCTAACTCTCGTATTGCTGCTCTTGTCATTCAAAATGGTAGCTCAATTGGCCGAGGGCAAATTGATAGATACACAGATTTTGTAAAAGATTTTGGTGCAAAGGGCCTAGCTTACATTAAAGTAGAGGAAGATAAGATTGATGGGCTTTCATCACCGATACTAAAATACCTTTCTGAAGAATGCTTAGAATCGGTATTTTCAACTCTTAATTTATCTAAAGATGATTTAGTTTTCTTTGGTGCAGGAAAGAAAAAGACCGTAAATGATTACATGAGTAGACTAATGACTAAGATTGGTGATGACGCAAAACTTCTGGATGACGACTTCAAAGCATGCTGGGTAACAGAATTTCCAATGTTTGAAGAAGATAGCGATAAAAATTTGACTTCATTACACCATCCTTTTACCAGCCCTAGTATAGATAATGTCGGTGAGTTGGATAATATTGATCCACTAAATCTTAATTCCAGGGCATATGATTTAGTAATTAATGGAATTGAGATTGGTGGAGGGTCTATTCGTATCCACGATCAAAGCATCCAAGACAAAGTATTTAAATTACTAGGTCTAGATGAAAAAGAAGTTGAGGAAAAATTTGGATTCTTTTTAAAAACACTTTCAACTGGATGCCCCCCTCACGGAGGTATCGCATTTGGACTTGATAGGCTTGCAATGATTATGGTGGGAGCTAGTTCTATAAGAGATGTAATTGCTTTCCCAAAAACACAATCTGCTCTTTGTCTTCTTACTGAGGCGCCTGACAATGTTTCTGGTGAGAATTTAGATGAATTAAATATATCTTTAAAGGAGGAATAGTGGCAGGTCATTCCAAGTGGGCAAATATAAAACATAGAAAAGCACGACAAGATGCAAAAAGAGGAGCTGTCTTTACCAAGATCATTAGGGAATTAACTGTCGCAGCCAAAGATGGAGGAGGAATCATTGAGGACAATCCAAGGTTGAGGCTGGCTTACGATAAAGCTCTTTCTGCAAACATGACAAAAGACACAATTAACAGAGCAATACAGAGAGGTGCAGGCGGGCAAGAAGGCCAAAATCTTGAGGAAGTTTTATATGAGGGCTATGCTCCGGGAGGGGTTGCAGTTTTAGTAAAAACACTCACTGATAATAAAAACAGAACTGTTTCAGAAGTCAGGCATGCCTTTTCAAAATATGGAGGCAATTTAGGAACTTCAGGGTCAGTAGCATATTTATTTGAAGCTAAAGGTAAGTTGTTAGTAAATGCAACTTTAGAGAATGAGTCATTGTATGAACTCGTGGTTGAAAATGGTGCTGACGATCTTGATCAAGTTAGCAATGAGCAGATAGAGATTGTGTGTCAGCCCAAAGATGTATCAAGTTTAAAAAGAGTGCTGGAAGAATCTGAATTTAAAGTTGAAGCATCTGAAATTGTCATGGAGGCTGACAATTCAATAAGTCTTGATCCAGAACAATCCGAAAAAAACATGAAACTTACCGATGCTCTAGAAGATCTCGATGATGTTCAAGAAGTCTTTACAAATGCAGATTTAGATGCTTCAGTATTTGAATAATGACAATTAATCAGCGAAAAAAAGGGCATGACTTTGAAAGAAAGATTTCAAGGATGCTCCAAGATGATCTAGGGCTGAAAAAACCAGTTCGTAGAATTCTCTCCCAATATCAAGAAAAAGATCATCCTGATTTAAAAATTGGAAGGTGGAATTTAGAATGCAAAGCCTACAAGAAGGGTTTTGAACCTGCGGCTGCATGGTGGGCACAAGTAGTTGGTGTGACTAGAGAGCATGAATTCCCAGCTTTGATTTATAAATTTGATAACAAACCAATTAGGGTAAGAGTAAGGGTCTCAGAATTAAACCCAAACCTTACAGATTCACTTAAAGTTGTTGACCTTAATTGGGAAAGCTTCTGCTATCTATTAGAGACAATGTATGTGGAAGATCTTAGGAGCCATCTTTAATGAATTTAGAGATTTTTGATTTATTGAGTAATGCTTCTTTACCAGTACAAATTATACTTTTGATATTAGTCGTAGCTTCAGTATTGTCCTGGATTTTAATTTTTGAAAAGTTTTTTACTTTAAGCAAAGCTACAAAAAATTCTCATGAGATAGAGGACCAATTCTGGGAAGGAGAGAGTGTAGAGAAACTATATATTGATCTAAAAGAAAAAGATTTAATTGAGCTTGAAACTTCAGAGCTTGTTTTACTAACTGTGCATGAAGAACTTAAAGGCAAAAGTACAAAAAAAACAGAGGAATTAGAATCAGTAGAGCGTCTTGTGCGTGTTGTGATAAATAGGGAAGAGGAAAGGTTATCAAAAAACTTATCGCTTCTAGCTACTATTAGCTCAAGTGCCCCGTACATTGGCTTGCTTGGCACGGTCATTGGAATAATCAATGCCTTTGCCGGCCTATCGACAACAGCACAGTTAACATTAAGCTCAGTTGCACCTGGTATTTCAGAAGCTCTAGTGGCAACTGCAGTGGGTTTGCTAGCTGCGATACCTGCCTTAATTGGTTACAATCAGTTAACCAGAAAGTTAGAAAATATTCTCAATGGATCTTTGGCTTTTGCGGAAGAGCTTATAGCTAAGTCACTCAGAAATTAAACATGCTTCTTGGAAATAGACTTCAAGGCAAAAAGAAAATTATTAATGAGATCAACGTTGTTCCATATGTTGATGTTATGTTGGTGCTTTTGGTGATATTTATGGTTGTGACACCTTTAGCAGTTCAAGGACTTGATATAAATTTACCCAAAACTGAAGCAAAAGAAATTGAGCTAGAAAACACTTTACCTTTTGTAATTGATGTAAGTGAAGATGGTTATTATTTCATTGAAGAAGATAATGAGGTTGTTCAAGTTTCTATTGGTTTTCTTGAGGATAGATTTAGTCGTGTCATAGCACTAAACCCTGAAGTAGAGGTGATAATAAGGGGAGATGGAGCTGCTGATTATCAATCAATTGCTGAATTGCTTGCTGTACTGCAATCAAGTGGAGCAAATAATTTCTCTTTAGCTACACAACCATGATTAGATGGCTTACCGCAATTATTTTCTCACTACTAATCCATGCATTCATCATTTTTTTTTATAACTTTTTTCAGAATTACGACCTAAATATCAAAGAAAGAAAAGTTACTGGCGTAAAATTTTTACCAGCTGAAATAAAACAAGAAATTAAGGAAATCCAGAGAAAACCAATCGAACCAAAGATTGTTGAATCTAAAGCAACACAACCGGCAATTGTTAAGCAAAAAAATGATTTTTCAAGCTACATTAATGAGGAGCTGCTTATGGAGGTGGATCAAGAAAATATGGATTTGGTCGAAGAAATAAGTTTCAAAGTCATCAATGATCTTCAAAACATATGGATTGAGCCAAAAAATTTACCCTTAGATGTTTATGCAGATTTCAGTTTGGAAGTAGACCGGCTAGGTAATATTATTTCATTTAAACTCATGAGGTCCAGTGGCATAGGCGCTTTTGATAGGGCTGCGCAAAATGCAATCCGAAAATACAAGAAAATCAAATACATTACTGAAATTGATGAATCATTGTATTCAACATACTTTGAGAAATTTACAATAAGATTTATACCTAAATGAAAAAACTATTTTTACTATTAATTGTTGTTGGCAATCTTTATGCCGACTTAGTTTTAGAGATTACGCAGGGTTCAGAACAGCCAGTTAGACTTGCACTTATTGAAATTGGTGGACCTACCTATGAGGGAAATGAGGTCATAGAAATTGTAAGAAACGATCTTTTAAGAACTGGTGAATTTGATGTGCTAACAAGCGATCAGTTACTTTCCATTCCTGCTTCAGAGGAAGATGTCATTCAAAGAGACTGGCTATTACTTGAAGTTGATGCAATTATTTTTATGAACATTCAGCAAGAACAAGGAGCATTGGATGTTGAATATTCTTTTTTTGATATTGGCTATAAAGAGTCAGTTGAGAAAAGAAAGGTTTTAGGCTTACCTGACAGCGTTAGGCAAACGAGTCACTATGTCTCAGATGGGATATATAAATTTTTCTATGGGATCGAAGGAGTGTCTTCTACAAAATTAATGTATGTCGCCAAGAATTCAGACATTTACAGATTAATTGTAAGCGATGCAGATGGCTTTAATGAGCAAGTATTGCTGAAATCAAATAGTTCCATTATTTCACCGGCTTGGTCAGCTGATGCAAAAGATATTGCTTATGTTTCATTTGAAAATAATAGAGCACAGGTGTTTACTCAAAACCTAGAAAGTGGAGAGAGGGAATTGGTATTGAGTTCTAATGCTTCGGTAAGCTCACCTGCATGGTCACCAGACAAGAAGTTTCTTGCGTTTTCAACAACCAAAGACGGCAATTCTGAAATCTATTTAATCAACCTTACAAACAAAGAGCTAACAAGACTTACAGATAACACTGCCATAGATACAGAGCCTGCTTGGTCTAGAGATGGCAAGAATCTGTTATTTACATCAAACCGTGCTGGGTCCCCACAAATCTATCAAGTTAATATAAGGAACAAATTAAAAAGAAGGATTACCACCATTGGAAGCTACAATGCTAGAGCATCCTACCTAAATCAAGATGAAATAGTGTTTGTCCATAGAGGAGAGTCTGATTTTAATATCGCCAAGATGAACCTTAATACAAGATCACTGGATATTTTAACCAGCACTAAGTTCGATGAAAGTCCCTGTATTGCTCCGAATGGAAATGTTGTTATCTATTCAACTAAAGACGGAAATTTATCTTACTTGGCTGGTGTAAATATAAGTAGCAGGGTAAAATTTAAACTTCCAGCATTGTATGGAGAATTAAAGGAGCCAGCATGGTCTCCGTATTTAAGATAACTATGAAAAAAATAATTTATTCTTTAATCGCTTTAGCGCTACTATTTTCTTGTTCATCAACTCAAGTTGAAAAAGTTTCACAACAAAAAACTACAACTGTAGATTTAACAGGCAACCAGGCTGCTCCTGGAGCAGTGTCGCGAGATAGTGTTGACCTTGGTGAGCCATACGTTCGAATTTATTTTGATTATGACGAAGATAATTTGAGGGAAGATATGCTTTCAAATCTATTGGCTATTTCAAAGTTAATGAAAGAAAACTCATCCTATACACTTTTAGTTGAGGGTCATGCAGATGAAAGAGGAACAAGAGAATACAACCTAGCACTGAGTGAGAGAAGAGCAAAATCAGTTGAAGATTTTTTGACAGCTTCTGGAGTGTCTCCATTCAATATAGAAGTAGTTGGGTACGGTGAAGAAAAACCAATTGATAATGCTTCCAATGAGAGTGCATGGTCAAAAAATAGAAGAGCTGAATTATTCTTTATTAGATAGTGCTTAGAAATTTCTTCCTTTTTTCATTAATTTTTAACCTTCAAGGTATTGCACAAGAAACCGATAGCGATAAAGATTTTCTATCCCTTTTTATAAAAATACAGAATTTAGAGAAAGAAATCGCGCAATTAAGAAACGAGATCGAGGTACTGGAAGCCGAGGTTAAATATTACGAATCACAAAATAAAAATTCTATTGATGGACTTGAGCTTAAAGTCCTGTCACTCATGAGTTTGGATAATTTGCAAAATGCTGAAAGCACATTGGGTAAGAAATCTGATCAACTGCTAAATTCTTATGAAGAAGCAATAATACTGATTCAAAAAGGCAACTTGGTCGAGGCTGTGAATGCCTTAAATAATTTTGTAACCAATAATCAAGACGATGAGCAAACTCCTTTAGCATACTTTTGGTTGGGCGAACTAAATTTAACTCAAAACAACTTGGCTCTTTCAATTCAAAATTTTAATACGCTCATTGGTCTTTACCCATCTCACTGGAGAGTACCTCTTGCCAAGTATAAGCTTGGCGCAATTTATCTTGAGCAAGGCAATACCAATAGAGCTAAAACTCAGTTTGAGTTTGTGATTGCAGAATATCCCGATAGTTCTGCAGCAAAAGCTTCCAGAGAGTCTTTAGATAGTCTAGAATAGCAAAATCATTTTGTGGGTCGCTAGCTCAGCTGGTAGAGCACCGGGCTTTTAACCCGTTGGTCATAGGTTCGAATCCTATGCGACCCACCATTACCTTCTTAATAAACACATATTTACCCATTGATATATCGGTAAAGATTGATAGATTAAATAATAGAGAATTTCTGAAACTTTTTAATCGGGCATAAATAATACTTAAAAAATGAAAAAAACCAAATTAAGTTTATTTTTTGCAGTAGTAGTTACTGTTTTGTTGTCAGGATGTGGCGGTGGAGGCTCAGGTGGAACCCCTGCACCAGTACCTGTCCCAACACCAGCCCCAACACCAGCCCCAACACCAGCCCCAACACCCGCCCCAACACCCGCTCCAACACCAGCCCCATTGGAAATTTCATCACGCAATGAATGTTTCGAAGGCAGTTGCTACGACATCATCCAAGTATCCGGAGCAGATGAAACTGCAACACCAGGAGGAAATGCCTTAGCTAACAAAAGAACAGTATATTCGTACATACCCGATGGCAGTGATAACGGGGTAGGGACCTATGAAGGCTCTAATTGGCCATATGTTATTACCAGTGACGATGTTACGACTATTGAAGTACCAGAGAATATAACAGCAAGTTTTTCCACCAATTCTGAAAACCAGTTGCTTATTAACAACCAACCAGCTTATCAATATACACAGGATGAGAGTGAAGACGATGTGAATGGTAATGGTGTTTCTAATGTTTGGTATGTTTTTAAAGTTGATGGGGTGAGTTTGGCACCTGAACCAACCCCTGATCCAACACCAGAACCAACCCCTGAACCAACACCGGAGCCAACCCCTGAACCAACACCGGAGCCAACCCCTGAACCAACCCCTGATCCAACACCAGAACCAACCCCTGAACCAACACCGGAGCCAACACCAGAACCAACCCCTGAACCAACACCAGCCCCTGCCTCCGCTGTTCAAGGGTCAGTTAAAATTGAAGGTCCTTTTGCACTCGATTCAGATATTAATAATGAAAACATAGAAAATATCGATAATGGTTTCACCAATAGAGCTCAATTCCTTGAACAGTATTCAACCGTATTAGGTTGGATGGGCGATGATGATGACTTAGAAATCTTCCAACTTGTAGCTGCAGAAAGTGAAACAGCAGTTCAATTAGAAATAATCAATCATAACGGTGACCCTGATAATAGAGCTGAGAATACAGACTTAGATATGTACATTGTCAATACCGATATTGAGACCATATCATCTGGAGCTGGCTTAGAAAAAATTGAATTTGCAGAAATTCCAGCAGGAGAGGGTGATATTTATTACATAATAATTGATCATTACAGGGGGGACAACTCAAATTCTAGTGCATATATAATAAACCAAGAGCCAACCGCAGCTTCAAGTTCTGATAATCAAGCTAAGCACCAAGAATCCAATGCTGAAATTAATATTGGTAAATTAATAATAGTCAACAAAGAGTTTAATTCTACAAACAGTCAGGAAGCGCTATACAAAGATCTCTCTCCAAAACTAGAAACTAGACCAAGTGCATTAATTGAAATTTCAGAAGAAAAGTTAAAAGAGTTTGTTAATCTTTCTGGAGTTGAAACATCTAGCCTTAAACAGCAATTCCCTGCAGTCGCTAAGTTAGGAGAATGGAGAAAAGCAACAAATCTATTAAGAAAGAGATTGCCAAGTGCAAAGATTGATTTTGACTACAAAAGAGAGCTTCATGATGTGTTTGTTAAAGACCCTCTTTACGATAGTTATCAATGGTGGAACTTTGATATCGTTAACCTGCCTGAAGCACTTGATATTTTAGGTCAAGAAACTAAGCCTATTAATGTTGCTGTTTTAGATTCAGGTTCACCAGATGTTGATAATGTTGGCTATCAGCGTTCAATTTTTGATAACGATCGTGGCTGGGATATGGAAGACAACGATTCAGTACCAATAGATATTCCATCAGAGAATGCATCAACAACAAGTCATGGCTCTCATGTTGGTAGCACCATTTCAATGCTGAATGATGGAGTAGATGGCAATGGTTTTGGAGCAAGAGTTACGCCTGTTAGAGTCTGCTACGATCGAGGTTGTGGCCCTACCTATGAAGCCTATCTTTTTATCAATGGGGATGAGAATGATTCTGAGACAACTTGGGCACAGAGGACAGCTGAATCAAAGGGAGTGCCTCTAGAGGATTTAGATGAAAAGCTTTACTCCATGAATATGAGTTATGGCGGAGGCGGCGGAAGCGCCAATTCAAATGCCTGTGAAAAGCTAGCTGAAATTTCAGAAAGTGGTATTTTAGTTGCTTCATCATCTGGAAATGGCGGAATCAATTCGACAAGTTGGCCAGCGGCATGCCCTACAGTATTTTCAGTTGCAGCCACCAATGGAACTCATAGAAGGTCGTCCTACTCATCAACTAATCAATATGTCGATTTTGCAGCACCAGGAGGAGAATATTCTGATTGGAATGACGATGGTATAGACGATCTGGTCTATGCTTATGCGTTATTTGATAACTCTAATCCAGATGTTGAGATGCCTCTGTCTGGGCTGCAGGGAACTTCAATGGCATCACCGCATGGCGCAGGGTTTTTAGCTTTACTTAAACACTATTATGAAGACGTTGCCAAACCATTTGAAATAAACACAGATTTACCAGAAATTCTTAAATACAACCATGTTGAACAACTTCTAAAAGCAAATCTAATCACTAACGATGTAAATAAAGAATCAAGAGAATTTGATACAACTGCAAGGCCTGGTAGAGATGATCATCTTGGGTATGGAATTATAGATTTACACAAAGCAATTAAATCAATAGATGCGTTTAAATCGAGTTACTTCACTTCTTTTGATGCTTTACCTTCTTATGAAGGACCCTCACTAATCAAACTTAATGCCGGTGAGGTACAAGAATTTACTCTGACACCAAAAGGTGTTGCAGGAGATGGCTTCAACAGCCTAGAGTATACTTTCCAGTCAGAGTTTTTAGAAGTTAAGGACTTAGATAATCTTAATTACTCTGTTGTTAATGCTCCGGACTATACTTGGGCAGGTTGGGTCGATACCCCAATTACTTTTACATTTCCTATGGAAGAGGGAGCTGATTTACCTTTCGAAGGATATGAGTTGTTGGCTGTTGGGGTAAATATACTTTTTCACATTAAAGGAGAAGCCTCTTCAGTTGATATTCTAGACTTAAAAGCATATTTATTAGATGAAGAAGATCAAGTTTTACAGGAAAGTAGAACAGACTTGATTGGTGGTGAAGGTGCGCTTGGTTTTAATGAGGTAGAACCAGGCAACTACAAACTGAAAGTATGTTCAGATATCAACGGTGATAATGCATGGTGTGGTAGTGGAGAGCTTGTTGCAGAAAGTGAGGTATTTGAGGTTACTGGAGTTTCTTCAACAGAAGTAGGTTTAGAGTTATCTGCCTTTAGTGAAGGCGTTCCAAATAATGCTCCTGTCATAACATCGGATCCTGAAATAACAGACTCTACTTTTGCAACTGTCGGAGAAGAATATTTATATAGAGTCCTCGCAACTGATGAAGACTATGAAAATGAAAATGGAACCTCCGCACCAAGAAGTTGGTTTAATTATTCCATTGAGCTAATAAATGAAGAAGATGGTTCAACTGGAAATTTCTTAAGCATTGATATTATCGGAGAAGTAACTGGGGTCCCTAAAGAAAAGCATATTGGTTCGTGGAAGGTTAAAATTGGTGTTAGCGATAGAATCGATACAACTTATCAGGAATTTATACTTACAGTCGATGAGTAATGTTAGTAATATTTAAAGTCGATTATAAGTATCAAAATGGAAGATTTTTTTACCAGCATTACACCTAAAAGAAATTTTAATACTTCTTCCACTCCACCAAGCCCAAATTACAATAGCTTAGATTTTTGGTCAGCCCATCCCGATAAGTCGAGTTATGCCACATTGCAGCCAGATACAAAAACAAAAAATAGTCATGAAGTTGATTGTTTTTATGTGCACCCAACCGGTTTTTACTTAAAAGAATGGAATGCGCCGCTTGATTTAGAGAACTCAGCATACGACAGGGTTGACCTAACGCTTGCAACCCAAGCCTCTGCATACAGTTCTGGTTGTAATATTTATGCCCCTCACTATAGACAAGCAACTTATGCTGCAATTGCAACCAACCAAGCTGATAATAGCTTAAAGGCACTCAATTTAGCTTACGAAGACATTAAAAATGCATTTGACTACTACTTAAAAAACTTTAACCAAGACAAGCCATTTATTTTGGCATCTCACAGTCAAGGATCATTGCACTGTCAAAGACTTATTTCTGAGAAAGCTTTCAAGAATATTTTTAAATCAAGGATGATTGCAGCCTACCTTATAGGTTATCCATTAGAAAAAAAATTATTAATTGATAACCACTACAAAGCTTCAGACTTTCCTATTGAAACTGGATGTATTATTCAATTCTGCACTGTTGGAGTCGGGGCATCTAGTCTTTCGTTGGGCGGAATAAAAAAGAGGTTGAAATATTGGAAGTTTAATGGCGAAAGTTATGCATTAGATGAAATAAATGATCTTGCTAGCACTAATCCAGTTTCTTGGGGTAGAAGCCAAGACTGGTCTGTAGTACCAAAAGATAGCTTTATCATGCCGAGAGTTACTGGGAAGAGCGTGTATTTTAATTTTAGTGCTGTAAATAGAACTTCACCCAAGATCACAGAAATTAAATTTGCTGCCGATCAAAATATAGATATTAGATTGAGAGATGATGGCTTGCTAGAAAGCAAAGGATCATCGATTGAAAGAATCCTTAAGCGAGATATAACTGGCAATAGAGATCTTCACATTTGGGACTACCAACTTTTTTGGGGGCAGTTAAGAGAAAATAGCCAAAAAAGGATAAAGGAATTTTTAAAGAACAATGGCTAAGCTTTCTTTTTTTCAAAAATGTTTTTATGGCCTCGGAGGCGGTGTAAATGCAGTTAAAACTGATTTTTTTGTTTTTTATTTAGGTTTTTTTTATTTAACTGTTGTTGGTTTGAATCCAATATATACTGGACTTGCGCTCTTTTTAGCTTTGGTTCTTGATGCCTTTACAGATCCTTTGATTGGCAGCATATCCGATAGATTAAAAACAAAGTATGGCAGAAGACATTATTTGATGATGATCTCTCTGTTGCCAGTTCTTGTTTCATATTTAATGTTGTTTTTTCCCATTAATGTATGGGTAGAGAGTGAAATCCTAATTTTTCTTTGGCTATTATTCTTTTCTTCTCTTACAAGATTCTGTGTAACTTTATTTGATATTCCTCATAGAGCTTTGGCAATTGAATTGCCAAATAGTTACGAAGAGAAAAGCGATATCATGTCATTGCGTGAGGGGTTCCAAGCACTTATTGCTTTAAGCCACTCATTTTTAATTCTTCCAATAATGTCACCATTATTAAGATCAAACAATGACCCTCTTGAGTGGCTTAATGTGGGGATAATTGGGGGCATTATGATGGTGTTAATGGGGCTTTTTTCAATTGTTGGTACTCTAAAGATTATCCCTAATCTCAAGACAGTTGCCGAAGAGAACAAATTTCAGTTCAAAAAGTTGAATCAAATATTTTTAGACCTAAAAAAAGTTCTTACAAACAAAAGCCTGTTAATCTTTCTTGTGGGGTCTATTCTTATTCAGGCGGGTTGGGGGTTGGCTAATAGTTTAACTTTTTTGACTCAAATTGAGTTTTGGCAACTGACTCCTAACCAGATTCAACGATTTATATTCATATATTTTCTTGCAGCATTAGCTGGTTGGTATTTAACTCCAAGAATAATTAGAAAAATTGAGAAGCACGTATTGGTTGTTGTAAGTCTTTTTGTTATTGGTTCATTTTTATCTTTACCCTATTTAGGGTATCTCTTTAACCTTGCCCCAGTAAAGGGTTCAGATTATTTGATATTTTATATAGGCGTATGCGTCTTTTTTACAAGCACTTTCTCCTATGTCAGCCTTATGGCTAGGGAGAGTATGGTCCCAGATATTGTTGATCAGATATCTCAAAATACTGATGTAAGAAATGATGGTTCTGTTAGCGCAGTTACATCATTTTGCGCAAAGTGCATGTCAGGCCTCGGGCAATTTATCTCTATGTTTATTTTATGGCTTATAGCATTCCCCAGTGGTAATAATGGTGAACCAACAATATTGCAGCTTGAACAATTAGCATTTTTTCAGGGCCCCTTTATATTTTTGTTATTCTTGGTCCCAGCCTTGATATTTCTTCGATATCCTCTTACTAGAGCTATCCACAGAAATATCAAAACGTAATTCTTTAATTATTTATATAAATAGACTAATCTGGAAAGTCAGAGTTAATAATATGAAACAAATAATCACATTTTTTACATTAATCTTCTCATTAGAGTTTGCAGCAAAAAACCTTGTTCCAGAAAGTTATTGGGACATTCAAAATATCTCAAATCCAAGAGTTAGCCCAAGTGGCGATGATATTTTATTTTCAAAAAGATACATAGATAAGTTTAACGACTCATTCGTAACAGAAACCTGGGTCATGAATTCAAAAGGAGAAAATAAGAGATACTTTACCGATGGCTCAAATGCAAAATGGTCTCCTGATGGAACAAAAGTAGCATTTATCAAGAGTGACAAGAATGATAACTCTCAAATTTTTATAAAGTACTTAGCCAGTGAAGCTGAAACACAAATAACAAATTTTGATCAGGATATTTCAGATTTTTCTTGGTCAAAAGATGGCAAGCATTTTGTTTTCGCATCTTTCAATGAGTACGATGACGATTGGCAAGTTGAGATTCCAGGAGAAAAGGAAGGTGAATCATACAATTGGACTGAAAAGCCGAAAGTTGTCACTACTATGCACTGGCGTGCCGATGGTCAAGGAGAGCTTGAAAGTGGTGAGGATCATCTTTACTTAGTAAGTTCAGATGGCGGCTCAGCAGCAAAGCTTAACGATTGGGGCATGGATTACCAAGGAAGTCTAAGCTGGTATGACGAAACAACTGTGCTTTTTCAAGGCAATGGCTCTCTTAATGATTTGCAGACACCATGGAAACAGTCCTCAGTCTTTTTGCTCGACATTAATTCTAAGAGACTTGAAAAAATTTCTCCTGACAATGGTGTATTTACTGCTCCAAAATCTTCTAAAAATGGAAAGATTGTCTTTTTAGGCCACCCCTCTACCGATTATTCTTCAGTTGCATTTGATGTTTACCTAACAGATGGAAGATCTCAAGCTAGGTCTTTGACTTCAAACTTAAGCGCAACACCAAGAGAGTTATTCTGGCTAAATGAAAATGAGGTCGCCTTCTCAATTGATGACAGAGGAGCATCAAAAGCCTTAAAGCTTAACGTTTTAACTAAAAAAATATCAGAAGTTATTCCTAATTTTAAAGAACAATTTAATTTATCTTCGGTTAGCGGAAATATTCTTTATGGGGCATATGCTAATGATGAAAGACCATCAGAGGTGGCTTTTATTTCTGGCTCTAAATTAGATAAGCTTACAAGTTTCAATGAGGTTGTTCTAGGACAATACGATTTAGGTGAAACAGTTGAGATAAACTATAAAGCTCCTGATGGCACACCAGTACAAGGTTGGTACATCTTGCCTCCAGGATTCGATAAAAGTAAAAAATACCCATTGATTCTAATCATACATGGTGGACCACACGCAATGTATAGATATCAGTTTAATTATTTATGGCATCAATTTGCTAGTGATGGTTATGTAGTTCTTTATACCAATCCAAGAGGAAGCACTGGTTATGGATCTGAGTTTGCTAACGTCATCGATAATGATTATCCTGGTATGGGTGATCTATCAGATTTACTATCTGGTGTAGATTATGTCACCAACTTAGGGTTTATTGATGAAAGTAAAATGTATGTCCAAGGTTGTAGTGGAGGAGGGGTGCTAACTGCTTGGGTTGTTGGTCACGATGATAGGTTTGCAGCAGCAGCTTCTTTATGCCCTGTAACAAACTGGATCTCAATGGTTGGTACAACTGATATTCCAGCCTGGACCTTTGAATGGTTTGATGTTCCTTTCTGGGAAGATCCAACAAATTGGCTTGAGAGATCTCCAATAATGAGGACAGGATACATAAATACTCCTACTTTATTTATGACTGGTGTGTTGGATATAAGAACACCAATGCCACAAACAGAAGAAATGTATGTTGCACTTAAAGAGGCTGGAGTTGATACGGTTCTTATTCGAATGAATGGGGAGTGGCATGGTACAGGAAGAAAGAAGCCAACCAATTGGTTTAGAACCTATGGTTATTTATCCGAGTGGTATCAAAAGTACCAAAAATAACTCTTTTTAATTATGGATGTCATTGAAGCAATAAAAACACGTCATTCCGTAAGAGCTTATCTTGATAAGCCAGTGGAGGAAACTCTCGTAAGAGAGATTATTGAAATTTCTAAACAATCTCCTTCTGGAGTTAACTCACAGCCTTGGAGGGTATATGTGGTTATGGGGCAGGCCAAAGACGCTTTAGTCAAAGATGTGCTTGAAAAGTTTGATGCTGGCACTCCTGAAAAAGAGGAATACCAAGTGTACCCAAACAAAGCAGATATTCCAGACTGGTATAAAGCTAGACAAAGAGCCTGTGGCTTCGGTATGTATGGTGTTTTAGGAATTGAGAGAGAAGATATGGATAAAAGGGTAGCTCAGGGCCGAAAGAATTATGAGTTCTTTGGAGCTCCAGTAGGGATGTTTGTTACAGTGCCAAAAGCCATAGGTGCAAATGGATGGGGGCACGTAGGACATTTTATTCAAAGCGTATGTTTAGCTGCAAAAGGCAAAGGTTTGGATACCTGTCTTCAGGAAGCTTGGGCTGGCTTTCCTGTGACACTAAAAAAACATTTAAATTACGGTGATGATGAAATTTTATGGTGCGGTATCTCAATGGGCTACAAAGATGAGGAGCATATAATCAATACCTTTGTCCCTGAAAGAGAAAGTTTCGAAAACTTTGCCAAAATAATTAAGTAATGAAGGAAATATCCTTTGATACCTCTTCGGGAACGATTAAAGCTGCATGTTGGGACGAGGTTAATAATCCAAAAGGGACTGTTCAAGTTGCCCATGGTTTAGGTGAATATCATGGCAGGTATCATGAGCTTGCTGAGCGTTTAAATCGCAAAGGCTATATAGTTTTTTGTAACGATCATCTTGGTCATGGATTAAATGTTTCCGAACAGAATCCTAAAGGATACTTTGGAGATGAAGAGGGCTTTAGCGATGTTGTGAATCATTTGGCTGAAATGAATTCATACATAAGAAAAAAATATCCTGCAAAAAAACATTTTCTTGTTGCTCATAGTCTTGGTGCTGCTATTTCAATATCTTTATTACAAAGAGGATTAACTTTTGATGGTGTGGTTCTTAGTGCAACATTCTCAATAAATCCATTATTGCTTTTTATAAATGGGTTGCTAGTAGCTTTAGAAATGAGGACTCTGGGTCCTAAAGGGATAAGTAAACAGATGGAGGACCTTACAACTGTTAAACACAATTCTGCATTTAAACCTAATAGGACCACACATGACTGGCTTTCAACTAACGAAGAGAGCGTTGATGCTTATGTTGCAGATCCTTTGTGTGGTTTTCCAAATACGGTAAAGCTTTGGCAAGACTTAAAAATTGGTTTTAGTGACTTATGGTCGAAAAAAAGCTTTAAAAAAATAGATGAAAATAACCGATTTCTATGTCTAACTGGAAGCCAAGATTCTGTGAATGCTAATGGAAAGCAGTCTGAGAAAATTCACAATCTATTGATTGATTTAGGTCTTGAGTCGGAATTTATTTCGCACGAAGGAATGCGACATGAGATTTTTAATGAACTAGGTAGAGAGAAAGTATTTGATCAGGTTTTAGACTTTTTTGAGCATTCAGCCTGATGTATTTCTGCTATTCCTTACATAGGATTGAAGAATCAGTATTCTTTCGGTAATTATCTCTCTAATTTTAAAATTGTTAGTGGCTATGCTTCGTGCTCTTTGCAAATCTCTTAAAGCCTCCTCATATCTTGCAGAGTAAAACAGGTACTCACTATTTGTCAGATGGTAGCCTAGTAAATTATTGCTCTTAAGCTGTACTTCGCTTAGGTCTTTCAAAAGATTAATATCAACAGGCCTATAAAATTTTATATCCTCTAAGATTTGCTCTGCAGCTAAGAAGTTATCTTCCATTATATGGGCATTGGCAAGGTTGTAGCTTAGTGGATAGTTACCAAGAGAAATTTCGAGCAGGTTTTGAGTATAGCTTTTACTTTTTCCAATATTGCCTGATTCTGTATAAGTCTCAGCGATAGTTGTCTTTATTATTAAATTGTCAGGATATTTTTTTTCAAGCTCCTCCAGAATCTCAATTGATTTAGAAAAATTAAGCTTCTTCCTTTCAAGTAATGCAGAAAAATACTTGCCATCATCGCTATCGTATTTTTCATTTTCAAGAGCTCTTATAGAGAGATTGTCAGTCATTAAAAATCTAACTCTTTGTTTTATCAGTTTAAAGTTAAGCGTATCAATGATTCCTGATTCATCGCTTTGCCTTGCTCTCTCGCGTGATTCGGTGATTCTTCTTGTTGTAATTGGGTGAGTAAGTAGAAATTCTGGAACATTATCTCCTGAAAGTCTTCTAACCTCTTGCATATTCCTAAACATTTCTGACATTTCTTTTGTTCTGTAGCCAGCCTTCTCTAGCGTTACGAAACCTTCTCTATCTGCTTCGGTTTCGTAAAGTCTTGAATATCTTAAGCTCTGAGTTGCAATAATTCCTTGTCCTCCAATTACAGCAGCTGGGCTTCTGGTTGCAACTGCAACAACTATTGAGGCTAGCAGAGTTGCCATATTTGCATTACTTCTATCGCTGTTTTCTAGAACTTGTCTTGCGAAGTGTCTTTGACTTAAATGAGCAAGCTCATGAGCGATTACAGAAGCAAACTGAGCTTCGTTATCAGAATACTTGTATAGACCTGCATTAACGCCAATAACTCCCCCAGGAGCAGCGAATGCATTAAGATTATTATCTTCGATTATCAATAATTCAAATGCTTTTTTATTAACTTTGCTGGATTCGCCTATCTTGTAGATAAAAAGCTCTGTCCATTCTTGAACAATGGGATCATACAAAATCTTTGTTTCCCTTTTTAAATCTCTGAGAAATTGTCTTCCAAGAATTTCTTCTTCATTTTGTGACACTGCACCACTTAGCCTATCGCCGATTAGCGGAAGCTCGACTGAGTTATCTTGAGCATGAACTTGGCATAAAAACAACAAGATTGATAGTGATGCAATTGTTTTTTTAATCATTAGTATTAACTATAATTGTTTGATAAGAATTTTATATAAAGATTCAATAAAAAAATGAAAATTAATTCTATTGTTAAAAATCAGCAATTTATTTTTTTGATTGCGGTAGTGGCAGCAGGTCTTGGTACACTCTGGATAATTGGTGACCTTGCATCACCAATACTTCTGAGTATTGTGTTAGCCTTTTTATTTAGGCCTCTATTTGTATATTTAGTGCAAATTGGGGTTCCAAGAAGTGTGAGCGTAGTGGTTACATTTCTTGTTTCAATGCTCGTAGGGATTGGTTTTTTTCTTATTTTTGTTCCAATGTTTATAAATGAAGCACAAAGGTATTTACAGGAAATACCAAGTCTTCAATTTCTTATTGATCCAATCAATAATTTTCTTAGCAACATTAATGTACCAATTGATTCATTGGACAGTGCGCAGAGCCTATTTTCAAATGTTGCCGGTTTCATAACAGACACTATTTCATTTGGCTTCTCTAGGGTTCAAGACACTGCAAATCTATTAATAGGGGCAATGATGGTTCCAATCTTTCTATTTTTTTGGCTATGGGATACAGAAACCTTATCGTCTGGTTTTTCAAAACTTATGCCCAAGAAAAAGAAGTTTTTGTCAAAAGTATGGACGGAAACAAATGGTTACTTTCAAGATTATTTCAAAGGTAAATTCATTGAAGTGCTAGCCGTTTCAGCTGCAGGAAGCTTAATGTTTTATTTGCTTGGTTTAAATAGCCCAATGCTGATTGGCATAACTTTAGGACTAAGCCAATTAATCCCGTTTTTTGGACCAATATTTATGACAATACCTATCCTAGTTGTATCTTTAGCACAATTTGGTCTAGATCCTTGGGTGATAGTCATTCTAGCTGCTTTTGCGGTTCTTCAGTTTGTTGACGGTAACATTTTTCTGCCATTTCTTTTATCAGAAGTAGTAAAATTGCCTGCAGTTATAGTCTTAATGTCTGTATTCTTTTTTGGCGCTTTGTTTGGAATATGGGGAGTATTCTTTTCAGTACCTTTGGCAAGTTTTATAAAATCCTTGATGGATAACTGGAAATTTATTGACTCTTAAATTACAGACTGTAGATGCTCAAAAACTTCCTGAGCATGGCCTGGCACTTTTACATTTCTCCATTCTTTAATTAGCATTCCATCTGGACCAATAAGAAACGTGCTTCTTTCAATACCCATATACTTTCTGCCATACATGGACTTTTCTTTCATAACTCCGTATGCATTACACATCTCTTCTTCTGGATCAGAAATGAGTGGAAAATTGAGAGATTCTTTCTCGATAAAGCTTTTATGAGATTTAAGCGAATCTCTTGATACACCAATAATATCGCAATTTAGTTTTTGGAAGTCTTTAAAAAGGTCTCTGAAATTTTGACTTTCAACAGTGCATCCAGAGGTTTTATCTTTAGGGTAAAAATATATAACTAAATACTTGCCTCGAAAATCCTCCAGACTAATTTGCTCGTTTTCTTCTATATTTCCTAAAAAGTTAGGTGCTTTTGCTTTATCATTCATTTCTAAGATTATAGTAGATAAAAAAATGAAAGGAAGTTTAGTAGCTATCGTTACCCCAATGCATGACGATGGAGCAGTGGATTACCAAAGTTTTAACAAACTAATTCAATTTCATGAAGAACAGGGTACTGATGGTATTGTCTTAGTTGGAACCACGGGAGAATCTGCAACCTTATCTTCAGTCGAAAGAGGTCAAATTTTCTCATTTGCAAGAAAAGCAACAACTCTACCCTTAATGGCTGGAGTGGGTAGTTCATCTACTAAAGATGCTACAAGTTTGATTGATATTGCTCTTAAAAATGGCATTGGTGATTGCTTGGCTGTTACACCTTATTACAACAGGCCATCACAAAAAGGTCTCTTTCTCCACTATAAAGAATTAGCAAAGACTGATGCACAGATATTTTTATACAATGTGCCCGGGCGAACTGGAGTAGATTTACTGCCCTCAACAGTTAACCAACTAATGGATATTGAGAATATAGTTGGGCTTAAGGAAGCTGTAGCAACAAATGAAAGGTTTGATGAATTAAGCAATTTGCTCAACAAAAATTCAGATTTTTTAATGTTTTCTGGAGACGATCCAACTTTCGTTCAATTTATGGAATTGGGCGGTGTTGGCGTTATATCGGTTGCAGCAAATGTAATACCAAAGCAGATCAAGGATTTGTGTGACATGTGTTTATCTGGAGATTTCAGTAATGCAAATCAATCAGTTGAGAAATATCTAAAGATTTTTGAGCTCTTATTTATTGAAGCAAGCCCTAGTCCATGCAAATATCTGCTTGAAAAAAAGGGATTAGTAAAGAATAATCTTAGATTACCTCTTCACCCATTATCTGAGGAGTATAAACAAACAATTGATTTAGCTTATGAAGTTATCGCTTAAAATACTTATTTTCTTATTTCTAGCATCTTGTGCATCGAATAATTTTGCCACTTTAGAGTGTGAGAATGCAAATTGTACCCTTGAGAGAATCAATGAAAATGAAAGATTGGTAAACGAAGGGGATGGTCTGATTGTTCTTGATGACATATCATACGAGCCATCGAATGATTTCCCTTATCCAGAGAGAGGTGAAAGTCTTCTCAAAGAGGGTGAAGTGCCCAGGCCAAAAAAGATTTTTTCATCAGAAGGGTCTGAACAGGTTGAAATACGCAGATTGGGAGAAATATACTGGATTTACGCCGAAGCCTTGCCGTCAAAAGCATGGCCACTGGTTAAAGATTTTCTTGGCAATGAATATAACCTTATTGAGGAAGTTCCAGAAAGTGGAGTTATTAGATCTCAATCAGTTGCTGACAACAATGAGCTAGTTGTAAGAGTTGAGCATGGCATCAAAAATAATAGCTCTGAGATTTATCTTTATGACAACCTTAACCAAGTAAAAGAAATTTCATTTTATGAAGATATGGCTAAATATATTTCCGATAACCTTCCTGGCTATCAGGGTAATTCAATAGCAGCTCAATCTTTGAATTTGAATAAGAAAGCTAGAATTGTGTACATCAGAAAAGAAATTGGTATTGAATTTAAATTAAGTTATGAAAGAGCATGGTCTGCTATTTCAAGAGCACTGGAAAAAACAAAATATACTGTTTCTGATAGGAATAGAGAGCTTAAATACATACAACTTGATTTAGAGGAGAGCAACTCAGGTTTCTTTAATTTCTTTAGATCCGATGATTCTGAATCAGAGGTCGACTATGAGCTAGTCTTCTCTCAATCAGGTGAGAATACATTGCTGGAATTTAAAAAATTGTCGAATACTCAAGTAAGTGTTAACGAGCTTGTTGATAAAATTAACGAGAATTTATCATGATAAAGAAAGACCTTGTTTCTCAGGGAAAAGCAAAATCATTGTATTCAACAGATGACGAAGGTTTGCTTTTAATGGAATATCGCGATGACACTTCAGCATTCGATGGAAAGAAAACAGAAGCTCTAAAAGGCAAAGGAGAGATAAATAATAAATTTAACGGATTTATTATGAAGCACCTGCAAAAAAGTGGTGTTGAAACACACTTTGTTGAAGAAATAAGCCCAAATGAAAGTCTCGTTACCAAGCTTGAAATGCTGCCGGTAGAGTGTGTTGTGAGAAACATTGCTACTGGATCTTTATGCCGTAGACTTGGAGTTGAAGAAGGCATTAAATTCAATGATCCATTATTTGAGTTTTTTCTAAAGGACGATGAGCTAGGAGATCCATTAATCAATGACAACCACATCATTGCTTTTGGTTGGGGTACACAAGAAGAGATAGACTTCATGAAGAAACAAACTTTTTTAATCAATAAAGTCTTATGCAGTCTTTTTGATGAAGCAAACCTCATACTAGTTGACTATAAAGTTGAATATGGAAGATCCTCTGAAGGATTGCTTTTAGGAGATGAGTTTACTCCTGATGGCTGCAGAATCTGGGATAAAGACACGGGTGAGAGCCTTGATAAAGATAGATTCAGGAAAGACCTTGGTGATGTTGTTGAATCCTATCAGATCGTAGCCCATAAATTAGGCATGGAAATCTAAAATTTTCCTTGAGAACACAACTTTAGACTATAATTAATACATGATGAATAAAACTGACAAAGCAATTTACTTCGACTATGCCTCTACAACTCCGGTAGACCCGAGGGTGGCCAACAAAATGATGGAGTATTTGACTGCAGATGGTCACTTTGGTAATGCTGCTTCAAGATCACATATTTTTGGTTGGAAAGCTGAAGAGGGAATTGAAAAGGCAAGACACCAAGTTGCTTCGTTGATAAATGCAGACTCAAGAGAAATTGTTTGGACTTCTGGAGCAACGGAATCTGATAATCTAGCCATTAAAGGAGCCGCTAGATTCTATAAAGCAAAAGGCAATCACATAATCACATCTAAGATTGAACATAAAGCTGTACTTGACCCATGCCGACAGCTTGAAAGAGAGGGGTTTGAGGTTACATATTTGGATCCTGATGAAAATGGGATAGTGAGCCTGGAGTCGATAAAGAATGCCGTGAAGGATGCAACTATCCTGATTTCAATAATGCATATTAATAATGAGCTTGGGTCTGTGAATGATATTAAGTCAATCGGGGAATATGCTAGATCCAAAGGCATAATTTTTCATGTCGATGCTGCACAAAGCACAGGGAAATTAAAAATAGATGTAAAAGAAATGAATGTTGATTTAATGTCACTAACTGCCGGGAAGACTTATGGTCCCAAAGGTGTCGGAGCATTGTATGTTTCAAGAAAACCAAGAGTTAGGCTAGAAGCGTTAATCCATGGTGGAGGGCATGAAAGAGGGTTTAGATCAGGCACACTTCCAACTCATCAAATTGTGGGAATGGGTGAAGCATACAAGTTAGCAGCAGAAGAGATGGATCAAGACAATGAAAGAATAGCCAAATTGGCTAAGTATTTTTGGAAAGAGCTAAGTGAAATCGAAGAAATATTCCTCAATGGTTCACATGAGAATAAAGTTCCTAATATCACCAATATAAGTTTTGCTTATGTAGAGGGGGAATCACTAATAATGGCATTAAAGGACGTTGCAGTCTCTTCAGGTTCCGCATGCACATCAGCCAGTCTTGAGCCCTCATATGTTTTACGGGCCTTGGGGAGACCAGATGAATTAGCACACAGTTCTATCAGGTTTTCATTCGGCAGATTCACAACTGAAGAAGAGGTTAAAACCGTAGCTGAGATAGCAAAAAAAGCTGTTGAGCAATTAAGAGAGCTATCACCTCTTTGGGACATGTTCAAGGATGGAGTGGATCTTGAAAAAGTAGAGTGGGCACCCCATTAATTAGATATGGCGTATTCAAGAAAAGTAATAAAAAAATTTGAGGACACCTTAAATAATCCAGCTGCGCACAGTGTGGGGAGACTGGATGCAAGCTCAAAGAATGTTGGTACTGGTATGGTAGGCGCACCTGCCTGTGGAGATGTGATGCGTCTTCAAATAGAAGTAAGTGATGATGGGCTAATTACTGACTGTAAATTTAAAACCTATGGATGTGGTTCGGCAATTGCATCAAGCCAACAAATGATTGAGATGCTAAAAGGAAAGACCTTAGCAGAAGCCAAACAAATTAAAGACAAAGATATCGCAAAAGTTCTTGAATTGCCGCCCATCAAGATTCATTGCAGTGTTTTAGCAGAAGATAGCATCAAAAAAGCCATTGAGGATTATGAATCCAAAAAAACACCTGCCTAAGATATTAAATTTTACGACGATAGCAATCGCACACTTTAAACATAAAGTGGCTTCCCAAGGTAAAGAGAATAAAATAAGACTGGGCGTAAAGAAAACAGGCTGTAATGGGTTTTCCTACTACTTTAACTTTGTCAGTAAAGGTAATAAGTCAGATCATCATCTTAAAGTTGATGAACTAGATTTTTTTATTCCATACGATTCGCTAGATATTTTAGAGGGCTGCCAAGTTGACTATACTATTGAAGGCCTTAACCAAGGAGTAAAATTTCTAAATCCTAATGCAAGTGCGGTATGCGGATGTGGCGAAAGTTTTACAGTCTCCAATGAAAAAGATCAAAATACTTCCTCATGAGGTGATATGTCCTGAGGGCTTAACAATTGAAGCCCAGGAAGGAGAAACAGTTTTGGATGCTTGTTTAAGAAATGGCATTAAAATTGAACATGCTTGTGAAAAATCCTGTGCTTGTACTACTTGTCATGTAGTTGTGAGGGATGGGTTTAACTCATTGGATCCTGCAAGCGATACGGAGGAAGATTTATTGGATAAAGCATGGGGACTTGAAGCGACTTCAAGGCTAAGTTGTCAAGTTGTTCCTAAGGGTAAGGTAACAGTCATAGAGCTTCCTAAATATACAATTAACCAAGTTTCTGAGTTAACATAGCATGCTTAAATGGATTGATACTCTTGATATTGCAATTGAGCTAGTTGAGCTTCATCCAGATATTGATCCACAATGGATTAACTTTGTTGATTTAAGAGCGCTAGTTTTACAATTGGATGGTTTCGAGGATGATCCGGAAAAATGCAATGAAAAGATTTTAGAATCCATACAACAAAACTGGATTAACGAAAAGGAGTAAGAATGGAAAAAACATTATCAATAATTAAACCTGATGCAACCGAAAAAAATGTCATTGGGAAAATCATCGATCGATTTGAGTCAGCTGGACTAAGAGTTGTAGCAGCTAAACTAGTTCAGCTTGATAAGGCAAAAGCAGGCGGTTTTTATGCAGAGCATGAGGGCAAGCCTTTCTATGATAATTTAGTTAAATACATGACTTCTGGCCCAGTAGTTGTGCAAGTATTGTGTGGACCAAATGCAATTGCAAAAAACAGAGAATTAATGGGAGCAACAAACCCTCAAGAAGCAGAACCAGGAACAATCAGAGCAGACTTTGCAGAATCTATTGATGCAAATGCCGTTCACGGATCAGATTCCCCTGAAAGTGCTGCCAGAGAAATTTCTTATTTCTTTAATGAAGATGAAATCTTTGTAAACTAGTAAGTGATTTGTTAGAAAATAAAGCAATCAGAAAAAAGACCAAAAAAATTTGGATTGGCGATGTGCCAGTAGGCGGAGATGCCCCTATCACTGTCCAATCAATGACAAACACCAATACCGAAGATGCCAGCCAAACTATAAACCAGATTAATCAATTACAGGAGGCAGGAGCAGATATCGTACGAGTATCATTACCAACTGAAGCAGCTGCAGATTCATTTAAAACAATAAAAGAGAATACATCAATTCCTCTCGTAACCGATATACATTTTGACTACAAGATTGCATTGAAAGCACTCGAACTTGGAGCAGACTGCGTAAGAATTAATCCGGGCAATATTGGTACCGAAAAAAAGATAAGAGAGGTCATACTTTCTGCAAAAGATAAAAATATTCCAATTAGAATTGGAGTGAATGCTGGTTCTTTAGAAAAAGATCTTCAGGTAAAATATGGAGAACCAAGTTCTGATGCTCTTGTTGAGTCAGCAATGAGGCATGTTGAAATCTTAAATAAGCACAACTTCGATAACTTTAAATTGAGCATTAAATCATCTGATATTTATATGACAGTTGATAGTTACAGGAAGATATCTGCCTTAATTGATCAACCGCTTCACCTTGGGATTACAGAATCAGGTTCTCTAAAATCAGGTACTGTAAGATCATCCATTGGTTTAGGAGCTTTGCTCATGGATGGAATTGGCGACACCATTAGAGTTTCTTTGGCTTCAGACCCTGTAGACGAAGTAGGAGTAGGGTGGGAAATGCTAAAATCATTAAACCTTAGATCCAGAGGTGTAAAAATTATTGCTTGTCCAAGCTGCTCAAGACAAAACTTTCAGGTAATTAATACCGTAAATAATTTAGAGCAAAGGTTGTCAGAAATTAAACAAGAAGTGACTTTGGCAGTGATTGGTTGTTATGTTAATGGTCCAGGAGAATCAAAGGTGGCAGATGTTGGGGTAACTGGTGCTTCTCCAAAACATTTAATCTATATCAAGGGAAAGCCTGCCTATAAGGTCAACACAGTTGATTTAGAAAAATCATTAATTAAAGAGGTTTTAAAAATTGCAGAAGAAAAAAGTAATACAATAGTAGCGCAATGAAAGAGTTAAAAACAATAAGAGGTATGCCAGATTTATATGGACAAGAGGTTCAGACAATTTCATTTGTTGAGAAAACTTGCGAAAAGGTTTTTAGAAGCTTTAACTTTAAAGAATTTCGTACTCCAATACTTGAAAACAAGTCACTATTTGAGAGATCGGTAGGAGATACATCAGACATTATTCAAAAGGAGATGTATGAACTTCAAGATAGAAAAGGAGAAAATCTGTGCCTAAGACCTGAAGGAACAGCGGGTTTAGTAAGGGGACTAATTACTAATGGCCTTGATGATTTAGAGATAAAAAAATATTTCTATATTGGTCCTATGTTCCGTTATGAGCGACCTCAGAAAGGAAGAAAAAGACAATTCATTCAAGCTGGAATTGAGTTAATTGGCGATGAAAGCATCAATGCTGACGTTGAAATTTTGCAGGTTGCAAAAATTGTTTTAGAGCAACTTAGTATTCCATCAGAACTTGAGGTTAATTTTATCGGAGACATAGAATGCATCGAAAACTTTAGAGACTATTTAAGGGATTATCTTCAAAAATATAAAGATCAAATTGAAGAAAAGCTTTACTTTAGGCTTTTAAGAAATCCAATAAGAGCTCTAGATTCTAAGGACGAGAAGATAAAAGACATTATAAAAGATTCTAGACCAATATCCGATTTTTTTACTGAAGAGCAAAACACAAAATTTGAGGATATTAAGTCACTTTTAGATTCTTTGGAAATTGGTTATAAAGTAAACCCAAATCTTGTTAGGGGCTTAGACTACTACACGGGGTTAGTGTTTGAATTTACCAATAACAATCTGGGCGCACAAAATGCTATTTTGGGTGGCGGAAGATACGACAATCTAATTGCGGATTTGGGTGGAAATAAAATTCCAGCTACTGGTTTTGCGTTGGGAGTAGACAGGCTTGCTGAAATTGTAGAAACCAATTCAGATAATTCTGGCATATTTTTAGGAAGCTTAGACAGTAAGTCTAAAGTATATGCACAAAAACTGGGTTTCAAACTAAGATCTAACAATCCAACTTTAAATGTTGAAACCTATCTAGGTAACGCAAATTTAAATAAGCAACTTAAAAAAGCTGATTCTTTCGGCTTTAAATTTGTTATCATAATCGGCCAAGAAGAACTTAACTCAGGTGTATTCAAGTTAAAGTCTTTAAGCAACGCAGCTGAGGATCAGGGTGTGACTGAGAAAGAATTATTGGAGAAATTTAGTTGATAGAAAATCTTATAAATTTTGTTAAAAGCAGAACCTTTATCTACTCTGTGTCAGGTGTAGTTCTACTGTTTGGGGTTTTATCCTTAGTAAATTACTTGAATGATCAAAAAAACCAAGAGGAGTTCCTTCAGTTTGTTGAGATAAACGAGGAATTCAGCAATGAGGCTGAAACAGCTGAGGATTTATTTAAAAGACTGGATCTTGAATACCAAAATTTTGGCTATGAATTAATTACTAAATCCGTATTAGCAAAAAAAGCTTTGGACGAAGAAAGCTTTGAACTTGCTTTAGAAATTTATCTTGATATTAATAAGCAATTAAAATCTAGCAGTATTGCTAATGCAACAAAAAATGTCCTCAAAGAGCAGTACGCTGAAAATATAGTAAGACTACAAATTGAGCTTGATAGATACGATGATGGAAAGTTATTTTTGGAACAAACTAATTTAAAATCCCCACGTTTTTATGAGCTGGGCGGAGATTTTTACAAATCATTTGGCGAAAATGAGCTTGCTAATCAATGGTACGACAAAGCACTAGATTCAGATTTAAATGAAACTCAAAAAAATTTAATTGAACTTAAGAAGCCATTCGATGAATAAATTACTTCCTATAATTTCTGCGTTAGTTTTATTGGGTTGTCAAACACTTGGCTTTGTTGAAGTGGATCCAAGAGCTCCAACAAAACTAGATTTGAGTTACCCCAACTTTTTAGATGAAGTTTGGAGGAAGTCCAATTCTCGCCCATTAATTAACTTTGGTAACTCAGGCAACAGATATGCTAAAAATCACCAATTTCAAGCTTCTGCTGGCAGTATTTATAAAATTAAAAACAATGCAGCTGAAGAATATGATATTGAAAACGGCACCCTTTTAAATTCTATAGCTCTGGAAGGTAATGAAATTGTATCGGGTGTAACTGTTGGTTATAACACATTAGTTTACTCAGATTCCGATGGAACTATTTATGCCTATGACTTGAATACAAATGCACTACGTTGGCAACAAGATCTTAAAGATTTAGTTATCTCAAAAGTTCTAATAACATCGAGATTCATATTTGCTCAAACTTCTTCAGATGTTTTATATGCTTTTAATTTAAGGGATGGCGAAATTATTTGGACAAAATCAGCACAAGCACCATTGCTTTCAATTAGAGGTACTGCAGTGCCATATTTTTACGAAGGTTTAGTTTTTGCAAGTTTTTCCAACGGAAGGCTTGCTGCTATTAGATCATTAGATGGTATCCAATTATGGGAAAAGCCTATTTCTGTCCTTAAGGGAACAACAGAGCTTGAAAAGCTAATGGATTCAGATACCTCAGCAGTAGCATTTCAAGAAAGTATTTACGTTGCGAACTTCAATGGTTCACTAACAAGATTTGACATTAGAACGGGAGACAAGCTTTTCTCTGTCAATTTTTCAACCTCAGAGCCATTGGTATTATTTCGAGACCTGGTAATTGGCATATCAAGCGATGATGAAATTATTGCTTATGATGCAATAAACGGTACCGAGAGATGGATCAATGACCAATATAAATATAGAGACCTATCATCTTTAGTGCTCTACAACAACAAACTTTACTTTGGCGATCTTGATGGATTCCTTCATTCAGTCAGTGCTGAGTCTGGAGAAACCCTTGGAGTAAAACGAACTAATCTTGATAAGGTTAAGCAAATAGAGGTAGTTTCAAATACATTAGCAGTCCAAGACCAAGCTGGTAAACTTAAAGTTTACAAAATCTTTTAATGAGGAAAACAGTCACACTTGTCGGCAGAACCAACGTCGGCAAATCGTCAATATTTAATAGACTTATTGGTTCCAATAAGGCAATCGTATCTGATTATGAGGGTCTTACTAGGGATAGAAAAATATCAACTATAGATAAGGATGGAATAAGCTTAGACCTAATAGATACTGGTGGTTTTTTCTCCTCTGAGGAAGATCAATTTGAAGACCTTATTCTTTACCAAGCTCATGAAGCAATTAATAGCTCTGATTTAATTATCTTTGTTGTTGATAATAAATTTGGTTTATCGCCATATGACAATGAAATTGCATCGATCTTAAGGAAAAGTGGCAAAGAAATAATATTAGTTATTAATAAAATCGATGTTAAGAAAAATGATGCCACCGATGACTTTGCCAAGCTTGGCTTCAAAGATATTTATTCGGTAAGTGCTGCACATAACAAATTTATTACCGAACTTAGAAATGAAATTTTTAAGAGGTTTTCACAAAACACTGATAAGAAATTTGAGGAAGAAGCGAAAATTACTATCATTGGCAAACCAAATGTTGGCAAATCTTCGACCATTAATTCCCTAATTGATTCTGATAGGTTGATTGTTTCTGACACTCCAGGAACAACTGTTGATTCTATCGATGTTGAAGTTAACTTTAGGGGAAAGAATTATCTATTTTATGATACTGCTGGAGTTAGAAGAAAAAGCAAAGTCATTGAAAAGGAAGAGAAATATTCTGTAATTAAATCTTTTGATGCATTGGAAAAATCTGATTTATGCTTATTCCTTCTCGACCCCAAGGATATGCTGAGTGATCAGGACTTTACATTGCTTTCAAAGGCAAAAGATATTGGTAAAGCAATCATTATCGCAGTGAATAAAGCTGATCTTCTCAAACCAGACCAAAAAAAATCAATCCTTAAACAGCTTTTTGAAGATCCGGCAACTAAAGAATTTCCTATTGTGTTTATTTCAGCAAAAGAGAAAAGAGGTATGCGAAATTTATTTGATCAAATTTTCAGAACTATCCGCAATATTGATGAAAGAGTTTCTACGAATAAGTTAAACAAAATTTTACGACAAGCAATTGAAGATAAATCTGTTCCATTTAAAGGAAAATTCAAACCAAAACTACGATACATCCACCAGGGCAGTAAAAACCCTCATACCTTTATTATTCATGGCAATTCATTGGATCGTTTGGAGGGTTCATACAAAAAATATATTTTGAACAAACTTACCAAAGAGCTAGCTTTGCCAGGCCTTATTCTCAGACTTAAGTTTCTAAGTTCAAAAAACCCATTTAAATAATGCCACAGAAAATTATTAGCAATAATGATATTAATATTTTTACTGAAATTTACGGTGAAGGTCCTCTTATCGTGCTTATCCATGGTTGGCCAGAAAGCTGGTACAGTTGGAGGCATCAGATTCCATTCCTTGAAAAGTTGGGATACCAAGTAGCAGCAATAAGCGTAAGAGGATATGGGAAATCCTCTAAACCACATGCAATCGAAGAATACTCAATCTGCAAGCTAGCATCAGATATTGAGGCGGTAATCACAGGTTTGGGACATCAAAGTGCAATATTAATTGGTCACGATTGGGGTGGACCGATTGCCTGGACCTCTGCAATCAAGTACCCGAATATGGTTGATGCAGTTGTTGGTTTATCCGTTCCTTATTTACCAGTAGGAGCACAATCCTCCCTAGATCTATGGAAACAAATTTACAAAGACAAATACTTCTATCAGCTTTATTTTCTGAAGGAAGGTTTAGCTGAGAAAGAACTTGAGAAAGATTTACTTAAAACATTTGAGCTTTGCTATTTTTCAAATGACTCCAGAGGTATGTTATTTTTAGATAAGAACAAAGACAATCCAAAATATCAAAAAAATAAAAATTCGGGATACCTAGAAGGTTTGCCTAAATTTTCTAAGTACCCAAGTTGGATTAGTCGTAATGATATTGATGTACTAATAGATGAGTTTACGATTAGTGGAATGAGAGGACCATTAAATCGCTATAGAGCGCAAGATATTGACTTTAAAGAGCTGCAAGAGTTTGGTCCAAAAAAAATCACTCAGCCAGCAGCTTTCATAACAGGAGAGCATGACCCAGTGAATTTTTTCCTTTCAGGCGCTGCAAGTAAAGGAAGTTTTGGGTCACTCGCAACCATTGATATCAAAGAACTTTTTAATCAGGTCTTGAGCCAAAACTACGAAGACCTAAGAATGTTAGAGGTTCTTGAGAATGTGGGGCACTGGACCCAGGAAGAAGCTCCAGAAGAAGTGAATCAAAACTTAAAAAAATTTCTAGCTAAGCTTGCCTAAAAACACACATATTTGGTTGTAAAATAAAGATAATTATCTTGATCTTATTTATAATACCAAGCAAGAAATGAGCAGGCGGCCTACATTCATCAACCTTTTTTTAATAAGACTACCTATCCCTGCTATATCATCAATTTCTCATAGAATTTCTGGCATAATCAACTTTTTCGTAGGAGTGCCAACCTTTGTGTTTTTATTTTTAAGTGGTTATCTTATTGATAACGGCAGATGGAATGCATCTTTATTTAATTTCGAAGTTAAATTTTTAATTTCTATTTCTTTAATAGCTCTGATTTACCATATTTTTGCAGGTTTAAGACATATGTTAATTGATTTTTCAGAATATGGGCACGAGCTGGCTGAAGCAAGACTGTCTGCACTAATAGTATTTCTGCTTACAGCAATATTTTCTTTTTTTGCAGTGATGGAGGTTTGGTAGGTGGGCACACTTTTTTGGTACCTTCAAAGATTAAGCGCAGTAGTAATTTTATCTTTCGTGCTTTATGTGGCCATAAGCTTTTTCGTTAAACCTTATAATATTTCGGCAGCTATTTGGTCAAGCGATATTGATGACATAAGTTTTAAGATCTTTTCTACATTGTTTTTATTTTCTATGTTTTTTCATGGCATTGTAGGTCTAAAAGCTGTTGAAGATGACTATCTATCAAAAAGGACGATTGGTTTTGTTTCGAGCACATTATCGGAATTTTCCTTGATTTTTAGAATTATTTTTAGAGTGTTTGTTGCAATGGTGGTTTTTGTTACTACCTATGTATTTGTATTTAATTATTTGGTGTAAAGATGGATTTAAATGGACAAAATATTTCAGAGAAAAACTTTGATGTTGTCATTGTTGGTGGCGGAGGTTCAGGCTTACGTGCCTCCCTCGAAATTTCTAAATCAGGATTGAGTGTAGCCGTAGTTTCAAAGGTATTTCCCACAAGATCTCATACTGTTGCTGCTCAAGGGGGGATTACCTGTGCAATAGCAAGTGCAGATCCTGATGACGACTGGAGATGGCATATGTTTGATACCGTTAAAGGTTCCGATTATATCGGTGACCAGAATGCAATTGAGTATATGTGTTCAGAGGGTCCAGATGCAGTTTTTGAGTTGGAGCATATGGGTCTTCCATTCTCAAGATTTGAAAATGGCAGAATATATCAAAGGCCATTTGGAGGCCAGTCCAAGGAATTTGGTGAAGGTGGACAGGCAGCAAGAACCTGTGCAGCAGCTGATAGAACAGGCCATGCACTACTTCATACGCTATACCAAGCAAACTTAAAGGCAGGAACGGAATTTTTTAACGAATGGTTTGCAGTAAATTTAATTAAAAATACAGAAGGATCAGTTGGTGGCGTGAGTTGCTTCGATATGGAGACTGGGGAGTTGTCAATAATAAAGTGTAACGCAGTTGTGTTAGCAACTGGAGGAGCTGGGCAAGTTTACGAGCAAAATACCACCTCCCTTATTTGTACCGGAGATGGCCTTGGTATGGTTTTAAGAAATGACTTACCACTTCAAGATATGGAAATGTGGCAGTTTCACCCTACAGGGCTGTATGGGAATGGATCATTAATGACCGAAGGCTGCAGAGGTGAAGGGGGCTATTTAATTAATTCAGAAGGTGAAAGATTTATGCCTACATATGCACCAAAAGCAAAAGATCTTGCCTCTAGGGATGTTGTTTCAAGGTGTATTGTGCAAGAAATTTTAGCAGGAAGAGGTTGCGGACCTAAAAAAGATCATGTCTTGTTGAAAATTGATCATCTTGGTGAAGAAGCTATTAAACGTAAACTGCCAGAAATTAGAGAGATATCAATGACTTTTGCTAATGTAGACCCTATTAATGAGGCAATTCCCGTTGTTCCAACCTGTCACTATATGATGGGAGGCATACCAACAAATATTCATGGACAAGTTCTTACTCAGGACCAAAATGGTGTTGATAAGATCATAGATGGCTTATATTCTATTGGAGAGGCTGCAAACGTTTCAGTCCATGGAGCCAATCGCCTTGGTGGAAATTCCTTGCTTGATTTAGTTGTCTTTGGCAGAGCAGCAGGGAGACATATTAATGAGAAATATAAAGGTGCAGGCCGTCAAAACTTACCAAAGAGTGAAGTGGAAAACTCTCTTGAAATAATATCTAAATTAAATGAAACCAAAGATGGTGAAAATGTTTTTGATTTAAAAGCAGAAATGCAGAACATAATGCAAAGTTACTTTGGAGTTTATCGAAATAGAGAACTCATGGAAAAAGGTATAAATAAACTTAACGAAGTAACTCAGAAAACTAAAAAACTCCATCTGAGAGATAAATCAAATCAATTTAATTCTGAAAGGGTTGAAGCATTAGAATACTTAAATATGCTTGATATTGCTAAAGCTACTGCTTTTTCAGCATTAGCTCGAGAGGAAAGCAGAGGTGCTCACGCAAGGGAAGATTTTCCTGAGAGGGACGATCACAATTGGTTGTGCCATTCATTATTCTTTTCAAATAATAATGAAGTTAAGAGAAGAGAAGTAAATTTTAAACCTCAACAAGTGGAAAGTTTTAAGCCAAAAGCAAGAGTATATTGATGAAAGAGTTGCATTTAAGTTTATATAGATTTGATCCAGAGAAAGATCAAAGGCCTTATATGTCTGATTATGTTATTGAAATGAATAATTCTGGAAACATGATGGTAATTGATGCTATCAGAAAAGCTCAAGAGCAAGATTCAACAGTGACTTTTAGGAGGTCATGTGCTCAGGGAGTATGTGGCTCTGATGGTGTAAATATGAACGGACAAAATGGTTTGGCATGCATAACAGCGGTTAGCGATGTTGCAATAGGGAACAAACTTGAAGTGCGACCATTGCCAGGGCTTCCAGTCATTAAGGATCTTATCGTTGATATGAAACCTTTCTATGATCAGTATGAAAAGGTAAAGCCGTTCTTAGATAATGATGAAGAGGTTACAACTGGCCATGAAAGACTACAAAGCCCAAAAGAGAGAGATATGCTGGATGGTTTATATGAATGTGTGCTGTGCGCATGTTGTTCAACAAGCTGTCCATCTTTTTGGTGGAACCCTGAAAAATTCGTAGGTCCTGCAGCTTTACTACAAGCTTATAGATTTATTGCTGATACTAGAGATAAGCAAAAAGCACAAAGACTAAAAAAGTTAAATGATGCCTTTAGTGTTTATCGATGCCATGGAATTATGAATTGCACATCTGTTTGTCCTAAAGGGCTGAATCCATCCAAAGCGATCAATGAGATTAAGAAGGAGCTAAGAAAAATAGGATAGTGTCAAAATCAATTGAGGAGAAAATCCTAGACAGCTTCAAATATGGAGGTAACTCAAATTACCTCGAAGATCTCTACCAAAAATACCTTTTAGACCCTAATGAAATAGACAGTGATTGGAAAAATTACTTTGATTCCATCCATACAAATGTAGAAGAGAGAAATCATCAAGCTATTCAAGACCGATTTAAGAATATCCGACTCAGCAGAAAAAGCAGCAATGAAGAGAAAACTGTTCTTGAGTCACCAAAAAGTTCGGAAGTACAAAATTTAATCAATGCATTTAGAAGAAGAGGTCATCAGGTTGCAAAAATTGACCCTCTTCACCTAAGAAAAGAAAAAAATTTCTCAGACCTAAATCTTTCATTTCATAACTTATCTGAAGTTGATCTAGAAACATCATTTGCTCTTTCAAATTTTCAAGATGGAAAAACAATGACACTAAGTGAAATCAAGACCTCAATTGAGCAAACCTATACTTCAAATATTGGTTACGAATTCATGCATATTGTCGATAGCAAGATTCGTAGATGGTTCCTAGATAAAATTGAGGGAAAAGCAAACCCATACGCTTTTACTAGCGATGAAAAAAAACAAATTCTCAAGCGTGTTGTTGATTCAGAAGGTCTTGAAAAATTTCTAGCTTCTAAATATCCAGGTGCCAAAAGGTTTGGATTAGAGGGGGGAGAGTCCTTAATTCCACTCTTAGATACACTTATTGAAGATTTTGGTTCTAAGGGGGTAAAAGAAGTTTGTTTAGGCATGTCTCACAGAGGCCGTCTGAACGTTTTAATAAATGTAATGGGTAAGAAGCCTAGCGAGCTATTTTCAGAGTTTGCCGAGGAACTAGAGGCGCATGATGCCAGAACAGGAGATGTAAAATATCACTTAGGATTTTCCTCCAATGTTCTAACAAGTGGTGGCGAAGTACACCTCTCACTTGGTTCAAACCCATCTCATTTAGAGATTGTAAATCCTGTAATTCTTGGTTCAGTTAAAGCTCGACAAGACAGAAGACAAGATGAGAAGAAGAAAAAAGTTGTTCCAATCTTAATGCATGGTGATGCGTCTTTTGCTGGGCAGGGTGTAGTAATGGAGATTCTTCAACTGTCACAAACTAGAGCTTTTGGAGTTGGAGGAACAGTGCACATTGTTGTGAATAATCAAATTGGGTTTACCACTAGTTTGAAAAAGGATGCAAGGTCAACTGAATATTGCACCGACGTTGGTAAAATGATTGAAGCCCCAATATTGCATGTCAACGGCGATGATCCAGAAGCTTGTGTTACTGCAGCAAAACTAGCTGTTGAATTTAGAGATACTTTTAAACGAGATATTATTATTGATTTTGTTTGCTACAGAAGAAGAGGTCACAATGAAAGCGATGAGCCGTTTGCTACTCAACCTTTAATGTATAGCAAAATCAAATCAAAAAAGGCGGTTACTGAACTTTATTCTGAAAAGTTAATTTCAAATAACACAATAGATATTGAACAATTTGAAAACTTCAAATCAAACTATAGAGCAGATATGGAAAAAGGAGAACTGGTAGCATTATCGATGGCTTCAGACCCTGACCGATCAATGTATTTTGACTGGACCCCATACCTAAAACCAGATAAGAAAAAAAACTACCCAACAGCTGTTGATATGACACAGCTTAAAAAGTCATTTAAATTTTGCTTAGAAATCCCTGAAAGTTTGCAAATGCAAAAACAAGTTGAAAAGCTCTACCAAGATAGAACTTTGATGGCAAAAGGAGAGATGAGAATAAATTGGGGTTTTGCAGAAATGGTTGCATACGCGACTTTACTGCAGGATGGTTACCCAGTGAGAATAACAGGCCAAGATGCTAGAAGAGGAACATTTTCCCATAGGCACTTAGTTGTTAAGGATCAAATCTCTGGTGAAGGTTTTGTTCCCATATCACGACTAAATAAAGGGAATAAAAAATTTGAAATATTTGACTCTTTATTATCTGAGGAGGCTGTTCTTGGATTTGAGTATGGCTACTCCTCAACATGGCCAGAAGGCCTAGTAATTTGGGAAGCTCAGTTTGGGGATTTTGCTAACGTTGCCCAAGTAGTTATTGATCAGTTCATTGTCAGTGCTGAAACAAAATGGGGAAGACTTTCAGGATTAACTATGTTTCTACCTCATGGGTATGAGGGTCAAGGCCCTGAACATAGTAGCTGTCGATTGGAAAGGTTTTTACAGCAATGCGCGTATGATAATATCCAAGTCTGCGTTCCCACATTGCCGTCACAAATATTTCATTTGCTTAGACGTCAAACTGTAAACCCACAGAGAAAACCACTGGTCGTCTTGACTCCAAAAAGTTTACTGAGAAATCCTCAAGCAACCTCAGAATTGGCTGATTTAACCAATGGCACATTCAAAAATATAATTGTCGATGAAACAAACAAGCAACCAAGAAAAGTTATTTTGTGCTCAGGTAAGGTTTATTTTGATATCTTAACTGAAATAAAAGAGAAAAAAATTGAAGATATCCAGCTAATAAGGGTTGAGCAACTTTATCCTTTTCCTGAATCTGAGCTTATCGCCTGCACCAAAAAAATAAAATGTAAAGATTTTTACTGGGTTCAAGAGGAGCCAGAGAATATGGGCGCCTGGTTGATGATACGCCATAGGATAGAAAAAGTTCTTAATGAAACAAAAAAAGGATACAAACTGAGCTGTATTGCAAGAAATCCATCGGCAGCCCCAGCAGGCGGATATCAAAAATACCATCAAAAACGACAAAAAGAGATAGTTAGGAAAGCTTTACAGTAATAGAATATAGACCATGGCCGAAGATATTAAATCTCCAATCTTTCCAGAGTCAGTTTTCGAAGGAACTTTATCAAACTGGGTCAAAAAAGAAGGTGAAACATTTAAACAAGACGATGTTCTTGCAGAGATTGAAACTGATAAGGTTGTAATTGAAGTAACTGCTCCATCTGACGGAACTATTGAAAAGATTTTAATTCCTGAAGGAACAACAATTAAAAGCTCAGAGGTAATAGGGAACTTTACCAAAGGAACTAAGACTTCAGCTCTAAAACCTGCTCCAAAAGAAAATATTAAAACAAGCATATCATCTAATAAAAAAGATCAGGCAAAATCAAAATCTATTTCAGAGGAACCTCTATCTAAGGGTTTTAGAATGGGGCCAGCGGCAAAAAAACTACTTAATGAAAAAGATTTATCAATAGAGAACATTAAAACTACATCTAAAAAAGGTGTAGTTACCAAGGCAGATATTCTAAAGGCACCAGATAAAAAACCTCAAAAAGCTATTACTCAAGATGATGCTTTCAGTACACCAAGGTCAGAAAGAGTTCCAATGACAAGACTAAGATCAGTAGTTGCTAATAGGTTGCTTGAATCACAGGCCCAGACAGCATCTTTAACTACTTTCAATGAGGTTGATTTATTTGAAGTTAAGAATTTAAGAGCAAAATATAAAGATGTATTTGAACAGAAATTCGGAGTAAAGCTTGGATTTATGGGCATGTTTATGAAAGCATCCTCAATTGCACTACAAGAAATGCCAATAGTTAACGCTTCTATCGACGGCGAGGATATTCTATACCATGGATACCAAGACATAGGCGTAGCAGTTTCAACAGACAGAGGCCTTGTTGTACCAGTAATTAGAGATGTTCAGGATCTCTCAATTGCTGAAATTGAATTATCTCTTGTTGAGCACTCTACTAAAGCTAGAGAGGGGAAGCTTTCGATTGAGGAAATGACAGGTGGAACTTTTACAATATCAAACGGTGGCGTTTTTGGATCTCTTCTTTCAACCCCAATTCTTAATCCACCTCAATCTGCAATTTTGGGCATGCATAAAATTCAAGATAGGCCGGTTGTAGTAAATGGCGAGATTCAGATTAGGCCTATGATGTATTTGGCACTAACTTACGATCATAGGTTGCTAGATGGGAAAGATGCAGTATCATTCCTTGTAAAAATTAAAGAATCTCTGGAATCTCCAGAGTCTATGATGTTAGGAGTATAGATGGATTTTGATGTATTGGTGATTGGAGGTGGTCCGGGAGGCTATGTAGCTGCAATTAAATCCTCTCAATTAGGATTAAATACAGGATGTATAGAATTTGATTCTACCAAAGATGAAAAGGTAAAACTTGGAGGCACTTGCTTAAACGTTGGATGCATTCCATCAAAATCACTTCTTGATTCATCATACAAGTTCTATCAATTAAAAGATGGCTTAGCTGAGCATGGCATCTCAACAGGTAAACCTAAACTAGATATTTCAAAAATGATGGATAGAAAAAATGCTATTGTAAAAAAACTTACAGGGGGCGTTTCACATCTTTTTTCACACAATAAAGTTACTTCCATTCATGGGAAAGGAAAGCTGGTAAATCCAACAACTGTAGAAGTCACTGACAATAAAGGCAAAAAAAATACTTATACTGCTAAGAATATAATTCTTGCTGCTGGCTCTCGTCCAATAAATATACCTAGTGTGCCTTGGAACGGGACAAGTGTAATTGGAAGTTCTGGTGCTCTTGAACTCGAAGAAGTGCCCAAGAGCCTAGCAATCATAGGTGCAGGAGTAATTGGCCTTGAATTAGGAAGTGTTTGGTCAAGACTTGGTTCTAAAGTTGAAATATTTGAAGCTGAAAAGAACCTGCTCCCAATGCTTGATCGAGACGTGGTGAAGGTAATTGAAAGAGAATTTAAGAATCAAAACCTTAATATCAACCTAGGTTGTTTTGTAAAAGGTTCAAAAACATCAAGAAGTGGAGTTTCTTTAGAAGTTGAAATTGAAGGCAAATTACAGAAAAAGTCCTTCGACAAAGTCATAGTTGCTGTTGGCAGAAGACCATTCACAGAAGACTTATTAGCCAAAGATTGCGGCCTGGAATTAGATGAGAGAGGATTCATAACTGTTGATGATTATTGCCAAACATCATTGCGGAATGTCTATGCAGTTGGTGACATTGTAAGAGGACCAATGTTGGCCCATAAAGCTATGGAAGAGGGTGTCATGGCGGCTGAAAGAATTGCAGGAAAAAAAATGGAAGTTAATTATAACTTAGTGCCTTCAGTAATTTATACGCACCCTGAGATTGCATGGGTAGGTAGAACAGAGGAAGATTTAAAAAGTGATGGCGTAGAATTCAAGAAAGGGAATTTTCCATTTGCAGCTAGTGGCAGGGCATTAGCAGCTGGCGATTCAGCAGGATTAGTAAAAGTGCTTGCAGATAAAGATACGGATGAAGTTTTAGGAATTCAAATTTTTGGGAACGGTGCTGCGGAAATATTGCAACAAGGTTTGATCGGTATGGAGTTTTCTGCTAGTTCAGAAGATTTTGGTTTAACCATGTTTAGTCATCCAACTGTTTCTGAGGCTTTGCATGAGGCTGCACTCGCAGTAAACAAGCAAGCAATTCATATTGGTAATTAATGAATTTACACGAATATCAAGCTAAAGAGCTATTTGAAAAATATGGCATGCCTGTATCTAAAAGAAGTTTAATAGCTAATAAAGAAAACATTGAGGATGCACTCAATCAAATAAACTTCTTTGATGGTTGTGTTGCTAAAGTTCAAGCTCATACCGGTGGCAGGGGCAAGGTTGGCGGGGTCAAATTATGCAGCACAATTGAAGACGTAAAAGTTTTTGTCGATCAATGGCTTGGGAAAAATATTGTGACCATTCAAACCGACAATGAAGGTCTTCCTGTTAACGTAATTTCACTCGAAGAATTAACAAATATAAATAAAGAGCTTTATATGAGTCTTGTCGTCGATAGAGGGTCAAAATCCATTTCGATGATAGTGTCTGAAGCAGGAGGAATGAATATTGAAGAAGTAGCTGAAACAAATCCTGAGAAAATATTAAAAGCTCAGTTAAATACAGATTTTAAAATTTCAGAAGATAAAGTTACTCATATTGCAAAACAGCTCTCATTAAATGAATCTCAAAGCAAAGAATTTAATGAAATAATTGATAGCTGTTGTCGGTTGTTTAAAGACAAAGATCTTAGTTTGTTGGAAATAAACCCCCTTGTTATTACAGACAAAGGACATTTGCATTGCTTAGATGCAAAAATAAATATTGATGAGAATGCACTTTACCGTCAAGAGGACTTAACAGCCTTAAGGGATGCCTCGCAAGAAGATCAAAGAGAATACGAAGCCAAGCAAAGTGATTTAAGTTATGTTGCCCTTGATGGCAATATTGGTTGCATGGTAAATGGGGCAGGATTGGCGATGGGAACAATGGATACCATAAAATTATACGATGGTGAGCCTGCAAATTTTCTTGATGTTGGTGGCACAGCAACAAAAGAAAGAGTTTCAACAGCTTTTCAGCTGATTCTTTCAGATAAGAATGTTAAAGGTATTTTAGTTAACATCTTTGGAGGAATTGTGCGCTGTGATCTGATTGCTCAGGGTATTATTGATGCAATAAAAGAAAGGAGCGTGGATGTACCAATAGTTGTTAGGTTGCAAGGCAACCAATCCGACTATGGCAAAGAATTATTAAATCAATCAGGCTTGAATGTTATTGGTGAAGACTCACTTCAGCTAGCCGCTCAGAGAATAGTGGAGCTAGTTAGATGAGTGTCTTAATCAATAAAGAAACTAAAGCAATTTTTCAAGGGTTCACTGGGTCGCAAGCAACCATGCATGCTGAGCAATGCATTGAATATGGCACCAATGTTGTAGGAGGAGTTACTCCAGGCAAAGGTGGCATGACTCATCTTGAAAAACCGGTATTCAGTTCAGTCAAAGAGGCATGCACACAAACATATGCCGATACAAGTGTAATTTTTGTTCCAGCTAAGTTCACTAAAGCAGCAATTATTGAGGCTGCAGAAGCTGGGATTAGTTTAATAATTTGTATCACAGAGGGTGTGCCAGTAATTGACATGATTGAAGTTACAAATGTGCTCAAACAGCACCCTGAAGTAAGACTGGTTGGCCCAAATTGTCCAGGAGTAATTACCCCAGGTGAGGCAAAACTTGGGATTATGCCAGCATCTATACACCAAAGAGGTTCTGTAGGAATTGTTTCAAGATCTGGGACTTTAACTTATGAGGCTGTAAAGCAAACGACTGATGTAGGGCTTGGTCAAAGTACTTGCATAGGCATAGGAGGCGACCCTATAAATGGAACTTCATTTATTGACTGCTTGAGAATGTTTGAAGAAGATCAGCAAACAGATTCAATAGTCATGGTAGGAGAGATTGGTGGTACTGCAGAAGAAGAGGCAGCTGAATATATTAAGAGCAATGTCACTAAACCAGTTGTATCTTATATTGCAGGAGTGACTGCACCTAAAGGTAAGCGAATGGGCCATGCTGGAGCTATTATTTCAGGTGGTAAAGGAACAGCTCAAGACAAATTTAAAGCATTGGAGTCAGCAGGTGTAGGTGTTGTAACAGATTTAAATCTTATTGGCTCTAAGTTAAAAGAGCTCCTTTAGTTTATTTTTCTTTGTTTTCAATCTTCTTAGATTCAGGATCATACTAACAACGATACCAATAATCATTCCTGTCCACATGCCCTCAGCTTGGTTTGGTACATATTTTCCATCCCCAAAAGCAAAATAAACACCTAATGGCAAAGCAAAAACCCAGTATGAGATTACCAGATTAACCATTGGGCCAAATGTGTCTTTGTGGCCCCTCAACGAACCTACTGCAGAAAAACCTACTGCATCTGGAATTTGAAAAATTATTGCATAATACAACAGAACTAAAGCCATCATTGCGACTTGAGAATTGTCTGTATAAATCGATATAAGATATGAGCCAAAAACTAGAATTATTAACATGTTTAAAGAAGCAACTAGAAGAGATATTTTTAATGAAAAATTTGTAGCATAGTTGGCCTGTGTATAATTCTTTTCGCCAATGAGGTTGCCAACTCTAATAGCAGAAGCTAGACCCAGTGATAAAGGAAGCATGAAAAGCAAACCCACTAAATTCAAGGCTATGGTATGTCCAGCCAAAGCAGTTGCGCCAAAAAAAGAAATTATCAAAGCTGCTCCACTGAACATGCTTAGTTCCACAAAAACCCCAAAGCTTATGGGGACACCAATCTTAAATAACTCTATTGAACTACTTATTTCAGGATTGATAAATTTGCCGTAAAGTCGTGTTTCTTTATACCTGTCTGAGAAGAGAGTAATCAACCAAAAACATATCAACCCTATGACTACCAGCACTGTAGTTGCGTAACCACAACCCACACCACCTAAGTCAAAGTAAAAGATAAAGAGATAATTAAAAGGAATGTTTAAGAGAAAAATTGCCAAACTTATCAAAAAAACAGTTTTAGTTTCAGTAATGCCTTCACTGTAACCCCGTAATGCTTGATAGATTGTCATTGGTATAGCGCCGAAGGAAATAATCTTTAGATAATCAATTGCAATTTGCTTTATGTGCTGTTCAGCTTCAATGAAGTTGAAAATTAAATATGCATTGCTTAACGCTAAAAAAAATAAAAATCCTATAAACAAGGCAACCCAAATAAACCTTCTTGTTTTTAGCTTAATTTCTTCAAAACTTTTTTGACCATAAAGCTGTGCAACAATGGGGTTAATACCAAACATGACACCAGCTGTAAGAAAATAAAGAGGGTTAAAAATTGATGCAGCTAAACCCAAGCCAGCTAAATCATCTGAACTGTAGTAGCCAGCCATGATGTAGTCTGTTGTTGTTAGCCCATACATGACTATTTGTGTCCCTAAAATAGGGACACCAATAGCTAAAAATCTTTTAGCTTCTTGGTAAAAATTTGCTACATTAAGGTCAATCATGCTAGTTGTATTCTAGCTTATAATTTATTTAGGAGCAGATCATTAATAAAGAGCAAAGACCCTTCTGGCTAAAACAATTATTTAATTCATTTAGTGCTTTTTATATCCACCATTTTTTAAAACCTAAGTTCACAAACTTTGGTAAGAGTGTGATGATTTTAAAGCCACAGCACCTACGTATTTTTGGATCTAATATTCATTTAGAAGATTTTGTAACTATTATTTGTGCGTCTGATAAGAAGATTGATCTATCAACCTGGCAAACCGATAAATTAAATGGAGAGCTCCATATAGGAAGTTATGTTTTGATGTCACCAGGTATAAATATTAGATGTGCAAAGAAGATCACTATAGGCAAGTCAACCATGATTGCCAGTGATGTTACTATCACAGACTCCGATTGGCATGGTATATACGATAGAACTGATTATGTTGCGAGCCCCAAAGAGATAAGCATTGGGGAAAATGTTTGGATTGGGGAAAGATCATTAATTTTGAAAGGCTCAAAAATAGGAAACAACTCGATTATTGGTGCAGGTTCAGTTGTTGCTGGAGAGATTCCACCAAACTCAGTTTATGCAGGCAACCCAGCTAGGTTTATTAAAGAACTTAATGAGCAGGAATTTATTACCAGAGAAAGCTTATTTAAGGAATCCTCGACCTATTTGGAAGATTTGCTAACAATTGAAAAAGGCATGACAAATGAAAATTCTTTTTTAAGCTGGTTAAAATCATTGCTATGGCCAAAGAAGTAACTCTATATATTGACCAGAACATCCCCTACAGTGATGTTTTTTTTGAATCTTTAGGTCTTCCAATTTCTTACTTTAAAGATCAAGATTTTGATATTTCTTCCATCTATGAAGATGCCATAGTAGTCATTAGATCAACATACAAAACACACAATAGAGATATTCCAGCTAACGTGAAGTTAATTTGCTCAGTATCAACAGGCGAAGACCATATAGATAAAGATCATCTAAAGCAAAAAGGAATAGAGTACGCTTTTTCAACTGGTGCAAATGCTCCTGCTGTTGCTGAGTATGTTTTTTCGAGCCTTGCTCTTCTGCTAAAAGATAAGCTTATTACCCCAGAAGATAAATTTTTGATAATAGGACATGGAAATATTGGCTCTAGAGTTTATTCGTTTCTAAAGAATTTTGGTTATTCTGTTGATGCATATGATCCCTTTAGTTTTTCGACAATAGGTAACTTAGATCTCTTGGATCAATACAAATTAATTTCTCTTCATGTTCCTCTAATCCAAAATGGAGAACATCCAACCTACAATTTGGTAGATTCCAATTTTTTAGAAAGAATGGGTGACAGTAGCTTTATTATTAATTCTTCTAGAGGGGGAGTGGTAAAAGAAAAAGATTTTATCAGGCAAAACAAGGTGCGTATAATTTCCGATGTATTTGAAAATGAACCTAATATAAATACAAATTTTCATAATTCTGCTTATCTCTGCACCCCACATATCGCAGGACACTCTCAATCAGCCAGGTTTGAAATGACCCATATGGCATATCAAAATGTATTGAGATTTTTAAATATAAAACAAAAGGAACAAAAAACCCTTTCTTTAACGAGAGTTTTGGGTTTTTCTAAGCAATTAGTAGAAGATGATATTGCTAAATATGGGTTACCAATCTCTTTATTTCTAGATATTTATAATCCAAAAAAGGACTGCTTTTCACCAGAAGATTTTAAAATAAAAAGAGACAGCTACAATAATAGAATTGGTTACAACCAAGCAGATCTTAGTAAAAACTTTGATAGAAAATTTGAAAAATTCTTGAGCCAACTCAACATTAAAACAAGTTAGAATTAACAAGATGAAAAAAATTAATGAGAACCTTACACCAGAGGAACTATTTGTGCTTAAGGACAAAGGTACTGAGCGTCCATTCACTGGAAAATTTGATAGTTTTTTTGAAGACGGAATCTATAAATGTAAAAACTGTGATGCTGAGCTTTTTAGATCAGATTCCAAATATGATGCTGGGTGTGGGTGGCCAAGTTTTTTTGAAGCAGCCAATGAAAAAGCCATAAAGTATAAGGAAGATAATTCGATTTTTGGTCGACCAAGAACTGAAATCTTATGTGCATCTTGTGATGGTCATCTAGGACATGTTTTTGAAGATGGTCCAAAAGAAAAAACAGGTTTGAGGTATTGTGTGAATTCTATATCGATCGACTTTGATAAAGAGAAAAACAATTGAATATATCTAAGTTCTGGAAATCCTCATTAGGTTTTTCTTTTTTTACATTTATTTCAAGAATATTTGGATATCTTCGTGATTTAGTTCTTTCTTCAAATCTGGGAGCAAGCGCTATCCACGATATTTTTGTAGTAATTTTTAGAATACCAAACGTTTTTAGGAGTTTTTTTGGTGAGGGAGCAATGTCTCAATCTTTGGTTCCAAGCATTATTGAGGCAAATCAACATCAAACCAGATTTTTGAATCAGGTCTTTACTTTATTAGTATGTATTCTTGCTGTCTTTGTTTTATTTGTAGAACTATTTCCCTCTTTCTTTGTAACTTTATTTGCGCCAGGTTATCTTGCAGATTTAGGTACGCTGAATAACTCAACTAATTTCTTACGACTAATTTTTCCATATATCTTGCTTATCTCATTAGTAGCTTTTTTTGGTGCGATTCAAAATTCAAAGAAATACTTTCAGGTTGTGGCAGCAACCCCAATTATATTCAACATTACACTTATACTATTTGCCTTATCTTTTTCAAACTTAACTTTAGGAGTCATTGGTACTTCTATTTTGATTGCTGGTGCTCTGCAGTTGATACTAAATGTTTTATATACCGCTAAGCTCGGCTATCTACCAACTTTTGATTTTAGTTTTGATGCTAGCTTGCTAAAGACCTTTTTTAACAGGCTCTTGCCTGCTATCTTTGCAGCAGGCATATATCAAATAAATATACTAGTAGATACAGTTTTCGCATCTTTTTTAGTGACCGGAAGTCCAACTTGGCTGTACCTTTCAGAGAGAATAATTCAACTCCCTCTTGGTATGTTTGGTGTAGCAATAGCTTTGGTTTCACTGCCAAATATCACAGAACTATTTAAGGACAATAAATCCAAGGAGCTTTTGAAAAGCACTATGACAGGTTTTGCATCAGTCTCGCTTATTGGTTTTGGTGCATTTTTAGGGCTTTATTTTCTTTCAGAATCTATTATTCAAATGTTGTTTCAAAGAGGAGAATTTTTATCTTCTGATACTCTCCAAACGTCTTCTAGCTTACTTGCTTATGCATTTGGTCTGCCCTTTCTGATGTCAAATAAGTTTTTCAATAGCATTTATTTCGCTGTTGCAAAGACAAAACTTGTGCTTTGGCTTGGCGTTTTTTCATTGCTATTAAATATCATTTTCAATTACGTTTTTGTTTATATATTTGAGCTAGAACATGTTGGAATAGCACTTGCAACTAGCATAAGCAGTATTTTTGTGTTTACTGTTTCTGTTGCATGGCTAAGCTTGAATAAGTTTTTTAATAAGGGCGCTGTGCTGTTGGCAATTGCATTTATCATTCTAATTGCAATATTAATTTCAAACACATATTACTTATATGGCTAGATTCGTAACAACAATTGGCAACTTTGATGGCATCCATTTGGGACATCAAAAACTGCTTAATGATTTAAAAAGTATTGCAAAAAACCAAGGATTTAAAACAAGGGTAGTTACTTTTAATCCTTACCCATTTGAATTTTTTAAGCACAGCAAGAAGCGAATTCTATCAACTAAAGACAAAATAGATGTTCTTAACAGCATGGGAATTGAGAAGGTTGTAGAAATTAAATTTGATGAAAGATTTAGGAAACTCTCACCTGAAGATTTTTTTAATGAATATCTTTTAAAAGACACAAAAATCTTGATGGTTGGCGAGGATTTTAGGTTTGGCAAAGATAGGGAAGGCGATACAGAACTTCTTCAAAAACTTTGTAAAAAATACAGTATTGAATTTATTGCTTTGAAAGATGTTAGTTTAAATAACAAAAGAATAAGCAGCTCATGGGTTAGAGAAGTATTGCATGAGGGAGCTTTTGCTAGTGCAGGCGATTTGTTAGGCAGAGATTACACAATCACAGGAAAAGTGTTATCTGGTAATCAGATCGGAAGAAGAATTCAGACCCCAACAGCAAACATAGAAATCGATAATTATAATTTTTGCTTTAGTGGGGTTTTTCTCTGCAAGGTAGGGTTTAACGATAAAGAATACTTTGCAATAGCGAACTTTGGCCCAAAACCAACATTCAATGATTATCGGCAATCATTGGAGGTAAACATATTTGATTTCAAAGGAAATCTTTATGATGAAGTACTTAGAGTAGTTTTTTTATGTAAAATTAGAGATCAAATCAAATTTGAATCAATTGATGATCTAAAACGACAAATTGCAAAAGATATTGAGGATGCCAAAAATCTAATTTCTAATAATGAGTGATAAACCTGACCTTAAGTTAAATCTACCTTATACCAATATCCCTATGAAAGCTGGTTTGAATCAGAGAGAACCAGAGATTTTAAAAACGTGGGAATCAAGAGGCTTATATAAAAAAATTAGAGCTTCAAGAAAGGGAAGAAAGACATTCCACTTACATGATGGACCTCCATATGCAAATGGACAAATTCATCTAGGTCATGCTGTTAATAAGGTGCTCAAGGATGTTGTCATTAAATCTAAAACTTTGTCTGGGTTTGATGCACCTTACATTCCTGGCTGGGATTGTCATGGATTGCCCATTGAGCTACAGGTTGAAAAAAAAATTGGAAGCAAAAAGAAAACAATCTCTCAGGAGGAATTTAGATCTTTATGTCGAGAATATGCTGGCCAACAAATTGAGTTACAAAAATTAGATTTTATTAGATTGGGGGTGCTGGGAGAATGGAACAATAGGTATGCAAGTCTAGATGAGAGCTTTGAAGCAGATGCAGTCGATGCATTCTCAAGAATTTATCATAATGGTCATGTTGAAAAAGGTTTTAAGCCTGTGCATTGGTGCTTGGAATGTTCATCTGCTTTAGCAGAAGCAGAGGTTGAGTACATTGATAAAACCTCAAACTCAATTGATGTAAAATTTAGTTTCTCTCAATCAAGTATTGAGAGAATTCAGAAAAACATATCAAAAGATCTCGGTGAAAAGTTAAGTTTGGTCATATGGACTACAACGCCTTGGACAATTCCTGGAAATCAAGCAGTCTGCCTCAACGAGAAAATTAGTTACACCATACTTGAGGTAGATGATGAAAAATTAGTGGTAGCAAGAGAACTTGTTGATCAATGTAGTGAGCGCTGGTCAGAGAAAAAAATAAAAATTCTAGTGCCTAATTTAGTTGGATCAGTATTTAGCGGCACGACCGTAGTTCATCCAATATTCAAGAAAGAGGTTGCAGTTTTGAGTGGTGAACATGTAACTACCGAAACAGGAACTGGTTTTGTGCATACTGCTCCGGCTCATGGTGTTGATGATTTTAATGTGTGCCAAGAAAATAATATTGAGCCTTTTAATCCCATATCAATGAATGGTTGTTTCAAAGAAGAAATAGAATTTTTTGCAGGAGTGCATGTAAGAAAAGTTGAAAATCTTGTGATTGATAAGCTGAAAGAGCTCAGTTCTTTAGTAAATTTAGCGGATTACAATCACAGTTATCCGCATTGCTGGAGACATAAAACTCCGCTTATATTTATGGCAACACCCCAATGGTTTATTTCAATGACAAAATCAGGCCTTCTTGATGGCACAATGAAGGCAGTATCCGAAATAGATTTTATACCATCATGGGGCAAAGAAAGAATGGAGATTATGCTAAAAGACAGGCCAGACTGGTGCATTTCAAGACAAAGAGATTGGGGGATTCCAATAACATTGGTTTATGAAAAAGATTCTGGAGAACTACACAGTAATCAAAGTGAGATATTTAACTTAGCTGCATCTGCAATTAGAGAAAAGGGGATAGATTCATGGAGCAATCTGGAATTAGAAGGTATTTCAAATGATCATGAAAAATCCAAAGATATTTTTGATGTATGGTTTGATTCTGGTGTTACCCATTTTTGTGTAATGGATAAAAGTTTTGGCTCCAATGTCCAATCAGACTTGTATCTTGAAGGGAGTGACCAGCATAGGGGCTGGTTCCAATCATCCTTGCTAACTTCAATCGCGATGAAGGGAATGGCGCCATATAAATCAGTACTTACTCATGGTTTTGTTGTAGACGAAGATGGTAGAAAGATGTCTAAGTCCCTTGGCAATGTGGTTTCACCACAAGAGATAATAGGCGAATCGGGAGCCGATATTCTAAGGTTCTGGATAGCTTCCACTGATTTTCGAGGAGAGATGAGTTTTTCAAAAGATATTTTTAGCAGATCTATTGATGGTTTTAGAAGAATTAGAAATACATTGCGTTTTATGATTTCTAATCTCTATGACTTTGGTAAAGAATTTAATTCAGAAGACCTTTTATTTTTAGATAAAGCTATGATAGTTAAAGTCAATCATTTGCAAAAAGATGTAGCGCAGCATTACGAAGAGTATAACTTTCATTTAGTTATATCTAAGGTTTTAAATTTTTGTGTTAACGATCTTGGAGGACTTTATTTAGATGTAATCAAAGATAGGCTTTATACAATGAAAGCAGACTCTCTTGGCAGAAAGTCTGCACAGTATGCCTTAGATAAAATACTAACTGTATTAGTAAAAAGCATTAGCCCAATACTTTCGTTTACGGCATATGAGTTTTCAGAGGAAATGAATCCAGGGAAAGGGCATGAAATCTTTCTTGCTGAATGGGATGAGGGTGTTTTGCATCTAAATGAACTTGAGGAGAAAAAGTTAACCAAGCTGCTTGCACTTAGAACTAGAGTTTATCAAGCCATTGAGAGTGAAAGACAAAACGGCGAACTGAAGAATGCTCTTGATGCCAATATTGAAATCACATTAAACAAACATGACTTTGAGGATTTAAAAGAATTTAAAGAAGAAATTCATAAACTTTTCATTGCATCATCATGCGAATTAAATATAGGAAAAGAGGAAGAAATCAAGATAACCAAATCCAATGGTCAGAAGTGTGCAAGATGTTGGCACAAAGTTGATGAGCTTAGTGAGAGGAATATTTGCTCGAGATGCGAGAATAATATAAATGGCGATGGCGAAGATAGAGGCTTCTTTTAAATTGAAATATATTTACTTATTTAGCTTTGTATTGTTCTTTGATCTGGGCTCAAAATACTTCGTTTCAAACAACCTTAATGACTCAATGACACTGTTACCAATTCTTGATTTATTGCTTGTGAAAAATACTGGAATAGCTCTAAGCTTTTTAAGTGATCTAGAAGGGATAGGAAAGATTATCCTTTCTTTATTTATTGCCGCGGCATTGGTATTTATTTTTTTTGAAATAAAAAAATCTCAAAATCACCTACAAAAATTTTCACTTACTTTAATATTGGCTGGAGGAGTTGGAAACTATATTGAAAGGCTTTTTTTTGGGGCAGTGACAGATTTCCTTCATCTTAGAGTGGGTGATTTTTCCTTCTTTATATTTAACTTTGCAGATCTATTCATTACTTTGGGAGCGATATTGTTTGCTTATAAAATGTTTAGCAAACAAAAAAAATATGAATAAAGAGATTATTCTAGCCAACCCGAGAGGCTTTTGTGCTGGTGTTGATAGAGCTATTGAGATAGTTGAAAAATCACTGGAGAAATTTAATGAGCCTGTATTTGTTCGGCATCACGTAGTACATAACAAAAATGTTGTTAAGCATTTAGAATCAAAGGGAGTGACTTTTGTAAAAGAAGTCCATGAAATTCCCGATAACTCAATTGCAATATTTAGCGCACATGGTGTTTCGTCTGAAGTAGAGGATTCCGCAAAATTACGAAAGTTTAAATATTTTGACGCGACTTGTCCTTTGGTTACTAAGGTGCATTTGGAAGTGCAAAAACATGCAAAAAAAGGTCGCGATATTGTATTAATTGGACACAAAGGGCACCCCGAAGTTATAGGCACACTTGGTAGACATCCAAAAGATTCCCTGACTAATATCTATCTTGTTGAGACAGTAGAGGATATTGAAAAACTAGAAGTGAACAGAGATAACCTTGCCTACGTTACACAAACGACTTTATCGGTAGATGAAACAAAAGAAATTATTGCAAAATTGAAGAAAGTATATCCAAATATAATTGGTCCTAGTGCTGATGATATTTGTTATGCAACCCAGAATAGACAGGATGCAGTAAAGCAATTGGCTCTAGAATCAGAGTTTGTAATTGTTATAGGTTCAAAAAGTAGTTCAAATTCTAATAGGTTGATGGAATTAGCAGAAAACTGTGGCACTAGATCGTGTCTCATTGATAACCCAGAGGATCTCGATACAAGCTTGCTTGATGATGTGAAAAGTATTGGTATTACAGCAGGTGCTTCTGCACCAGAATATATTGTTCAAGATTTAATTAAATTTCTAAAAAATTTAAACTTCTCTTCAGTAAGGAACATAGCTGGAAGTGAAGAGGATATTACCTTTAAGCTTCCAAGGGAGTTAATTGATTGAGCGAAATAGCGGTAATTGGAGCAGGTGTTACGGGGATAAATGCCGCATATTTCCTTGCAAAAAAAGGTCATAAAGTAACTGTTTTCGAAAACGAAAAATATGCAGGGATGGCAACAAGTTTTTCTAATGGTGCTCAAATAAGTGCTTGCAATTCTGAGACATGGAATAATTTAGAAATTGTTTCTAGAGGTTTAAAATCAATGTTTAAATCTGATGCACCTCTTTATATTAGACCATTTCCAGATTTTTCAGACTTGTCAGGAACATTTTCGAAATATATGTGGCTTGGTGAATTCTTTTTTGCCAGCTTAAGCGGTGATTACAAAAAAAATTCAGAAAAAATATTTTCTATGGCCTTAAAGTCTAGAGAACTTTATTTAAAAATAATAGAAGAGGAAAATCTTGAATTCGATTTCTTACAGAAAGGGATTCTGCAATACTTTGAATCAGAAACCGAATTAGAAAAAATGCATACAAAGAAAGAGTGGATTGAATCTATCGGAGTGGAGTGGGATAGGCTTTCGTTTGAAGAAATCGTTGAGCTTGAACCAGCACTAGCAAACAATAAATCAATAGTTGGTGGTATTTATACAAAATCTGATGCCACTGGAGATATTCATAAATATTGTGTGGAGCTAGGCAAAGTGTTGAAGAATAAATACAGTGTCATCTTTAAATATGGCCAACCAGTACAGGATATTTCAGGACAAGATAAACCCATTTTAGTTACAGAAAATTATGAACATACATTTGATAAGGTAGTCATAAGCGCTGGGGTGACAACAGAGCAATTCAAAAAAAAATTTGGTGACAACTTTAGAATTTATCCAGCAAAAGGATACTCCATCACAATAGATTTAGACGAGGAATCTCAGAAAGCTGCCCCCTTTGTTTCACTTAAAGACGAATCAAATAAGCTTGTATGTTCAAGGCTTGGAAACCGTCTGAGAGTTGCTGGTACAGTAGAGCTGGATGGATATAACAAAGATATAAGAGAGAATAGAGTCAAGCCACTTCTGAAATGGGTCAATAATGTTTTCCCAAAAATAAGCACAGAAAACTATTTACCATGGACCGGACTTAGGCCTATGACACCAAATATGATGCCTATTGTGCAAGCATCAAAAAGAAAAAATATCTATTACAACTCAGGCCATGGAATATTGGGTTGGACTTTAGGCACATCGACAGCAAAGTCTTTATCTGATCTAATTTCTGATTAACTGAATTATAGGCCTCCATAAGTTAAAATTATTTAGATGAAGATCGTTGACCATTATTTAGATAAGGCCACACAGTTGCCTTCACCCAATTTTTCGGAGAGGAAAAATAGTATCGATTTAGTGGTGATTCATTGTATTAGTCTACCTGAAGGGGAGTATGGCAGCTCAAACATTGAAGACTTATTCTTAAATAAAATTGATTACTTCAAACATGATTCCTTCAAATCTCTTGAAAATCTAAAAGTTTCATCGCATCTGCTGATTAAAAGAGATGGTACTGTAACTCAATTTGTTGCGTTTGATAAGTGTGCTTGGCATGCGGGTGAATCATCCTATGATGGCAGAAAAAATTGTAATGATTTTTCAATTGGGATCGAGCTTGAAGGCTGCATTGATGATATTTTTACAGAAAAACAATACACAGAATTAAGCAAAATCATGAAAGAGCTCAAAAGCGTCTACAGCATTACCAATATAGTTGGCCATTCAGATGTAGCGCCAGGAAGAAAATTTGATCCCGGAGAAAATTTCGATTGGGAGAGGGTTGCTGATGTTTAAAAAGTTCCCACTCAATTTTGTTTTTTTTGGAATATCAGCTTCATTACCATACTTTGTTACTGGTGCTGCTTTATCAAGATGGCTTCGGGTTGAGGGACTTGATTTATCTGACATTGGGCTGCTATCTTTGGGTGGCTTAGTTGTAGCATTTAATTTTTTGTGGTCACCCTTTATAAACAAAATAAAAATTCCAGTTTTATTTGATATTCTTGGGTTACGAAGATCTTGGCTTTTGATTTCACAACTTCTTCTAGCTATTGCTGTATTTTGTTTATCTAATATTGATCCTATTACAAATTACCTGGGTATCTTAATTCTAATTTTGCTTATAACTTTTCTTGGGTCAATCCAAGATATTGCACTGGATGCATATCGAGTAGAGTACGATTCTTTTTATCCTGCTGCCAATTTAGCAAGCACATATGTAATTGGTTGGCGTATGGGCTCATATCTATTAGGAGGGTTAATCTTTTCTCAAGAAACCTCATTGCAGTGGCCAACAATTCATAAATTTATTGCCATACTTTTTTTATTTTTGTCATTAACTACAGTTTTCTCAAAGCGAGTTAATGAAAATAATCTAAAATCGGCCAGCTCCAACCAGCTTTTTGAAGCTATAAAGAATCTATTTCTAAAAAAAGATCTGTTATTAATACTTTTATTCATAGCTTTCTATAGAGTCTCTGATCAAGTGCTCGGTTTTATGGCTTATCCTCTCTACACAGACTTAGGTTTTACTGGAGAAGATTTAGCCGCAAAAAATTTGGGGAACTTTATTGCAACTTTCTTTGGAGCATTTCTTGCAGCCTCGATTATTAATAGGTTCTCATTGCAAATTGGTCTTTTTGTTGGAGCTATATTTATTCTAGTAACAAATTTATTGTTTTCGGCACTTTATCTGTATCCAAATCTTAGCAATTTATTGTTGATAAATTTTTTAGATACTATCGCCCAAGCTTTTGCAACTGCTAGCTTTCTTGCATATCTAGTTACATTAATTAACAGGAATTTTACCGCGATTCAGCATGCAATATTTACTTCATTAATGTTAGTTCCTGGGATGATTCTGAGAGGTTACTCTGGTTATTTTGTTGAATCATTTGATTATTATAATTTCTTCATTTTTTGTGGCTTTATGGGAATACCAGCAGTGCTTATCTCATACTTCTTTGTAAGAGGATCACAGGTGAACTCTGAAAATGGGTTAAAAATGTTAACTATCTTATTACTGATAGTAGTATTATTGCTTTCTTTGTTAAGTCTTGATCAAGGGTCTGGCATTAATGATAAATTTATACATTTTTTTGCATATGGGTTTATTGCATTTGTTGGCTTATTAGCAAGCAAGAAAAATGCTAAATCTCTTCTAATTGCCATGTTGATAGCATTTGGTGTAATTATTGAATGTCTTCAAGGTTTCTCTGGATTGAGGAATTTTGAGTATATGGATATAATAGCCAATTCTTTAGGAACTTTTGGGGGACTTTTCTTATATTTTTTAAGCAGAAATTACTTGAAAAAAATTACCTAAATCCTAAATAAATGCTAGTTATTTGGAGGATAACAAAAAATGAAAATAAGACCTTTACAAGATAGAGTCGTAGTAAAAAGACAAGATGAAGAAACAACTTCATCCGGCGGAATTGTTTTACCAGGCTCAGCAACTGAGAAACCACAACAAGGTGAAGTGGTAGCAGTTGGACCAGGTAAAAAAACAGAAGATGGGAAAGTGGTTCCCGTAGACCTAAAAGTTGGTGATCAAGTAATTTTTGGTCAGTATGGTGGGAACACAGTTAAGGTAGACGGCGATGAACTACTAATTTTAAATGAAAGTGAAATATTTGGAGTCGTTAAATAGGAGAAAATATGGCAGCAAAAGATGTTAAATTCGGAGAAAGCGCAAGGGTGCAACTACTTAAGGGAGTAAACACCTTAGCAGATGCAGTAAAAGTTACTCTTGGACCTAAAGGTAGAAACGTAATTCTTGATAAATCGTTTGGAGCTCCGACGGTTACCAAGGATGGTGTTTCTGTTGCAAAAGAAATAGAGCTTGAGGATAAATTCGAGAATATGGGGGCACAAATGGTCAAAGAGGTCGCCTCTCAGACAAGTGATCAAGCAGGAGATGGTACAACAACAGCTACTGTATTAGCCCAAGCTATAGTAAATGAGGGTTTAAAATCAGTGGCAGCTGGGATGAACCCTATGGATTTGAAAAGAGGAATAGATAAAGCTATTCAAGCAGCAGTTGGTGAAGTTAAAAAACTATCATCTCCATGCAAGGATAGTTCCGCAATAGCACAGGTTGGTTCTATTTCAGCTAATGGTGATACCAATGTTGGCGAAATTATCGCTGAAGCCATGGATAAAGTTGGCAAAGAAGGGGTCATCACTGTGGAAGAAGGAAGTGGCATAGAGAACGAACTTGATGTAGTTGAAGGTATGCAATTTGATAGAGGTTATCTATCACCATATTTCATCAACAACCAAGACAAAATGAATGTTGCTTTAGAGGATCCATTTATTCTCTTATTCGATAAAAAGATTTCCAATATTAAAGACTTAATACCATTGCTTGAATCAGTTGCAAAAGCTGGAAAAGCGCTATTAATTATTGCAGAAGATGTCGAAGGTGAAGCTCTGGCAACTCTAGTTGTTAACAACATGAGAGGCATAGTCAAAGTTGCTGCATGTAAGGCTCCTGGATTTGGTGATAGAAGAAAAGCTATGCTTGAGGATATTGCAATTTTAACCGGCGGTAGAGTGATTTCAGAGGAAGTTGGCCTATCACTAGAAACAACATCTATTGAAGATTTAGGTTCGGCAAAAAAAGTGGTTCTTGATAAAGAGAATACTACTATCGTTGATGGATCTGGAACACAACAAATGATTTCTGGAAGAGTGCAGCAAATTAGAACTCAGATCGAAGAAACTACTTCTGATTATGATAGAGAAAAACTACAGGAAAGAGTTGCAAAACTTGCTGGCGGGGTTGCAGTAATTAAAGTTGGAGCTGGTTCTGAAGTCGAGATGAAAGAAAAGAAAGCCAGAGTTGAAGACGCACTTCATTCAACAAGAGCTGCAGTCGAGGAAGGAGTTGTTCCTGGTGGAGGTGTTGCATTAATTCGTGCACTCCAAAAAATTGGATCGCTTAAAGGTGATAATGAAGACCAGCAAGCTGGAATTAACATTGCTTTGAGAGCTTTTGAATATCCATTAAAAACAATTGCAAGCAATGCCGGAGAAGAAGCATCTGTGATTGCCGAGAATGTTAAAAATTCAAAAGGCAATGAGGGTTTTAATGCGGCAACTGGTGAATACGGGGATATGCTTAAAATGGGAATCATTGATCCAGCTAAAGTAACAAGAACTGCTTTGCAAGCAGCTGGTTCAGTAGGTGGCATGATGATTACCACTGAATGTATGGTATCTGAACTGCCTGCAAAAGATGCACCTGCTGCACCAGGCGGCATGCCAGGTGGAATGCCAGACATGGGCGGAATGATGTAAATCATTTTAAAAACTATAATTAAAGGGAGCTTATGCTCCCTTTTTTTTATTCTTGAATTAGAATATTATTTGGAGAAAAATTATGTATGAGTTTTTATCACAAATAGATCGTTTTCTTCATGTTTTATTCGGAATAACATGGATAGGTCTACTTTATTATTTTAATTTTGTAGGATCAGGTTATCTTAAAGAAGCTTCACCTGAAGGAAAAAAAGATGCACTTCAAAAATTGGTTCCTAATGCTTTATGGTATTTTAGATGGGCAGCACTATTCACCTTCATAACCGGACTTTATCTGCTTTACTACGTTTCGGAGATCCCTGGAGCATATAATGTTGGAATCTCGTTAGGCGCAACCATGGCAACCATTATGTTCTTGAATGTGTGGCTAATAATATGGCCAAACCAAAAGAAAGTGATTGCAGGCACTGCAGATGCAGCAGATGCAGGTGCAAAAGCAGCACTGGCTTCTAGAACCAATACATTGTTTTCATTCCCAATGCTTTACTTCATGATTTATTCAGCGCACATAAATTATGGCAATGATGCATTAGTTCTATCAGGAGGTTACGGCCCAGGATGGAGTTCTTATTCATTATGGGTAGGAGCGCTAGTTATTTTATTGATTGAATTAAACGCCATCTTTGGAAAAATGAGAAAATGGTTTGAATCAGTAAAAGCAGTAATTCATTCTGGAATACTTCTGACAGTATTTTTTGGGGCTTTAGTTTATTATTTTTAGATAATATCAGTGGAGTCTTCAGAGACTCTGCTGACTTTTACCTCTTTAATTAGGTTGTCTTCTATTCCTAATGTCTCAAGCTTATAGCTTCCCAGCGTAATACAAATGTTCGCAGTTGGAATCATATCCAACTCATCTGTAATTAAACCACTTATTGTTTTTTGACCGTCTTCAGGCAAATCCCATGACATATATGTATTAAGCTCCCTAATTGTTGTTGATCCATCAGCAGTAACTGACAAATCATCATTAATTAGCATGCTAGGATCTTTTTCTTCTTGGTTAAGCCTACCAATAATCTGTTCAATAAGATCTTCCAGTGTAACTATTCCAGTAAAGTTGCCATATTCATCAACAACCATGCCTATTTCGTTGCCTGTTTTCTGAAACTGTTTTAGTTGTGCAAAAAGCGATGTAGATTCAGGCACATAGTAAGGGCTGATTAAGATATCTTTTGCCGAGCTACCTAAAGCTTGCAATTGATCGGCCTCCTTAGAGTGTATGAAGCCAAGAATATCCTGAGAAGTTTCATCAAATACAGGAAAAAAGATATCTTTTTCAGGGATACTTTTAATATTTTCGTCATTGATATTGATGGATATCACTTCTTGTATAGGTATTAGTATATCTTCAACGGTGAGTTCATTAAGCTCTAGTAATGACTTTAAAGCTATCATTTCATCTTCATCGACCTGTTCGGTATCTTTCTGTAAAACTGATTTAAGCTCATCTCTATTTAGATTTTGTGAAAAATAATTTTCATCACTGTTCGTTCCTGTAATTAAATTTCCTATTGAAGTTAGAATTTTTGCAAACCAACCAATTATATTTGTCAAAATTTCCAAAGGTCTGCTTGCAGGATATGCTATAGACTCTGGTTGCTTAGTGGCATAATTTTTTGGAGCAATTTCAGCAAAAATAATTACCACTATTGTTAAAATTAACGTGCCTGCCCAAACATACTGGTCTCCAAATTTACTAATAATATAGTAGGTTAGTAATGCCGATGCAGATATATTAACTAGGTTGTTTCCAATAAGAATAACACCCAAAACCTCTGTAATTTTTGCTCTTAATGAATTTACTCTTTTAGCAGATATACTTCCTTTTTCTTCAGCATTATCGAGCTTGATTTGATTAATTGCCATTAGAGATGTTTCTGAACTAGAAAAAAATGCAGACAATAAAATAAGAATAAGCAAAATGATTACTATAAGCAGATCAAAATTATCGAATGTAGAAATATCCAAAATTAATTAAGAAAATAAGTAAATATTTTGTGAATCTTCTTCAGAAAAGGTGTAAAATGCCATTTTCAAATATTATACATTAAAAAATGGTTGTAATTAGACTTTCTAGAGGGGGCGCAAAGAAGAGGCCGTTTTATCATATTTCAGTTTCAGACAGAAGAAATAAGAGAGATGGTAGCTTTATTGAAAAAATTGGCTTTTATAATCCAATAGCTAAAGATGGGGAAGAAAAAATAAAGGTCAATCTTGAGAGATATGAGTACTGGCTATCAGTAGGGGCTCAACCAAGTGACACAGTTGAAATGCTAGTTAAAAGATCTGGTATGTCTGAAGAAGAGATTGAAAAAATTGAAAACAAAAAGAAAGAACAACAACGCCTTAAAAAAGAAAAAGAAATATTAGCAGCTCAGGAAAAAGCTGCTGCTGAAGAAGCACCTGCTGAAGAAGCACCTGCTGAAGAAGCACCTGCTGAAGAAGCACCTGCTGAAGAAGCACCAGCCGAAGAAGCACCTGCTGAAGAAGCACCTGCTGAAGAAGAAAAGAAAGATCAATAGTATCAATATTGTTTCCGTTGCAAAATTTGGAAAAACCCATGGATTGAAAGGGGAAATAAGGGTTAATTCATTTTGCAATCCAGTAGAAAATATTCTGTACTACAAAAAATTTTATTTAAAAGATGGGTCTGGAATTCAGATAGATTTTCTGAATTCATCTCATCCTTACATTGCTAAAGTTAAAAATATAGATTCAATTGAAGATGCAAAAAAACTTGTTAACGATGAGATATTTATTTCTGAGGGAGAGATGCGAAAAGATGAAGAAGCTATTTACTGGAATGATTTGCTTGGGTGTGAGGTGGTCAATGATTCAGAAATTATGCTTGGAACAGTCTATAAAGTTGACAATCATGGTGCATCAGATTTAATTTTTATTAAGACAGACAGCGAAGACATTATTATCCCACTAGAAGATATTTTTCTTATAGATTTTGATAAACACAATAAATTACTCAGGGTCGATTGGGATATATAAGATATATACTTTCTTTTATGAATATAAATGTAATTGCTCTATTTCCTGAAGTGATTAAATCATCATTAGTAGGTGTCACTGGGAAAGCATTTGAAAATGAAAAAGCAAAATTAAACCTTATTGATTTAAAAGACTTCTCTACAAACTCATATGGAAGTGTTGATGATTCTCCTTACGGTGGCGGAGAGGGTATGGTTATGTGTATAGAGCCCCTTGAAAAAGCGCTAAGAAGCATATGCAGCACTGGAAAGGTAGTTAATTTAAGTCCACAAGGGAAAAATTTTAATCATAAAAAAGCCATAGAACTATCTCTATTGGATAACATCACTTTTATATGTGGGAGATATGAAGGCATTGATCAAAGATTTATTGATAGCTATGTAGATGAAGAAATATCTATTGGTGATTTTGTTTTAAGTGGAGGAGAGATTGCTGCATCTGTAATTATAGATTCAATGCTAAGAAATCTTCCAAGAGTGATAGGAAATCAAGATTCTGTAAATAAGGATAGCCATAGCCATGGCAAGCTGAAAGGATATTCCTTTACAAAACCTGCAATATATAACAATCAAGAAGTGCCTGAAGTTCTAACATCTGGCGACCATGAAAAAATAGCTAATTGGAAGTTAGCAAATAGTCTGTGGGTTACTAAACAAAAAAGGCCAGATTTATTTGAACAATTACAACTTTCTGAAAAAGAAATGATATTATTACGTGATTACGAATCTGGTAAACTTAGCTGACAAAGGGAAATGACCAAAAATTTAGTAGAAAAAGTTGAAAAAACACAACTTAAAGAAATACCTGAATTTAGAACAGGTGATACCTTAGTTGTTCAAGTAAGAGTAACTGAAGGTGAAAGGTCAAGACTGCAAGCATTTGAAGGGCTTGTAATATCAAAAAAGAAAAGAGGTCTTAATTCATCTTTTATCGTAAGAAAAATATCAAATGGAGTTGGTGTTGAAAGAACTTTTCAAACGCACAGTCCATTAATAGAGTCTATTAAAGTTAAAAGAAAAGGGCTTGTAAGACAATCTAAACTTTACTATATTCGCGAAAGATCTGGAAAATCTGCTAGGATTAAAGAAAAAATTAGTTAGTGCAGATCCAATCCAAATTATTAATTGAAAGCTTCTTAGACAACCTCTGGTTAGAAAAAAACCTCTCAGAGAACACTCTTGCTTCCTATAAGAACGATCTATTTAAGTTCAACCAATTTTTAGAAAAAAATAGAAAATCAGCATTAGATGCAGATCACTTTCTGTTAATTTCATATTTAAGTAGTTTGTTAGATAACAATCTTTCATCCAAAACAATCTCAAGAAATTTATCTGCTCTAAAGAGCTTCTTCAAATATTTGGTGAGTATTGATCAAATCGATTTTAACCCCACTGAAAATATTGACCCACCAAAATCAGGCTTGTATTTACCAACAACATTAACTACTGAGGAAACAGATAAATTATTGAATTCTCCAGATGAAGATAATTTTATTGAATTACGAGACAAAGCGATGTTGTATGTTCTATATTCATGTGGATTAAGAGTTTCAGAATTAATAGGTCTTACGATCAATAATATTGACCTAAATAGAGGTTCTGTAAAGGTTCTCGGAAAGGGATCTAAAGAGAGACTTGTGCCAATGTCTGAGCAGTCTATTGAGATGGTAAAAAAATATTTATCTTCATCAAGAGAAAAACTGGCAAAGAATAATGATTTTCATTATGTTTTCCTTTCAACGCATGGAAGGAGAATCACAAGACAAAGTTTTTGGCATAGAGTAAAGATATACATGAGAAAAGAAAATATAGAAAAAGAAATTTACCCACATACACTAAGACATGCATTTGCAACACACATGCTCAATAATGGAGCTGATTTAAGATCTGTACAGCTATTGCTTGGCCATACAGATTTATCAACAACACAAATCTATACCCATGTAGCACAATCTGAAATGAAAAATTTGCATAAAAAACATCACCCGAGAGGTTAAAAATGAAATTTAGATTTATGCTACTTCTAATATACGCCTTTACAGCTCAACCTTCAGAGGAGGTAAAATTAAAGCTAGAATCAATGCTTCCTCCAGGGATAAATTTAAATTTTTATGAAGACGCACAAATAGATAATTTCTACGCCCTTAATGTAGCAAACAACCAAGTTATTTATATTTCTAAAGATTTTCAGTTTATTTTTGCTGGGGAGGTAATCAAATCATCACCTTCTGGTCTGGAAAGTGTGAACGAACAGTACCAACGCAAACTTATTTTAAATTTGTTATCTGAAGTGCCAGAATCAGAGTCGATTCAATTTATATCTGAAAATGAAAAGCATTCAATTTATGTTTTTACAGATGTAACCTGCGCTTATTGTCGAATATTCCATTCAAACATACGCGAATATCTTGATAGGGGAATATCAGTATTCTACCTCGCATTCCCAAGAGATGGTATGGGTGGAAGTAGCTCAGAAAATATGAAAAGTGCTTGGTGTAGCAGTGACAGAGCCACAGCAGTTACACAATTGAAGTTAGGCAAAGATATTGCAAAAGCTAGTTGCAAAGACCCTATTGCAAAACATTTTGAAATAGGAAGGATGATTGGTATAACGGGAACTCCATCAATCGTTCTTGGTGATGGCCAAATGTTATCAGGCTATATTCCTGCAGAAGATTTAATTAAAATACTAGATAATGGATAATTCAGAACTGCTCTTAAGAATATCAAAAACCAGTGAGCGCATTGGAGAGCTTAGGGGGTTCCTTTGACCCTGACAAACTAAAACAAGAACTAGAACACCTAGATAAATCTCTACAAGATCCAGAGAATTGGAAAAACCATTCTAAACTTAATGCATTAAACAAAGAAAAAACAACACTAGAACAAAAATTAGATGAATTCAAAAGAATTGAAGATGGTTTTAATGAGATTTCTGATTTAGTAGATATCTCTATTGAGCTTGGAGATGAAAGTGAATTGTCCAACCAGGAAGATGCAATAAATATTCTTGAAGAAGAGATAGACTCACTTGAGACTAAACGCTACTTTTCACGCGAAAATGACCTCAATAATGCCTTTTTAGATGTTCAATCTGGCTCTGGTGGCACAGAGGCTCAAGATTGGGCAGAAATGCTATTCAGAATGTACTCTAGGTGGGCTGAGGATATGGGTTTTACTGTAAAGATAGAGGAATTTTCTCCTGGAGATGTGGCAGGCATTAAAAGTGCAAGCATAAATATAAATGGACCCTATGCTTATGGTTGGCTTAGAACAGAAACTGGAATACACCGCCTCGTAAGAAAATCACCATTCGATTCTGGCAATAGAAGACATACATCGTTCGCAGCTGTATTTGTTTCCCCGGAGATCGATGATGATATAGAAATTGATTTAGATATGTCACAAGTTAGAATCGATACTTATCGGGCTTCTGGAGCAGGGGGTCAGCACGTTAACAAAACTGATTCTGCAGTAAGGTTAACGCATATTCCGAGTGGATTAGTTGTTCAATGTCAGTCACAAAGGTCACAGCACCAAAACAAAGACAGAGCAATTAAGCAACTAAAATCAAAACTATATGAGCTTGAATTGCAAAAGAGGGAAGAGGAGATAAAGAAAGTAGAAGACTCAAAAACAGATATTGGATGGGGCAATCAAATTAGATCTTACGTCTTAGATCAATCTAGAATAAAAGATATAAGAACAAAGTATGAGGAAACAAATACTCAGTCAGTATTAGATGGTAAAATTAACAACTTTATAAAAGCTAGCTTAAAAAATGGATACTAAAGAACTAAATAAAATTCAAAGAGATAGAGAAGAAAAGCTTAAACTTTTAAGACAAGAGGGTTTTAACTTTCCAAATAACTTTGAAAAAGTAGATAAGCTTGGCGATACGCACTTAAAGTTTGGCACCAAAAGTAAGGAAGAATTAGAAAATCTTAGCTCATCAATTCAGACAGCAGGAAGAGTTGTCTTAAAACGAGTAATGGGAAAAGCTGCTTTTATGACCCTAGAGGATGAATCTGGCAGATTGCAGGTTTATTTTTCATTGAATAATTTAGGTGAAGCCTTTTCACAAATAAGTGATTGGGATTTAGGCGATATTATTGGCGTAAGTGGAAAACTATTTAGAACTAAAACAGACGAACTTACTATTGAAGCAACTACAAGCATTCTTTTGACAAAGTCACTGAATCCAATGCCAGAAAAGCATAAGGGCTTGTCAAACATTGAAACTATTTATAGGCAAAGATACCTAGACCTCATGAGCAGTTCAGACTCAAGAGAATTATTTAAAAAACGAAATAAAATAATTACTTCATTAAGAAAAAATCTTGAAGGTGAAGGGTATCTTGAGGTTGAAACTCCAATGATGCATCCAATACCAGGTGGAGCAAATGCAAGACCATTCGAGACACACCATAATGCATTAGACAAAAAGCTTTATTTAAGAATTGCACCTGAGCTTTATCTTAAAAGACTACTTGTTGGTGGTTTTGATAAGGTGTTTGAAATTAATAGAAACTTTAGAAATGAAGGTATTTCGACAGTGCATAATCCTGAATTTACAATGTTGGAGTTCTACGAATCATACGGCAGCCTTGAGAAAACTACAAAGTTTGTCCAAAAATTAGTTCAAGATAGCATCTCAGAGGTAAATGAATCTTTAAAGATTGAATACGATGGAAAGCCTTTGGATATGTCAGGAGATTTTAAAGTTGCTTCAATAAAAGAGTTGCTCGAGGAGAAGTTAGGGTGTGATTTAAGCTCCCCGGAAGCCATAATGAGTGCCGCGAAAAAAATGAAACTTGCTGTCAAAGAAAATTGGGGTTGGGGCAAAGTTTTGTTGGAGCTTTTTGAGGCGCATATTGAAGAAGATCTTTGGGAACCAACTTTTGTTAAAGATTACCCTTATGAAATTTCTCCATTATCAAGAAAGAAAGATGACAACCCAGAGTTTACTGACAGAATCGAGCTGTTTATTGCTGGTAGGGAGTTTGCCAATTTCTTTTGTGAACTTAATGATCCAATTGATCAGGAAGAGAGATTTGATGATCAACTAAAACAAAAAGATTTAGGCGATATAGAAGCCATGTTCTTTGATGAGGATTACATCAATGCGCTAAAGCATGGGATGCCACCTGCTGTTGGTGTTGGGATAGGAATTGATAGATTGGTTATGCTCGCTACTAATAAAACTTCGATCAGGGACGTTGTTTTGTTTCCAACTTTAAAATAGATATTTTTTTTGTTATATAAGTTCCTTTATAAAGTTTCTCTCTTCAAGCAATTCATTTGCAGTAATTTCAAGCTTATTTTTTGCAAAGTCACTCAAACTAAAATCTCTTACAATTTCAATATCTCCATTTCCATCAGAAATTAGAGGAAAACCAGAAAATATGCCCTCAGGCATGCCATATGCTCCATCACTTAATATTGCTGCATTAAAAACATCACCGGATCTCGTTGGATGCTCAACTGCTTTGACAGTATCGCATGCAGCTCTAGCAGCAGAGGATGCTGAAGATGCACCCCTGGCTTTAATTATTTCTGCACCCCTTTGTTGAATGCGTGGTAGGTACTCATTTTCAACCCAGGAATGATTGTTAATTAGCTCATAAGCATTTTGACCATTAATATTTGTATTCTCTAAGTCTGGAAACATGGTAGGGCTATGATTGCCAAATACAGACAACCTGTAGATATCATCAACGTGACAGTTTAATTTTATTGATAGTTGAGCTTTTGCTCTTAAGGCATCCAGCATTGTCATCGCCATCCATAACTGATTTTTGTTTGGTGAATTACTATAACCAATGAGAGCATTTGTATTTGCAGGGTTTCCAACAACGAGAATTTTGCAGGATTGTTTTGCTTTTTCACCAATAGCTTTACCTTGTTCAGTGAAAATGCCGCCGTTGATTTGTAACAAGTCTGATCTTTCTTTAATTTCTTTGCCATTTAGCACAATACCCCTAGGGATAGAGCCAACTAAAAGACACCAGTCTGCATCTATAACCGCATCTTGGATGTTATCAAAGGTACTAATTGAATTTACCGTGCTGTATGCGGAATCTTCTAGCTCTTTAACAAAACCATCCAATCTTTCCATAGCTGAAGGGATTTCAACTAAAGCTAAATCTATTTTCTCGTTTGATTTGAATACGCCCTGTTGGCATAAAAATGGAACTAGTGAGTAAGATATTTGGCCAGCAGCCCCTGTTATTACAACTTTCATAGCTTTGATTAATTCCTATTCTATGTTTACTTGTTGTTTAATTCCATTAGAATCAACATTTCATACATAAATTATTAAGGAGTCAGACAATGTCACTAGATTTTAATGGAAAAGTTGCAGTAGTAACAGGCTCAGGAGGAGGCATAGGGAAAGGTTATGCACTTGAGTTGGCCAGAAGAGGAGTAAAAGTTGTTGTCAATGATTTGGGCGGATCTGTCGATGGTACAGGAGGTTCAGTATCAGCAGCTGAAGCTGTAGTTCAAGAAATTGAAGCAAATGGAGGCGAGGCGTTAGCAAATGGAGCAAACGTCAGCAATCAATCTGATGTGAAGGATATGATTGAATCAACACTTAGCAAATGGGGAAGGGTTGATATTTTAATAAATAATGCCGGTATTCTTCGAGATAAGTCTTTTGGAAAAATGGAGTGGGAGGATTTTGTAGCGGTCATTAATGTTCATTTGCTTGGTTCAGCTCTGTGTGCTCATAGTGTTTTTCCTGTTATGAAAGAACAAGAATATGGAAGAATAATTATGACATCGTCATCATCAGGACTTTTTGGTAATTTTGGGCAAACAAATTATGCTGCAGCAAAAATGGGAGTAGTGGGATTAATGAACACCCTTAAGCTTGAAGGAGCAAAATACAATGTTCATACCAACTCCATTGCACCTACAGCAACAACAAGAATGACTGAGCATCTATTTCCTGCTGAGTTTGGTGAGCAATTAGATCCAAAATACATTATTCCAGCTGTTGTATATCTTGCGAGTGAAAAAGCACCTAATGGTGAAATTCTAGAAGCAGGTGGGGGTGTGGTTGCCAACACATATGTTATGGAAACAATGGGCAAGTTTTTTGGTACAGATGAAAGTTTTACAGCCGAAGCTGTTGCAGAAAGCTGGGCAGAGATAGCTGATACCAATGATGCTAGAAGGCCATTCCAGGGTGGAGATGTTGCTTTGAAGCACTTTGAGGCTATTCAAAAAACACAGAAATAAACCTTGTTGCTAATCATAAAAAAGGCTCTTTATGAGCCTTTTTTTATTTAAAGCACCACCATAGTTGCAGACCTACAGCAGCGCAACTTTTAATCGAATTGCAAAGAACCACCAACTTGGTATTCGATGACTCTGGTTTCAAAGAAGTTCTTCTCTTTCCTAAGATCCATAATTTCAGACATCCAAGGAAACGGATTCTTAACACCTGGGAATTCTTCACTTAAACCAATCTGTACTAGTCTTCTATTGCAGATAAATTTTAGATATTCCTCCATCATTACCGCATTCATTCCTAGAACTCCGCGTGGCATTGAATCTCTTGCGTATTCTATTTCATATTTAGTTCCTTCAAGTATTAAGTTTCTAGCTCTTGTCTTCATGTCTTCATCCCAAATATTTGGATTTTCATTAATAATCGTATTTATAACATCTATTCCAAAGTTTACGTGCATGGATTCATCACGAAGAATATACTGGAATTGTTCTGAGACTCCAGTCATTTTGTTTAACCTTCCCATTGATAGTACTTGCGTAAAACCACAATAGAAGAACATACCTTCAAGCACACAATAATAAGCTATTAGGTTGCCAAGAAACTCTTTATCGTTTTCAGGTGTGCCAGTACTAAAACTAGGATCAGAAAGCGATCTCGTATGTTTTAGGCCCCAAGCAGCCTTTTTCTCGACTGAAGGCACTTCTCTGTACATATTAAATATTTCACCTTCATCCATACCTAAAGATTCGACGCAGTATTGATATGCGTGAGTGTGAATGGCTTCTTCAAAAGCTTGTCGTAGAAGATATTGTCTGCATTCAGGGTTTGTTATCTGTCTATATACAGAGAGAACAAGGTTGTTTGCAACCAATGAATCCGCAGTTGAAAAGAAGCCCAAACTTCTTTTAACTATTCTTCTTTCATCTTCTGAGAGCCCATCGTTACTTTTCCACAAAGCAATATCTGCAGTCATATTAATTTCTTGCGGCATCCAGTGGTTGGCACAACCATCAAGATATTTTTTCCAAGCCCATTCATACTTGAAGGGTACAAGTTGATTGAGATCTGCCCTTGAATTAATCATGGCTTTTTGATCAACCTGCACCCTGCCTTCTAATGTATCTAAATCTTCTTTAGCCAGTTTCATATCTTCTTCAGTTAATGTAGAAACACTTACTGCTTCTTGGTTGGCTGTATTTGCGACTGGCTCAGTTTGTTGAAGCTGAACCTGAGGCTCATCTTTTTCTAGGGTTTTCTCTTGTTTGTTTTCAGTTATTTCTTCTTTATTATAATCGTCCCAATTTAACATTTTTCCTCCTATTGGCATGCCTCACAATCTGGATCTAATATACTGCAAGCTTTTGGTGCAGGAGCAGCTACTGTTGTGCTTGTTGCTGCAGTTTCAACTGCATTCAAATTGCTTCTTTCAACTGTTGATTTTTCTGTTGAAGTAGCGCCCATAGCTCTCAAGTAATATGTTGTTTTAAGGCCTTTATACCAAGCCATTCTATAAGTGATATCAAGTTTTTTCCCATCAACATTTGCAATGTATAAGTTCAATGATTGAGCTTGATCAATCCATTTTTGTCTTCTGCTTGCCGATTCAACTATGTAGCGTGGCTCAACTTCAAAAGCTGTCATAAATCTATTCTTAATATCTTCAGGGATTCTGTTTATCTGTGATAGAGATCCCTCAAAATATTTAAGATCACTCAACATCACATCATCCCAAAGACCTTCCTGTTTTAATTCTTCAATCAAATAAGGGTTAACTATTGTAAATTCGCCTGATAGATTGGATTTAACGAATAGGTTTTGATAAGTTGGCTCAATAGATTGTGATACTCCTGTAATGTTGGCTATAGTTGCAGTAGGGGCAATAGCCATAACGTTTGAGTTTCTCATTCCTGTTGTTTTGACCTTCTCTCTTAATTTATCCCAATCAAGGGTTGTATCTGTGTTTTGGTCAATAAAGCTTTCACCTCTTTGTTCTTTAAGAAGTTGGATTGAATCTATTGGGAGTATGCCTTGATCCCAAAGAGAGTTTTCATAGGTCTCATAGGTTCCTCTTTCCTTTGCCAAGTCTGATGATGTATCTATTGCAAAGTAGCTTATCAGTTCCATTGATTTATCAGCAAAGTCTACAGCTTCTTGTGAGTTGTATGATATTCCAAGTTTATATAATGCATCCTGGAAACCCATCAAGCCTAAACCAACAGGTCTGTGTTTTTTATTGGAGTTTTCAGCTTGTGGAACAGGGTAGTAATTTATATCAATAACGTTATCTAGCATTCTTACAGCTGTAGTTACTGTTTGTTTTAGTTGCTCCACATTTATTTTTCCATCTTGAATGTGTTGAGGAAGATTTATGCTTCCTAAGTTACATACTGCTATTTCTTCTTCATTAGTGTTAAGGGTGATCTCTGTACATAAGTTTGATGAATGCACTGTTCCTACATGCCCTTGAGGTGATCTTATATTGCAAGGATCTTTGAATGTTATCCAGGGGTGCCCTGTTTCAAAAAGCATGGACAGCATTTTTCTCCAGAGTTTTTTTGCAGGAATTTTCTTAAAGTGAGTGAGGGTTCCACTCTCTGCCATTTTTTCGTATTCCTCATACCTTTTTTCGAATTCTGAACCATAAATATCATGTAGATCTGGCACATCTGATGGGGAGAAGAGAGTCCATTCCTTATCTTCTTCTAGTCGCTTCATAAACAAATCTGGTATCCAGTTTGCTGTATTCATATCATGGGTTCTTCTTCTATCATCTCCAGTATTTTTTCTTAGATCTAAAAATTCCTCCACATCCATATGCCAGCACTCAAGATAGGCACAAAAAGCGCCTTTTCTTTTGCCACCTTGATTAACGGCAACAGCCGTGTCGTTAGACACTTTGAGAAATGGAACTATCCCTTGGCTCTTTCCGTTTGTTCCTTTTATTCTTGATCCAAGAGCACGTACATTTGTCCAATCATTTCCAAGTCCTCCTGCCCACTTTGAAAGTAGAGCATTATCTCTTATGGCTCCATATATACCTGAAAGATCATCTGGGACTGTTGTTAAGTAGCATGAGGATAATTGTGGTCTATGTGTGCCTGAATTAAACAGAGTCGGTGTTGAACTCATATAATCAAAGCTTGAAAGCAACTTATAGAATTCTACAGCTCTATCTGTCTTATTTTCTTCATTTACTGCAAGCCCCATTGCCACTCTCATTAAGAAGACTTGAGGTAATTCATACCTGGTATCTTCTGATGTTATAAAGTATCGATCGTAAAGTGTTTGCAGGCCTAGGTATGTAAAGTTGAAATCTCTTTTTTCATCAACAGCATCTTGAAGTTTTTCTAGATCGAAGCTTAGTAATTCTTTGTTAAGAAAGTCGAGCTCAATACCTTTTTCAAACGTCTTTACTAATGCTTCTTTGTACATTTCCTTTCTGTCTGATTTTTTGGCTAAGTCAATACCAAGGAAACCTAAGACCTCATTTTCAATGTTATTCAATAGTATTCTGGCGGAGACGTATGAGTAGTTTGGTTCTTTTTCTACCATTGTTCTGGCAGCAATTACCATACAGTCAGCAAGATCTTTTTCAGACATACCTTCGTAAGAAGAAGCGTTTATTTCTTTAATAAGAGCTTCCGGATCCACATCAGTTAAATTTGCACAAGCATTATTGACTATTGCACTGACAGCATCATCTTGATTATCTTTTGTTGCAACCAAGGGCTCTTCTTCTTTCCTTTCTTGTTTTCGTGCCTCTCTGTACAATACATAGCTTCTTGCAACTTTATGATGCTCGCTTCTCATTAATTGGAGTTCTACTTGATCTTGTATCTCTTCTATGTGTATCGTTCCACCGGATGGCATTCTGCGCTCAAAGACTTCGATGACTGCTTTTGTTAAAACATCAACATTCTCATGAATCCTCGATGAGCCAGCAGCTGTTCCTCCTTCTACTGCAAGAAAAGCTTTCATTATCGCAACCTTAATTTTTTCTTCTTCAAACGAAACAACTTTTCCATTGCGTTTAATAACACGCATTTTCCCCGGAGTTAGAACAACATTCGGATGTTGAATTTCTTCTGTTTTTTTTGTTGCGCTTTCTGTTATCTGTTGTTCCATGTGTAAGGGTATTTTTATGCATCTAAAACTTACATTCAAGCTTTTTAGCACAATATGTTGTGTTATTTTTTTTTGATAACACAATATGCAGTGTTTTTCCTGTGGATAAACATTGGATAAATTGGGTACTTTTTTTTAATTTTTGTTTCCAAAAAAGCTTAAAATCTGTATTATCAAAAGCTTTCCACATGAAAGTAACAATTCTTAATAACATCGCAAAGTCTGGTTTAGATATTCTTGAAAAAGAAGGTTTTACTCTACATCAAAATGACGTTTTGGATGGTTGTAGTGGTATTGTGCTGAGGAGCCAAAATTTAACTCAAGAAAAACTACCTAAATCAATTTTTGGTATTGCCCGAGCAGGGGCAGGAACTAACAATATTAATGTAGAGGATTGCTCCCAAAATGGCGTCATTGTTTTTAATACACCAGGAGCAAATGCAAATGCTGTAAAAGAAATGGTTCTGTGTTCTTTGATTCTAGGAAAAAGAGATCTTGTTTCAGGCAATAAATCAATTGATGCTATCGATATAGACAACATGGATGACGAAGCAGTTATGAAAGAAATAGAGGGCATGAAGAAAAAATATGTTGGGAATGAAATTAAAAATAAAAACCTTACTGTAATTGGGCTTGGTGCAATTGGTTCTTTAGTGGCAGAGCATGCAATACAGTTGGGGATGAATGTGACAGGTTATGATCCTGGATTGACAGTAGAGACAGCACTGAGGTTGCCAAGTTCCATCAGAATGGCAAAATCTCTTGAAGATTCTTTTAAGGATGCAGAATACATTTCCTTACATATACCTCTTGTTCCAGACACTAAGGAGATTATTAACAATAAGCTAATAGCCAAACTGAACAAAAGTGTGCTAATTAATTTCTCAAGAGGTGGAATTGTTTGTGAAGAAAGTTTGCTGGAAGGGTTAGATCAGAACTTTTTGTACAAATATGTTACTGACTTCCCTACAAAGAAATTAATCAATAGAGTTAGATCAAAAAAAGATGTTGTAATCTTTCCCCACTTAGGAGCCAGCACGACAGAAAGTGAAATTAACTGTGCAGAAATGGCATGCTCACAGCTTGCAGATTTCTTAAAGAAAGGAAAAATAGTTAACAGTGTAAACTTTCCTAATATATCGTCTGAAAAAGTAAGCAAACATAGAATATATTTTTCTAACATGAATGAACCTGGAATTATTAGCAAAGTGGCAGATGTGCTTGCTCAAGAAAATATAAACATTGATGAATTTGTAAATAAAAGCCGGAACAATCTAGCAAGCAATATTATAGATTCAGATGATGACATAACGCCTCGAATTCTTGATAAGCTAATGAAAATAAAGGGTGTAACAAATGCAAGACTATGTTATTAAAAAAACAGTCTTTTTTTAAGTAAAAAACCTTGCTTTTCACACAGAGCGCTAAAATTAATTTGTTTAGCAGGCTTGAATTCTTTTTTTTTATAAAATTTAACCTTCATTCACTGAAACTCGCTTAATCAAAGTGTTTGGAGTTGCTGTTCATTTTTTAGGCAATTCATTGAAAATGCTTGTGTTTGCGGCATTTGATAAATTTTTTATAGTTTTCCCCAAAGTTATCCACAGTTTCTGTGGATAAAAAAATATGTTATTTTTTAGATTATTTTGAAGCTTATGAATTGGGAAGAATTAATAGAATCAGAAACAAAAAAAGATTATTTTAAGGCGATAAAAAAAGCAATCTTAAGTGATAATCAAAATGGTAAATCGATATTCCCATATCCAAAAAATTATTTCAGAGCACTGGATTTTTGCTCTTACGAAGATTTAAAGGTTGTAATACTTGGTCAAGACCCATACCACACTCAAGGCGTCGCCGATGGTCTTGCTTTTTCATCTGGTATTGATAACTATATGCCTCCATCTTTGAGAAATATTTTTTTGGAATTAGAAGATGATATTGGTATAAAAAATCAAAACGTATCATTGGAAGGTTGGGCAAAACAAGGAGTGCTTTTACTTAATTCATACCTATCAGTTCAAGAGGGTCAGCCACTATCTCACGCAAATATAGGTTGGGATCTTTTTACAAACAAAGTTTTAATTGAGGCAAGCAGAAAGTGCAATGTTGTCTTTATGCTATGGGGCAGCTATGCACGATCAAAAATAGATATCTTAGAAAGTCAAAATTTAATTTTAGAGGCTACTCACCCATCACCTCTTTCAGCTCACAAAGGATTTCTTGGGTGCAAGCATTTTTCAAAAGCAAATGCATATCTCGGCCGCCATGACATTAAACAGATTGACTGGCAACTAGCTTAGATTTAAATAATTTATCGGCATTTTCAAAGCTTTTAAAGATATATTGTCCATAAAATATATTATCTACCTCAATTTCAAAAACCTCTTTGCCGACCTTTAGCAATTCATTCTTTTCATCTGCCGTTAGATCTTTGAAAATAGCCACGGTATTTTTTTTTGATCCTAAATATTTTAGCCTTGCAATTATTTCCTGCCCTCTGTAGCACCCTTTGGTGAATGAAACATATTTTTCCAAATTGTATCCAAATTCATTAGGTCTATTTTTTAAAGACATAGCATTACTAATGTCTACATCGAAGTGTAAGAGTTTAAGAAGATCCCAATTATTATTACTGTTATTAGAAGCTTTTGGCATAGCAGTGGTTTTTGTAAAACCAACGCCATCATAAATTCCTAAAATAATTTTTTCTTTGACTCCGATTTCACACTTATAGAACTTCGAATATTTCTCAAGCTCCCTCTTTAGAATTTCTGCAACATCATCCTTGATAATAATTTCTAAATTTTCACTGTTTATTACAGTTGCATTAGTTATAACAAAACCTTTCTCATCACAGAAAAGCACATCTTTGTTCTGGGTTTTTTCTGAAATATCACCTGATGCTTGGCCCTGGATTAATTCTAAAGACCTCTTACCTGTAATTTCCAAGGTACAATAATTATTTAAAGTAAAATAACTTATGTCTAAATTGCTACTCATTAAAAAACTTAATTTTAAAGCAAGAAGAGGAATGAAAGAAACTTCTGAAATCTTAGGCAAGCTACTTGATTCTATCAATACATTTACTGATAACGAATTAAATCAACTTGAATGCCTTCTAAACTTAGATGATCAATATCTATTTGATTTATTTTTCAAGGAAAAAGATAGGTTTGATGAGGAGTTTCACGATTTAAAAAAATATTTAAAATGAATGAACTTAACTTAATTTTTGAGGTCAAAAGATAACATGAAAGTACAAAATATCTCAGAACTTGTAGAGCTATCTCAATCTGGAGATGAATCAGCTTTTGAAATTTTGTTTAAAACTTTTCAAACAAGATTGCATCATTCTTTATTCAAAGTGTTGAGAAACTATCATGAAACCGAAGACATTGTGCAACAGGCTTTTATGAGAGCGTGGGAAAAGATTGGCACTTTTAAGGGGGAAGCAAATTTCTATACTTGGCTTTATAGGATTGGCTTTAATTTAGCTATCACAAAAATTAATAAATCAAGGGAAAATCAAATAGATGAAGATTTTGAGCTAACTCTTAAATCAGATGACAATGTTGTTCAAAATCTCACGGATAGACGCCTGGAAAATAAAATTATTGACTTGCTCAATCAGATATCAGAAGAACAAAGAACAGCGTACATCCTTTGTGAAATTGACTCTAAAAATTATGAGGAAATTGCAAATATTACCGATGTACCAATTGGCACTGTCAGGTCAAGAATCTTTAGAGCAAGACAGTTCTTAATGGAGAACCTAAAAAACGAATTATGAAAGATATAACAGATTTTGATTTACAAAGACTATCATCATTTATTGATGGTGAGATGAGCAGAGAAGACATCAGAGAGCTTGTATTCGATATGGGGAAAAACTCAGAATTAAAGCAGTGCTACCTTAAGATGGTAGAGCTGAGCCATGCATCTTCTCACATTAAAACATTAAGTTTTACAAAAAAATTAAGCAACCTTTCATTGAATTCTCTACTTAAAGCTTTTTTTGAAAAGCTTGTTGCTCCTGTAGGTGTTTTCGCAGCAGGAGTTGTTATGAGCTATACAGTAGTGAATTCTATTGTTTCAGAGAGCAACGAAAATAATGAAACTGCTACTGTTATTGCACAAGCTATTTCTTCAGCAGAAGCAAAGCAAACGCTGCTAAACATTCAAAATGAAGAAATCATACAATTTGCTTCAAGACACTTTTCAAACACTCCAGATGTAAATATTCTTCCTGTTGGTTATGCTCCGAATTGGGTACCATCCGGCTTCGTATCTGATCCTGCTAGATCAAGCAAATTTATTAATAACTCAAAAAGAAAACAATTTTCTATTTTTGTGACTAGTCCAGAAGCTTTCTCTTTGCCTGATGGCGCATATAGAAAGGAAAATTTTATACTCATTAAAGAAACCCATAACCACAATGGCGTTGCTCATACTCTTGCAGTTTTTGGCGATATAGATATTGAATCTGGTAAAAAAATCCTTAACTCTATAGAAGTTAAAAATCGCTAAATGAAAAAACTAATCTCTTTCTTTCTGTTGCTTTCTTCTGCATTGTTTACGCAAAGTCTTGATTTTTCTGAGCTTGTTAAGGAGCAAAGAAATTCAGTTGTAAACATAGAATCAACCAGACGAATTGAAACACGAATGAGTAGATCTTATGGCGGTTTTCCCGAGGAATTATTTAGAGAATTCGGTTTTCCAATGCCTGATCAAAGAGAGCCAAGACCTCAACAGCGCGAGGCTGTAAGCACAGGATCGGGCTTTGTTATATCCAGCGATGGTTATGTAATAACAAATTTTCATGTGGTGCAGGATGCTGACGAAGTAGTAGTCAAATTTTACGATAGAAAAGAGTTTAAGGCAGAAATAATTGGTACAGATGAATTAAGCGATATCGCATTGTTGAAAATTACAGACGATGAATTTATGCCAGTTGTGCTTGGCAACTCAGACAGAGTAGAACAGGGAGATGGCGTTATAGCGATTGGATCACCTTACAATTATGACTTTAGTGTTACTTTTGGAATTATAAGTGCTAAGGGGCGTGGCATCACTTCAGGCAGAGGAATAGGTGACTATGTGCCATACTTACAGACTGATGCCGCTGTTAATAGAGGAAATTCAGGAGGCCCATTATTTAATCTTGATGGTGAGGTTATAGGTATAAATTCGCAAATTTACTCAAGGTCTGGTGGAAATGAGGGTCTAGCATTTGCTATACCAATAAATGTTGCCTTGGAGGTCATAGAACAACTTAAAGAAAGTGGAAAAGTATCTCGAGGCTACCTTGGAGTTCAAGGTGGTGAGGTTTCTAGTGATCTTTCAATAGCTCTTGGTATGGATAAGCCTTATGGTGCCTTGGTCAGGTCTGTCGTTGAGGGTGAGGCTGCGGAGTCAAGTGGGATCCTGTCTGGTGATGTTATTGTTGAAATTGATGGCAAGGAAATAATTTATTTTAAAGATTTGCAACACAACATTGGAAGAACAAGACCAGAAACTGAAGTGGTTGCTAAAATCTTCAGAGAAGGAAAGTACATAAACCTTGATATTATTGTTGGTGAACTACCTGTAGTGCAAGAAGTAAATGAAACGAAAGAGGAACCAAAAGATCCAGACTATCCGCTTGGCTTGAATCTTAGAGAGGTTGACCCAAACAATAGAGCACCAAATGATCCTGAATATGGTTTGAAAGTATTAAGAGTTTTCTCCGACTCTCCTGCCTTTGGCCAAATTTTTGAAGGTGACGTAATAACTAAAATCACCTTTAAAAATAAATCTTTTGAAATTACAACTTTAGATAGCTTCGTTAAAACACTTGAATCCTTTGATACAGGCGACATAATTCTTATAATTGGTACCCGCAATGGTGCCAACTTATTTGAGCCTGTAGAAATTGAGTAATACTAGAAACTTTTCAATTATCGCCCATATCGACCATGGGAAATCAACTTTATCCGATAGAATAATCGAGCATTGTGGAGGGTTGAGTAAAAGAGAGATGAAATCTCAGGTCTTAGATACTCTTGAGCTTGAGCGTGAAAGGGGTATCACAATTAAGGCTCAATCAGTCTCATTAAAATATAAAAATAATTCTGGAGAATACAATCTCAATCTAATTGATACTCCAGGACATGTAGACTTTTCTTATGAGGTTTCACGTTCTCTTGCTGCCTGTGAAGGAGCTTTATTAGTTGTTGACGGTTCTCAGGGGGTAGAGGCACAAACTCTTTCAACTTGCTATAAGGCCCTTGATTTAGATCTAGAAGTTATTCCTGTTATAAACAAGATTGATCTACCACAAGCAGATCCCGATAGAGTAAAGAAAGAGATAGAGGAAATTATAGGCATAGATGCATCTGATGCTATCTGCGTTAGTGCTAAAGACGGCACGGGTTTAACCGATCTTTTAGATTTGGTTGTTAGAGATATTCCTCCACCCAAAGATAGAAGTGATGATCCATTACAGGCGTTGATAATTGATTCATGGTACGACAATTTTCTTGGAGTAATTTCACTGATCAGAGTTTTTAGCGGATGCATAAAAAGAGGAGAAAAATTTATTGTTAAATCCAATGGTCAAACCTTTACAGCCGATACCCTAGGTGTATTTACTCCAAAAAAGAAAGATAAAGAGAACCTTAGTTCAGGCCAAGTAGGTTTTTTGGTTGCAAATGTTAAAGAATTAAAATCAGTTCCAGTTGGCGATACAATTATTTCTGCAAAGCTCTCAGAAACAAATGCCCTTGATGGTTTTGAAAAAGTGCAGCCCCAAGTTTTTGCTTCATTTTATCCGATTGATTCAAATGAGTATCAGTCATTTAGAGAAGCACTTCAAAAACTCAGTCTGAATGATTCATCTGTTGTATTTGAACCTGAGAATTCAGAGATTCTTGGTAGTGGTTTTAGGTGTGGTTTTTTAGGAACACTTCATATGGAGGTAATTAAAGAGAGGCTGGAAAGAGAGTATGGATTAAGCCTCATTACTACAGCACCAAGCGTGGCCTATGAAATATTAAAAACAAACGGAGAGGAGATAATGATATCTTCACCATCCCAGTTGCCGACAACCAATGAAATAAATGAAATAAGGGAACCCATGATCAAATCAACTGTACTATGTCCTGATAAGTATGTTGGAGACGTTATTGAACTAGCGATGTCAAAAAGAGGAATCCAGAAGGATCTTCAATATTTGGGAGGACAGGTATCATTAACTTTTGATATGCCACTTTCAGAAATAGTTATGGATTTCTTTGACACATTAAAATCTAAAAGCCAAGGATATGCATCAGTTGATTTTGTATTTGATCGATATCAGCAATCAGATCTTGTAAAAGTTGACGTTGCCATAAATGGTCTTGTTGTAGATTCCCTTTCGGCCATCATGCATAGAGGCGACGCTCAAAGAAGAGGCAGAGAAATCGCTAAGAGATTAAAAGAGGTTATTCCTAGACAAATGTTTGAGATTCCAATACAAATAATGTTAGGCAGTAAAATTATTGCCAGGGAGAGTGTTAAAGCTTTTAGAAAAAATGTTACTGCAAAACTATATGGTGGAGATGTTACTAGAAAAAAGAAACTGCTTGAAAAGCAAAAGGCAGGAAAGAAGAAAATGAAGCAGATAGGAAAAGTTGCGCTACCACAAGAAGCTTTTTTAAGCTTTTTATCCAACGAAAAAAAGTGATTATGTTAGAGGTATTTTTTTCACTGATTACACCCTTGGCAAATATCTTTTGGTTTAGCCTCTTAAATTTAGGGATATGTCTCATTTCAATTCATTGGATTTACGTTCGAAACCAAACAGGGGAGAATCCAAAGCATCACAGAGCCCTACAATCTATTGGGCTTGTACTGGCTCTACTTGCTATAGGGATTCTTTGGGTAAAGCAATGGAACATTGGTGATTTGCTTGCCTTTTATACAGTTTTTTCGGGTGTAGTTTATTTATCCACGTTAAATCGAGACAAAAACGTTTTAAAAGAAGCAAGAGGTTGGTTTTTATCAATATTGTTTGTATTTGTCATACGCGGTTATATTTATGAGCCATGGCAAATACCATCTAGCTCAATGAAACCCAACCTTGAGATTGGTGATTTTGTTTTAGTAAATAGAAATGCTTATGGTTTGGAAATCCCATTTACAGGCAGAGCAAAAATTTTATCCCGATCACCAGAAATTGGAGAAGTTGTGGTTTTCTTCCCACCGCATAAGCCAACAACACCATTTGTAAAAAGAGTGATTGCAAAAGGTGGCGACAGAGTTACTTATGCAAATAAAAAGTACTTTGTTAATGGCAATGAGCTTGAGGCAAGTTTCTTTTCTGAGGATATTTCAGGCGGTAATCTTTTTTATGAACAAAATAATAATATTAGCTACGTCATAAGAAAAATACCCTCTAGGCCAGCTGTAAACGGATCTTGGGAGATACCTGAAGGCAGTTTTTTTGTTTCGGGAGACAATAGGGATAATTCAAGCGATAGTCGTGAATGGGGTTACATCACTGAAGATGTCATATGGGGCAGAGCAGACTTTATCTGGATGTCTTGGCCTCAAAGCAATTTCCCTAATTTTTCCAGAGTGGGAAAGGTTGAGTAAGCTTTAATGATGAAATGTGGTTTTGTGACAATTATTGGTAAAACCAATGTCGGCAAATCTACATTTTTAAATGCATTCATAGGCAAGAAAGTCTCAATTACTTCAAAAAAATCACAAACAACTAGATCAAATATTTATGCTGTAAAAACTACCAAAAGTCTTCAAGCAATATTCATTGATACTCCTGGAATTCACCTAAGAACTGAAAAAGCCCTCAATAAAGTGCTAAGAAAAAAACCTCTGGAAGCTATTAATGATATTGATGTGATTCTGTATATGGTATCTGGAACAAAATTTGATCAAGTGGATCAAGACGCCTTGAATTTAATAAAAAACTCTACTTCAAAAAAGATTTTATTAATAAATAAAATTGATTTAGTTACAGATAAATCCGCTTTATTTGAATTTGTTAAAAATCTCGAAGAAAAAAATCTTTTTGAATCTATCATCCCAATTTCTTCAGAAAAAGAATTAGGATTCGACATTGTACTAAATGAGCTTGAGAAAGTATTACCTGAAAATGATCTATTTTATCCACCGGAGGGGTTTGATTTTCAGAGTATTAATTTTGAAATTAGTGAATTAATAAGAGAAAAGGTTATTCGGTTTCTTGGTGATGAGCTGCCCTATGAAACTGCCATCTTCCTTGAAAATGTAAGTGACTTAAAATCGCACTTTGAAATTAATGCATTAATTTATGTAGCAAAACAAAGTCAGAAAAAGATAGTAATTGGAGCAGAGGGGTCAAAGATTAAACAAATCGGTACCAATGCAAGAAAAGAATTAGAAAATCATTTGGGTAGAAAAGTAAATCTAAACTTATGGTGTAAAGTTAAGAAAAACTGGCTGGATAACCCCATCACACTTGAGAGCCTAGGCATAAAGAGCTAATGATTACTAATCTACAAGAGGCTTATGTTATCCATGCTAAAGCCTATAAAGAAACAAGCATGTTGGTAACTTTCTTTACTAAAAATGACGGAAAGGTAAGCGCAATTGCCAAAGGAGCAAAAAGGCCAAAATCCAAATTTTCAGGAACACTTGAACCATTCCAGAAGATTGTTATTGACTACAGCGGCAGAACATCCTTGAAAACACTTAAAAGCAGCGAATGCATTGAGCCATTCCAAGAATTTTGCACTAGGAAAAACTTATATTCAGCCTTTTATGTTAATGAGCTTATTAATTGCATGGTAAAGTCAAATGAAGATCCAATAGAAATATTTAATCTTTATGAGCAATGCATAATTCAATTATATGGTGATAGTGATACTAATATTGTCCTGCGAAATTTTGAGTTTAATATGATGAAAGTTTTGGGGTACGAAATAAATCTTCATTCGGACTATAGGAGTGGAGATCCATTGGATGCTAATTCATTTTATACTTATGCTCCTCAAATGGGCTTTACTGTTTCAGATAGTGGGTATGACGGAGAACAATTAATTGAAATTAGAGAAAAAAAATTTAGTAAAAAAAATTTGGAATTAGCGAAACAAATAATTAAACAGACTTTAGACTTTTATTTTGAAGAGTTGAATATTAACAGCAGAAGTTTTTTTAGATGATCAAAGGAATAGGCACTGATTTAGTTGAACAATCAAGAGTTGCAGCTCTACTATCAAAATATGGCCAGAAGTTCCTCAACAAAATTTTATCAAAAAATGAAATTTTCCATGTTGAGAAATACAGTAGTGAGAATAAGTTGAATTTTATTTGTTCTTCATTTGCAGCTAAGGAAGCTTTTGTAAAGGCATTAGGCACTGGTTTTAGAGGTATTTACCCAAACCAAATGACCTATCTTAAAAACGATGAGGGTAAACCTTCTCTTAATATTGAAAAACCAATTAATTATTCTATTCATCTATCAATATCTAATGTCGCTGGATATACTTTGTCTTTTATAGTTCTTGAGGAATGAGAATAATACTATTAGGAATGCCAGGTGCTGGAAAAGGCACACAAGCTCAAATAATTGAGGAGGAGCTTGCTATCGCTAACATTTCAACCGGAGCGATTCTAAGAGAGGTCAGTAAATCAAAATCTGATCTTGGCCAAAAAGTTCAATCCTATTTAAACTCTGGGCAACTTGTCCCAGATGAAATAATTATTGAAATGTTAGTTCAAAGAATATCCAAAGATGATTGCAATAATGGCTTTATTCTTGATGGCTTCCCAAGAAACATTGAACAGGCAAAGTCATTAGATCAAGCAGGTGTCAGCATAGATTTAGTAATTTACTTAAAGATTCTTGAAGAACAAATTATTGAGCGTATGTCTGGGAGAAGAATACATTTGGCTTCAGGACGCTCATACCATACCACTTTTAACCCACCAAAAGTTGATGGGAAAGATGATCTAACCGGAGAGGATCTGATTCAAAGATCTGATGACAAGCCTGATGTCATTAGAAAGAGGCTAGAGGTTTATTTTAATGAGACAGAACCAATGCTAGATTTCTATAAAAATAGGGATATACAATTTCATGAGATTGACGCATCAGAGTCTGTAAAAGCAGTTACAGAAAAAATACTCAAGATCATAAATTGAACCTTCTAGCATTAGACCTTACAAATGAAATTCATTACATTGCAGTTAGATTCTTTGGAAAAGAATATTCGCTTGAGTTCACAGAGAACAATAGATCCAAAAGGAACGACTGGAACAAAAAAATTGACGAAATTTATAACAAAATTCCAAATTTTGACCTAAAAAAAATTGATGCAAACATTTATGCAGCAGGCCCTGGTTCATATACAGGCGCCAGATTGGCATATACGTTTTTTAGCACCCTCGAGTACATCAACAATACTCCTTTTTACGCAGTATCAAATCTAGAGGCAATGAACATTGAGTGCCCTGATGCCGTCCCTTTCTTTGCAAACAATAATAAAGATTTCTTTTTTAGAATTAATGGAGAAGACAAACATACCAATGATATTAATGAGATACAAGCTTTGAGGAAAAAGCTTATCGGTTTTGAACACAATAAGGATTTGGTTGATCTAGTTATCCCCAAAAATGTAGTTGTAAGAAATATTCTTGAGAAAAAAAATTTAAAAAGTGGAGAAAACTACCCCAACTATATTAAAGAATTAGCTTATAAGAAATTGTGATGGAAAGTTTATCATTAATCCAAATTTTAATTTTGTCGATAATTCAGGCTCTTACAGAGTTTCTGCCAATATCAAGTTCTGCACATTTGCTCTTGCCCAGTAAGATACTGGGATGGCCAGATCAGGGCCTTTTCTTCGATATTGCAGTTCATTTTGGCAGTCTTTTTGCTGTAATAATTTATTTTTGGAAAGAACTCACAAATATTAAGTTTTACACTTCAAAGTTGTTCCTTTTGATTGTGATAGCTACTGTTCCTCTTGTATTAGCAACATTGTTTATTGATGAACTTGGCAGCTACAGATGGTCAATTCAAACAATAGCTATATCTAACTTGATTTTTGCTGCACTTTTGTATTTGAGCACCATTGTTGGCAATAATACAAAATTTAATAAAGATATGACTATCCTGCACGCAGTGGGTATTGGTATTTGGCAAATTTTTAGCGCTATTTCTGGAGCATCAAGGTCTGGAACAGCTATTACTGGAGCATTGTTTTTTGGCTATAGAAGAGAGGATGCAGCTAAATTTTCAATTTTACTTTCTATCCCCACAATAATGGGCGCCCTTATTTTTATTATATCAAAAAATAGTTCTTTAAAAGAAGATGTATATATTTTAGATGCATTTATACCATTTTTAACGACATTTATAGTATCTTATTTCTGTATAAAATGGTTTATTTCATTCGTTAAAAGAGTTGGTTATCTGCCATTCATAATTTATAGGGTTGTTTTGGGGGGATTTCTTTTGTGGCTGATATAAGCGATATCTGTTACAAGGAGAACTTTAAAGATAAAGCAATAATTCTTGCAGAAAAGTACTCTTTGAAGTTAAGTCCTCTCGCTGCAAAACAACCATATTTGCATTTTAGTGAAAATCCACATATTAAATTTAAAGATAAAAAGATTATAAGTTCTTTCAGATCTGGTTCTTTCACCAACAGGATTAAAAATTTCCAACGTGAATCACATTTAAAAAAAGCCATCGGTTATGGTGGTGAAAGTTCAAAAAAGATTTTGGACTGCACTGCAGGATTGGGTCATGATGCATTTATCCTTGCTCTGTTAAGACAAAATGTAACTGTTGTCGAGAAAAATAAGGGTTTGTGCATATTATTTGAGCTTGCTTTAGAAAACTTGCCACAAACTTCTTATTTTCAAGAGGCAAAAGAGAGGATTACAATTATTAACGATGATTCTGCATCTTTTGTAGACAAATTGTTAGAATACGATGTTATATACGTCGACCCAATGTTTGAGGATAGAGGGACTGCTGGAAGATCAGGTGTGATGAGCTTAATTTCAGATTATTTAGACGATTTCACCGATGTTTCAGATGTTCTTATTGGGTCGAAATTTAATAGATTGGTAATTAAAAGACAAAAACAGTTTAAGCAGTCTAGCAATATTGCGCCAAGCTTCATTCTTAGTGGCAAATCAATCAACTTTCATGTATTTATTTAAATCTAGTTATTTTAAATTTTTTTGATGTTAGTATGTTGAGATGAATTTCGCACAAGCTTTAGATTCCGCCCTAATCAAAAACTATAAGACATTTAAAGGCAGGGCTTGCCGTGCAGAATGGTTTTATTTTCTGCTATTTAGTGTTGGCCTCACAATTTTACTATCAATTATAGGAGGCATTGTCTCTGTTGCTGGGTTGGATGTTGAATACCTTGCAACTTTAAGCGAAGAACAGGCTGCAGAGTATTTACTTGAAAGCCCTCAGTTTGAGTACCTCAAATGGATAAGTATTGTTGTAGGTCTTTTGCTGTTTGTTCCATCTCTTTCAGTTACTGTAAGAAGACTTCAAGATTTAAACTATTCATTTTATTGGGCAATCCCATATTTTCTAACAAGTGCAGCCGCATTAATAATTAGCTTTGACCCATTAGCTGAGCTTGCTCAAAGGCTTGGTGGAGCAGTTAATCTAGTAAGTATTGTTTATATTCTCGTCTTTTTAAGGAAGGGCTCTTACGGTCCAAATAGGTTTGGAGAAAACCCTTTTGAAGAATCTCCTAAAGATACTTACTAATCTTCTACAACTACACCAGTACCATAAGCGACAACTTCAGATGCTCCCTGAGCTATAGTGCTTGATTGAAGACGAAAGGCAATTATTGCATTGGCTCCTTTTGCAGTTGCATCCTGTTTCATGCGCTCCACGGCCTGATCTCTCGTTTGCTGAAGAAGTCTAGAATATTCTTCAACTTCACCTCCAATGATATTTTTTAAAGAAGCGAAAACATCAGCTGCTGCATTTCTTGCTCTAGCGGAACTCCCCTTTACATAACCAATGGTTTTTATTATTTTTTTATCTTCTATTTTCTCAGAAGTAGCAATTATCATTCAGATATTATTGACTAAATTCCTTCCAATTCCAAATTAAAAAATATAGAATTCAAGTCTTTATGGCAGTACAAAAAAGCAAAAAGACAAGAAGCAGAGTTGGCATGAGGAGATCTCACGATGCCTTATCTTCAAACTCTCTTTCAACAGATCAAGTAAGTGGTGAAAAGCACTTGAGACACAACATGTCATCAGATGGGTTCTACAAAGGAAGATTAATAAAAGATCTCAAGAAGAAAGAAAAAGAGCCTGACGAAGAGATTCAGCAGTAAATCCCATGAGTTTTTCATTTCTTTTCCCTGGTCAAGGGTCTCAATACAGTGGTATGTTCAAGGAGCATTTTGAAGAATTCCCTGAATTTTCAGAAATATTAGGACAAGGCGAAGAGTTTTACAAAGAGGACTTAAAAGATATTATCTTTAAGGAAGACCCAAGATTATCTGATACTTACTATACCCAACCAATTTTATTGCTAATGAGTTATGCGCTTTATAAGGTTTGGGATAAACACGGTTGCCCCAATCCAAAGGTAAGTGCTGGACATAGCTTAGGAGAGGTATCTTCATTGTTATGTGCAGGTTCTTTCTCGTTATCAGACGCGCTTAAGCTTATAAAATACCGAGCAAGTTTTATGATCGAAAGTAAAGGCGAAATGAAGACAAAAATGTCGGCTGTATTAGGTTTAGAAGGCGACAAAATAGTCGATATTTTAAAAAACAGAAGAGCAAATTTTCTTGAGGCAGTCAATCTAAATGCACCGCAGCAGACAGTCATTGCTGGTAATGCAGACGAGGTTGAAGCAATAAAAGAGCTGTTCAAGACAGAGGGGGCAAAAAGAATCATAGACTTGGCTGTCTCTGTTCCTTCGCATTCATCTTTAATGGATATAGCATCGTCAAAACTAAAATTAGTTTTGGATGACATAAAAATAGATGAACAAAAATTTCCAACAATTCAAAATTATGATTCCAAAGTTTCTATTTCAGGAACAGAAGTTAGGCACAGGCTAGCTGAACAAATTTCTAATCCTGTTCAATGGGTAGAATCGATGAAAAAATTAAAAAAATATTCTTTAAATGAGCACCTTGAGATGGGTCCTGGGAAAGTTCTTTGTAGTCTAGCGAAGCATAATAGGCTAAGTGGCTCCTTTTCAGCCCTAGATAATATTGATACATTTAAAGAGAAAATTTCAGAATATGGACAAAAATAGAGTTTTAATCACTGGCGGTAGCAGAGGAATAGGACAAGGGCTGTGCGATGCATTTCTCTCAGATGGTTATGAGGTTTTGGCCACTTGTCGAGATGCATCACAAATGACTTCAAAGGACAAGAATCTGATTTATGAAAGCTTGGATATCTCTAACCCAATTTCTTTAGAGCAGTTTAAGTCTGTTGTTGATGATTTTAAGCCCTCCGTGTTAATCAATAATGCGGGCATTACAAAGGATAATATATTTCTACGAATGTCTGATGAGGAATGGACAGAGGTCGTAAATACAAACCTCACAGGCACTTTTAGGGTTACTAAGCTCGTTGCAAAGTTAATGTTAAAAGCCAAGTGGGGCAGAATCATAAATATAAGTTCAATTTCCGGGATTATGGGCAACCCAGGTCAAACAAATTATTCTGCCTCCAAAGCAGGGATAGATGGTTTCACAAGATCGCTTGCCAAAGAATTGGGTGCTAGAAATATAACAGTTAATTCTATTTCTCCTGGTTTTATTGAAACCGACATGACCAAGGGACTTATTGATGAGATTTTAATAAAAAAAATACCTTTGGGAAGGGCAGGTCAAGTTAGTGATATTGCTTCTATTGCCTTATTTTTAGCATCGGAGAAAGCTAACTATATTACTGGACAAACATTAGTGGTTGATGGCGGACTATTTATGAAGTAAAGTACGCCTTTTAAGAGACTTAATTTTGGAGAAATTATGAGCGAAGTTCTAAATAAAGTTGTAGACATTGTTTGTGATCGACTTTCAGCAAACAAAGATGACGTTAGCCCTGAGTCTTCTTTTGTAGAGGATCTAGGAGCAGACTCACTAGATACCGTAGAACTAGTTATGGCTTTCGAAGAAGAATTTGAGGTAGAAATTCCTGATGACGAAGCCGAAAGAATCACTACAATTCAAAGTGCAGTTGAGTGGATCGAAAGCAATAGCTAAGAAAACACTCGTTGTAACAGTCATAATTGGAGTTCTGCTTTTCACGGCAAAACTCAGCTATTCGGTAAATCAAAAAATACCTCTCATTGAAGAAAATGCCTCTTTTGTTATCAAAAAAGGGGAGACCTTCAATTCTGTCATTGAAAGAATAAGTGCGGAGTTCGGTACATCGGATCTATTTTGGACAAAGTTGGTCTATAAAATTCATGGCACACCTATTGTGAAAGCTGGTCGATATAACATTTATCCTGAAACAAGGCTAAACAAACTAATAGATCGATTCTCTGAAGGAGATATTGAAAGGTTTAGATTCACAATTATAGAAGGGACTATTGCATCTAGAGCAGCTTTTAAGCTAAAGGATATCATTGAAATTAATAATTTAGATATAGTTTTAGATGAAGAGATAAAAGCATTCTTTTCTAAGGAAGCAGTACTTTTTCCTGATACTTATTTTTTTTCTGACAGTGATGACTTAAAGAGAGTTCTGCAATCCTCGCAAGAGTCATTGAAGCAATATTTACAGGATTTGTGGCAACAAAAACCTGCTAGCAATCCCTTAAAAACACCTGAAGAAGCTTTAGTGCTTGCATCAATGATTGAAAGGGAGGCCATGCTCACCTCAGAGCAAGAAACCATAGCGTCTGTTTTCCTTTTTAGGTTAGTTAAAGGAATGAGATTACAGTCCGACCCAACATCTTCCTATGGATATTACCAAGATTATGGCGAAAAGATTGGTAGAAAAGTTCTCGTAGACCAAAATGAATTTAATACTTATAAGATCGATGGTCTTCCACCAAGCCCTATATGCTACCCTTCAAAATCTGCAATTGAAGCTGCTATATTATCTGTTCCTGGTGAGTATCTATTTTTTGTTGCAAAAGGGGATGGGTCCCATGTATTTTCAAAAAACTACGAAGATCACAATAAAGCTGTAAAAAAATATATTTACAGTAAATAATATATCGATGTTTATTTCTTTTGAAGGAATCGAAGGTTCCGGTAAATCAACCCAAATACAATTACTTAAGGAGTTTTTAAACCAAAAAGGTTTGAATCCTGTTGTTATTCGTGAACCTGGTGGTACACAAATAGGGGAGAAAGTAAGAGATATTTTCCTAACAAAAACTAATGAGTATTTTGATCCTTTAACGGAAGTTTTATTGCTCTATTCATCACGTAAACAGCTCGATACCAATGTAATTAAACCAGCACTCAGTGCTGGTAAGATTGTTATTGCAGACAGGTTTGCAGATGCAACTATAGCTTACCAAGCTTATGGAAAGAGTGTCCCCAAAGACTTTATTGCTCAATTGCATAGTGACTTAGAAATAACCAACCCCGATCTAACTTTCTTTATTGATATCTTACCAGAATTATCAAAAGCTAGAATTTCAGATCGTGAATCAGATAGAATGGAAAGTGAATCTATTAAATTTTTTTCTAAAGTTAGATCAGGCTATCAAGCCTGTGCCAAGGATGCTGAAAGAGTAATAACTATTGGGGGAACAGATTCAATTGAAGATATTTTTGTCAAAATTAAAGAGGCGGTAGCAAAAAAATTAAATGTATCAATGGAATAAAGATTTTTTAGCGTATCCACCAAAAATTCAGCCTAAAACAATTTTTTATGGCAGCACTGGAGATGATATTCATAAAATTGTTTCAGCTCTTGTTCTTAAGCACTTAGACCAAAAATACAAAAAAGAAATTAAACCAACCCAAAACTTGGATGACTTAGCGCTACCAAATTTCTTTTTTTTAAAAAAAGAAGAAGGGAAATCAAATATCCCGATTGAGGAAATAAGAAAACCAAAGGAATTTCTGAATTTAAAAAGCACTTTGGGTAAAATGCTTTACATTCAAGGCGGACAAGATATCCGAATTGATGGTTACAATGCTTTGTTAAAAGCAGTTGAGGACTCAGATTCATCAACTTTTATTTGGATCTCCACTGAGAGCTTAAAATCAATCCCAGCTACCATTTTAAGTAGATTTGATCAGATAAAAATTCCATCTCCTAAAAGTGCCAGCATTAAAGAATATTTTGAGCAAAATAAAATTAAATTTGATAATGAGATGCTGACTTTTGTGATCCAAAACCCAAGTGTAATGATGATGGATGATTTTCACTTATTGGTTAAAAGATTTGATCAAGTCTTGAAATCAAAAGACATAGCTTCAATTGAAAAATCTGAATTTAAGCTATTCCTTGACTACCTTATATTCAATAACAAACATAGGATAGGCTCAGATCAAAAGCAAGCAATAAAGAGGCTTAACGTTTTAACAGAAGCAAAAAAATCCTTACTCTCGGCTCACAACCTAAGTCTTGATGTGATTCGGCTGAGAGTTACTTCTTGTCTCGATTAGGTCTTGGAAAGAAAGAGTTTTCATGCTCAAATGCATAAGCAAAATTAATAATCTTTGCTTCCTCCCAAGCTGAGGCAAAAAATGACAATCCGACCGGCAAGCCTTCTACGTAATCAAGAGGGATAGTTATGTGTGGATAACCTGCAACCGCTGATAATCCGCCATTACCCCAAGAAAGCCCATTAAAGCCTCTAGAATCGCCATTTTCATGATCAGTTTTCCATGCTGGATTTCTGGTAAGTCCTACCAGACCATCAAGGTTATTCCTCTCTAATAAACCATCAATTTGGTTTTGAGCTCTCGACACAATTAGTTCAACGCCTTTTTGATACTTCTCTTCATCTGTTGCTGCAGCGCTATCAAGAAAGATTTCATGCCCAAAATGTTTTAAGACACTTTCAGAATTTTCTTCATTAAAAGCGATTAAATCAGACAAACTATTCATGCTCGATGCATTTGATTTTAGGTATTTATTGACTCCTTCTCTAAATTCATAAAGCAATACATAGTATTCATTATCCCACTTGTAGTTGCTTTCAATATCAAAGTTAACTCTAAGCACTTCTGCTCCTAATGTGGTAAGGATTGCTTCGGATTTTTCTAATAACACTTTTTCATATTCAGAAACTTCTTCCGGAAATATGAGACCAACTCTTTTTCCAAGGAGTGATTGCTTGCTCATACTTAGCAGGGCTTTGAAATCATAATCTTTTGGAATATTTTTTGTTGCCGGATCTTTAGGGTCTGTTCCAGATATGGCGTGAAGAACTGCAGCTGCATCACTTACATTTCTCGCCATTGGTCCAGCTGTATCTTGTGTTTCAGAGATAGGAATAATTCCATCTCTGCTTACTAAACCAACTGTAGGCTTAATTCCAACAATACCATTTATTGAGGCAGGACAGCTAATTGAACCGTTTGTTTCTGTACCTATTGCAACTGGAACAAGGCCTTCAGCAACAACTGCTGCACTACCTGAACTTGATCCGCATGGGTTGTAGCTTAAATCGTAAGGATTATTGGTTTGTCCTCCATAACTTGACCACCCGCTGGTTGAAGGATTGCCTCTGAAGTTAGCCCATTCCGATAAGTTTGCCTTACCAGCCAAGACAAAGCCAGAATCTTTTAGTAGTTTTACTATGTGTGCGTCATCTTTGGGAAAGTTATCAAGCATTGCCAATGATCCTGCAGTATTTGCAAGACCAACCGAATCAATATTGTCTTTAATGATTATTGGCACGCCTCGCCATTCTGTTCTTCTGCTATAAACAAAATTCTTATAAAGGTCTTGATCAGAATAAAGGGCAATTACAGCATTTACATCACTATCTGCTTCTTCCAGGTAACTTAGGTACTCTTTATAAAAGGCTCTTTTATTGTTTGAGCTATCAAGCAACTGTTTAAATTCATCCAGCGATAAATCTTTAAAATTATTTTCGCTGTATGCAAGGAAAGATATGAGACAAAAAAAGATGGTTCTACTTAACATAGAACCATCTTATAAAATTTATGGTAATTTTCTAGTACAATGAATTAGAGAGAGTGTTTAAATTAAAATACAAAGGGCTATATGATTAAATCTAAACTCTCTCTCCAAACTCAATGACTAAAACTCTGGGTACGCCTCAACACCTATTTCTTCAGCATCCAACCCTTTCTTTTGAATTTCGTCAGAGGCTCTAACTGGAGCTACCAGATTTAGCAAAAATAGGAATGCATAGGTCAATACAAAGCCCCAAAGCACAATTGAAACAACGCCATATAGCTGAGAACCAAATGTAGCTTCCGCATTAGTAAATGGCACAACCATGACACCAAATATTCCAGCTGCTCCGTGGGCGGAAATAGCACCTACAGGATCATCAACCTTAAAGAATTGTTCAAATACAACCAATGCACCATAACAAATTAGACCGCCAACTGCTCCAATTAAAGTAGCTTCATAACCACTTGGAGATAATGGGTCTGCTGTTATTGAAACTAGTCCTGATATGGCACCATTTAATGCATAAATGATATTGGTTTTTTTGAAGAACACTCTAGCAACTACTAAACATGAAATAACGCCCCCTGCAGCAGCCATATTAGTATTTAGGAATACTTGAGCTACAGCATTAGCGTTTTCAACGTCTTGTATTGCAAGCTGTGATCCACCATTAAAACCAAACCAACCCAACCAGAGAACAAAAGTTCCCAATGCAGCAATTGGAATATTTGCACCATAAAGTTTCTTCGTTTCAGCTACAGGGAAGAGTCCATAACGTTTACCTGACACCTTGCCATACTTACCAAGTCTTGGACCAATAAATATTGCTGCAGCTAAGGCACATGCAGCTCCAATTAAATGGACTGTTCCTGAACCAGCAAAATCTGAATAGCCATCTTGTTTCAAGAATCCGCCACCCCAATTCCAGAATCCTTGTACAGGATAAATGAAAGCTGCTATAAAGACGACCAAAGCAAAAAATGGCCATTGGTTCATTCTCTCAGCAACAGCACCGGAAACAATTGAGCAAGCTGTGGCAACAAAAACTACCTGAAAGAAAAAATCAGCAGATTCTGAATAACCATAACCATCAACAACCGTATCAGCAGTAGTGCTTCCAAAACTAAAGTCATAAGCTGGCACTATTGTACCAGCAGGAACATCACCTGGGTACATCACCATGTAGCCACACAACAAATACATGAAGCATGCAATTGAATAAAGGCCGATATTTTTCGTAACTATCTCAGCCGTATTTTTTCTTCTGACAAGACCTGCCTCAAGCATAGTAAAGCCCGCTGCCATCCACATGACTAAAGCAGCAGTTATCAGCATATATAACGTATTTAAAGCGTATCCTATTTCCATATTAGCCCTTTAAAATGATGCTCCGACAGTAAAAAATAGCCCGTCTTCATCTTCTAGTCCTGATGCACTATCGGCAGTAAATGAGCTATAACCCAAAGACGCGTCATAATCACCTAAAGAAAATCCGTAACCGACTAAAAAGTTAGATCCTGTGTCTTCGTAATCTCCATAAGAAAATGAGAAATCACCAAAACCATATGATATGTCGTAATAGTCTCCAAACTCATCGCCAAGGTAGTATGAGAAACCGACACCGGCATATGACAATGCAACGTAGATTTCTGAAAAGTCGGCATCTGTTACTTCAGGATAAGCATAATTGATGTAACCAACATCCCATCCAAGACCACCATCGGTTTCACCTGCGTAACCTAGATAGGTATCAAGCTCAAGACCTGCACCACCAAAAGCAACATTAGAACCCCAAGTACCAGCATAAAAGCCACCTTCAGAGCTATAATCAAATCCACCACTGTACGCGGGAGCATCCATAGTTTGGGACATCCCTCGCCAGAAGTAATTTGATGAAAATGAAAAGTTCGAGGACACACCTGCAAACACATTCAACGTTAGAAATATGGCTAAAGCCATCATTCCTTTTTTCATAAAAACATCTCCTTATTAAAAATAAGTGTGTTAAGAATCGAAAAAGGGCTAAACCTTCATAGTTTAGTAGCCGCGTTCCTTCAGCTTTCGCTTACTTCCGTCCTCATAAGAGGATGAACGATTAGACGCTGCTCCTTTTTTGCCATGGAGTATGGTTTAACTTTTAACCCATGTTATATGGGCTCCTTTTAACCCATGGAGTATGGGGATAAAAAATATCTTCTTTATAAACACTATTTATAAATTAACATAAGATAAATTAATGCTGTAGAATGTAAATGTCAATAAAAAATTTACATAAAGTCGAAAAAGCAACAAAATGAATGAGCATTTAGATCACAAAGACAATTGCGGCACTGGATCTATCTTTAATATCTCAAATCAACCTGACCACAAAATAATAACAAGAGCTCTAAAATCTCTAATCAGCATGAAGCATCGTGGAGCCGTTTCTCATGATGGTTTAACGCCAGATGGCTGTGGGCTCCTTTTAGATCTAGACAAGAATTTTTTTCAAAAGGTGATGTTGGATGAACAAAATAAAATTTTACCTACTAATTTTGCAATTGGAGTTTTTTTCGTCAATAAAAATTACGACTTTGAGCCAGAAATGCTAAAAATATGTGCTCAGCATTCGCTTGAAATACTGGGCACAAGAATACTTAAAACAAACTCAAAAATTCTTGGCAAAGAAGCAGCCAATTCTATGCCAGATATTTTGCAGCTATTTGTTAAAAGCAAAAATCCAAAAGTTGAGTTTGAAGTAGCTCTTTTTAAAGCAAAGAAATATTGTGATACACACCTCGATGCAGAAAAAAATAGTTATTGTGTTAGTTTCTCAAGCGAAACAATAGTCTACAAAGGTCTAGTGCAGCCTGAAGTTTTTGCCAATTTTTACTCTGACTTGACAGACAGCAGTTTTAAAACTGCATCGGCAGTTTTTCACGTTAGATTTTCCACAAATACTTCGCCTAAATGGCATCTAGCGCAACCTTATAGAGTGCTAGCTCACAATGGTGAAATTAATACCATTAGTGGTAACAGAAATTGGGCTCTAGCAAGGACTAAAGCATTTAATTCTACAAGATTAGGAGATATGAAAGACTATCAACCCCTCATTGGTCAAAGTGGCTCTGACTCATCTTCTTTGGACCATATTCTTGATTTATTTCGCGTTGGAGAAATTAAAATTGCCCGTGCAGCTAGAATGTTGATTCCTCCATCTTGGCAAAATACAGATTTAATGGATCCAGATGAAAAAGCTTTTCATGAGTTTAATTCCATGCATATGGAAGCTTGGGATGGTCCAGCATTGATTTGTTTTCAATCTAAAGATTACACCTGTTGTTTTCTAGATAGAAATGGGTTGAGACCAGCAAGAATAGAGCACTTTTCCGATGGTAGTGTGAGTATTGCCTCTGAAGTGGGCACTAACCTAAAGTCAAACATTAAGGTTAGAAAAACCGATAGGTTAGGCCCTGGTGGGTTAATTTTATTTGATCGAGCTCAGAGAAAAGTTCTTACAAACGATGAAGTAGATAAAGAACTTTCAGAAGCTATGCCCTACAGATTGTGGCTTAAAGACCACTCTAGACATTTAGAAGCAAATTTACATGAATATTCTGGGCCGCAAATGAAGGAAATTTCCGATGCATATTTCGCTGAAGCATCAAAAAACTTTCAACTAACAAGAGAGGAATCATTGAATATCTTTCATACTGCTGAAGAGAGTAATGAGCCTACAGGGTCTATGGGAGATGATACGCCTTTGGCTCCTATCAGCAGCAAGGTAAGATCAATCTATGATTATTGTCGTCAAAAATTTGCTCAGGTAACCAATCCTCCTATCGACTCTTTACGCGAAAAATCAGCGATGTCTCTTGAGACATGCATTGGTCCTGAGCGCAATATCTTTGAAGAGACCAAAGAACATGCTTCTAGAATAGTAGTAAATTCGCCAATTCTTTCCCATAAGAAATACAATCTTTTACTCAAAAGCAAAAAGTTTAAGCTAAAGAAATACGCTCTAGAGTATTCGCGAAGTTTGGGGCTAGAAGAAGCTATGAGCCTTCTTTTGCAGGAAATGCTATATGACGTTAAAAATGGTACTGGAATAGTTGTTTTGGATGAAAGACAAATATCGAGTAATAATCCTGTCATCCCTGCGCTTTTAATTACATCAGCCCTACATAGTGCTCTTATAAAGCAAAATTTAAGAGTTGCATGCAATATTGTTGTGAACTCAGCTTCTGCGCGTGATAATCATCAAATTTCTTGCCTAATAGCATTCGGGGCAACATGCGTTCATCCATGGCTAGGCCTGCAAGCTGTGCTAAAAAATGCAAAAAAAACTCAAACCGATCTAAGCAAAACAGAGCTATGTGTATCTTACAGACGTGCATTGAATAAAGGATTACTTAAAATTATGTCAAAAATGGGCATATCCAACGTATCCAGCTACCGAGGTTCAAGACTGTATGATGTGGTTGGTTTTTCAAAAAAAATGAGAAAAATGTGTTTTTCAGAAATGCATTCAAGTATTGATGGTGATTGCTTTAATGATATTCACGAGAAGATACTTGCTGTTTTAGACTCCAACCTTGATACAAGTCCTGTAGCCACCGGATTACACAAATACACATCCAATGGTGAGCAGCACGCATTTAACCCAGACGTGGTGTTGCAGTTGCAAAATGCACTGTCGTCTGGATCCTTTAGTGAGTTCAAAAATTTCTCTAGTTTGGTAGAAAATAGATCGCCGCTAGCTGTGAGAGATTTTTTTAATGTTAAGTCAAAAAAAGACCCAATTGCTATTTCTGAGGTAGAGCCGATTGAATCAATTCTTCAAAGGTTTGATTCTGCAGGAATGAGTTTGGGTTCTTTGTCGCCTAAGGCTCATGAAACACTGGCAGCAGCAATGAATAGTCTTGGTTGTAGATCCAATTCAGGAGAGGGTGGAGAAGATCCAGCAAGATACAACACACATTTATCCTCTAAGATAAAACAAATAGCATCAGGCAGGTTTGGAGTTACCCCAAGTTATCTTGTAAATGCAGAAGTTTTGCAAATAAAAATTGCCCAAGGTGCAAAACCAGGAGAAGGTGGTCAGTTGCCTGGCACAAAAGTTGACCCTTACATTGCTCAACTTCGACACTCAAAACCAGGAGTAACACTTATATCACCACCACCTCACCACGATATTTATTCCATTGAGGACCTGGCCCAACTTATACATGATTTAAAACAGATTAACGATCAGGCAATGGTGTCTGTAAAGCTAGTATCAGAGCCTGGTGTTGGGATTATTGCTGCAGGAGTCGTAAAGGCCAATGCAGATTTTATAACTATTTCTGGTCACGACGGTGGCACAGGAGCAAGTCCAATATCATCAATAAGGCACGCTGGATCCCCATGGGAAATTGGTATGCATGAGGTACAAAACATATTATTGGAAAGCAATTTAAGATCCATGGTAAAGCTGCAAACAGATGGGGGCTTGAAAGTGGGTTTAGATGTTATCAAAGCGGCAATCTTTGGAGCTGATTCCTTTGGTTTTGGCACAGCACCTATGATTGCTATGGGGTGTAAATACCTTAGAATTTGCCATCTCAATAACTGTGCGACTGGAGTGGCTACTCAACACATCAAAATCATTGATAAACAATTTGATGGAGAAGTTGAGAAGGTGCGGAATTATTTTTTATTAGTCGCGCAAGAAGTGCGTGAATATCTAGCTCAGCTTGGCTATAAGTCTCTTAACGAGATTATTGGAAAGACAAATTTATTGCATTTGAAACCAGATACAAAGTCAAAGGCAGAAAAACTTGGACTTGCCACATTAAAAGAGAGATTCAGGCCCAATAAAAAACAGCACTGTACAGAACCAAACAAATTGAACCTATCTCTTAACGACCATTCCTTATCAGAATTAATACAACAAAAAACCACTCAAAACATCAAAAAAGGGAAGGGTGGGTCTTATACATTCAAGATTGGCAATACTCATAGATCTATTGGTGGCAGATTATCTGGTGATATTGCCAGAAAATACGGAGATGACGGCTTCCCAGAAACGCTAATATTAAATTTTTCAGGCATAGCAGGGCAATCGTTTGGGTGCTGGAACCCCAAAGGCATTGAGATGAAGCTCAAGGGTTTTGCAAATGATTACGTAGGTAAGGGCATGAATGGAGGAAAAATAACTCTTATACGACCCAGGGGCATGCAAGAGGACCGCTCTGTAGTTATGGGCAACACTTGCTTATTTGGTGCGACTGGAGGTGAGCTTTATGGCAACGGAATTGCTGGTGAACGGTTTGCTGTAAGAAATTCTGGGTGCAAAGCTGTAGTTGAGGGTGCAGGAGATCATTGCTGTGAATATATGACTGGTGGAGAAGTTATTGTGTTGGGCAATGTAGGACATAATTTTGGAGCTGGGATGACAGGTGGTTTTGCATATATTCTCGATGAAGACAGAAGTTTTGTAGATAAATGCAACAAAGAATCTGTAACTTTTAATCGCATCACTAACCAAGAGATGGAAGCCCATAAATCTTACCTTAAAGATAGAATTTATTGTCATCTTAAAGAGACTGGCAGTGAAGTTGCACAAAAAATTATGGCTGACTTTGATAAATATCAAAGCAAATTTTGGATTGTTACTCCAAATGCAGAAAATTTAGCCAGAATAATTAAAAATACTAGAGAGGAAGCAGCTTAATGTCCGAGAAAAATTTTGAATTTTTGAATTTAGAGAGACAAGAGCCAAAGCTTAAAGCTGTTGAGGTTAGAAAAGTAGATTTTAGAGAAATTTATGAAGACCAAACAATGGAAAATGCAGTTTCACAATCCAGCAGATGTCTTGATTGTGGTAATCCTTACTGCCAGTGGAAGTGTCCACTACACAATAAAATACCGGAGTGGTTAAAACTGCTTGAACAATCATCAATAGAGGAAGCAGCAGACTTATGTCACGAAACGAATGCCTTTCCAGAAATATGCGGACGCATATGTCCACAAGACAAACTATGTGAAGGCGCATGCACCCTTAACACCGGCTTTGAAGCGGTGACTATTGGACAACTAGAGAAGTACATCACCGATACCGCTCTTAGCAAAGGCTGGAAACCAAAAAAGTACATGTCAAAAAATACCAAACACCATATTTCAATAATTGGTGCTGGGCCAGCTGGATTAGCGTGTGCAGAAAGCCTTATTCGTCGAGGAATATCTTGCACTGTTTATGACAAGCACAAACAGATAGGAGGACTATTAACTTATGGAATTCCAGAATTTAAATTGGAAAAAAAGATTGTTCTCAAGCGAAGGCAATTGCTTGAAGAGTTGGGTGTAAAGTTCGTTTTAAATACCGAAGTTGATACAAAGAAACTTGCTCAGATTGAGAACAACAGTGATGCTGTGTTTTTAGGTTTGGGCACCTATGAGTCCATCAAGGGTGATATCGAAGGCATTAATAAAAATGGCGTTGTTGAAGCACTACCTTACTTAATAAAAAATACCGAGTATTTGATGGACCCAGAAGATGCAGAAAAAATTGATTTTGCTAATCAAAGGGTAGCTGTGTTGGGTGGTGGAGATACAGCTATGGACTGTGTGCGGACAGCACTGCGTCAACAAGCAAAGAGCGTTACCTGCATCTATCGTAGAGACCAAGAAAATATGCCGGGATCTACTAAAGAAATTAAAAATGCGATGGAGGAGGGCGTTAAATTTCTCTTCAACACACAGCCTCTTGAAGTAGGTGGCAATGGTTCGGTCACCAGCCTGAGGGTATGCGAAACTAAGCTAGGAGAGCCTGACGACAGTGGGAGGCAGCGCCCTGAAGTCATTCCAGGATCTAATCAAGACATAGAGGTAGATAAGCTCGTGATTGCTTTTGGTTACCAAGCAGATCTACCGGATTTTATTCTTGAGAAGAATGTAAGCACAACAAGCACAGGTTTAATTGAGCTAAAGGGCGATGAATTTAGATATCAAACCTCAAATCCTAAGTACTTTGCAGGCGGAGATATGGTTATAGGATCGAGTCTAGCAGTGCATGCAATAGCGCATGGCCGAGATGCAGCTAAAGAAATAATAAAATTCTTAAATTAAATGGGTGGTTGATTCTAACCACCCATTTTTATTCAATAATCTAGATTAATACAAAAAACTAATAAAATGATAAGAAATTTAAGTGAAATCAATAAAATATTAGGAATAACGGCTTATATCAACGTATAAGCAATTTTATTGGAATTCAGGGGGAGATGTTAAGAATAATAAGAGTAGGGGGCTTGTAGCCCCCAATAATTATTCTTTCTTACCCCAAACTAATCCCAATTGAAGAATTAGGATAGATAGACTGACAATCCAATTAATTGGACCACCAGGTGCAAGTACAGAATCAGCTGCGGATTGAATACGGGATCCAGCAGAAGACCCAACATCAATAAGTTGAGTTGCATAAACATCCATAACAATAGCAGCTTGCATATAAGTAAAGAAAAATGTGCATGCTGTACCTAAACAATAAAGTGAGATAAAGATCTTAGGCAACAAGGGAGCTTTAGCATCATCATAGACTCCTCTAGCGAGGCGGAAACCTAACCATATAAAAATGGCAGATCCAACAAAGTACATTCCATTACTTATTAGGAATACATAAAACAAATTAAGTAATTCATATTCACTCATAAAATTCCTCCAAAAATTTATACATTTAATATTGTCAAAGGGTAGGTTAAATATCAATTACCTTCAAACAAATGTTACTTGCCTGTAAACAAATGTTACAGTAATGTCATATCTATATATTCGCATAATATATATTATGTTAAATAATATAGGATAAAGTAATTTATTAGTAAAAGCTTGGAAAAGCCTTTATAAATTGGTTATTAGGTTTGTAGGTCTTTTAGAAATTAAATTTATTTAACATAATATGGAAGGTCTTATGAGTACCATGCATGTTTTCCAAATATATTCCTTTCTACGGGTTTATTTGTCTCCATGTATAGCTTTAGTCCCCCTACAACACTATTAAGGTATGCCTGAAGCTTCGGTTTTATGTAAAAAGACCATGCTAACCATCTTATTAACCGGTTTTTAAATGGAATAATTGGTTTTACTTTTATATTCAATGTTGATGATTTTTTATCTCCCTTTACTAACCAGCGTACATGCGCTAATTTGCTGTTAACTCCTATGTCTAGTGCATATCCTGAATCATTCCATTCAAGAAATTTACGTTTGTATGTCAAACCATTTAAATACTTAACATAATCTATGGATTCTTCACCAGACCATCTCTCTACACGATTTTCTTTGCAAAAAGGATGAAAGTTTACCAGATTGCCTGGCTTTCTAATTTCTTCTAGTAGCTTATTTCTACTGACTTTTATGGATTTTTCGGACTCTACAAATATCTCTTTCATAATATCTTATTGCATAATTAGGATTAAATTCCTTTTCAAATACCGCTTTAAACCCCATTTTTTCATGAAAATTTACTGATTCTTCATTGAATGGTTTAACATTAACTTCTGCACATATTTTAATATCGTCATTTTTGTTTAAATCAATAATTTTTTTATATAAAAAAGTCCCTAATCCCTTATTTTTAAACCTATTTGCAATACCAATTCTGTCAACATAAAAAAACTTATTATGCTTCTTTTTGAAATACTCATAATTCTTTGATTCATAGGAAGTCTTTTCATCAAAACAAATCATGAAACCACAGATTTCATTGTCATTGGTTATATAGGTGCTGTATTTAGACATGGAGAGCAATCTTTTAAGGTTATCAATCTTTTCTAAAGGCCCTAAAAATGGTGCATATGATTCGTTAAGCGTAAAAATCTTTTTAAGAATTGCCTCATCTGCATTTTTCAAGTCAAAAGCTTTAATTCTATTCATCTCAGTTATTTCCATAGATTAAGTAGCCTTAATCATTCTGGTAATATTCTATATTCTTAAAGTCAACAGTTGCTTCAATGCTGTCATTAGGAATATTCCATCCATTTGGTGAGAATGATGTGTCAATTTCTTCCCAATTTGAGGATCGCATTATTTGATTAAATTCATCATAAAATTCCTGCTCTGAGAGGCCTAAATGTAGTTCAAGAGCTCCCCAAAAGCCATATTCATAATAATCTTCAGGAATTTTTTTTAAAACTACCTCCCATGATGATCTATGAGCCATAAAATGAATTGGTGCAAAAGGTGCCAAATCATTCTCACAGTCATTGTTATTATGCCCATTCTCTGGGTATCCATCAGAATGCTCAAACCCTAACTCCCAATTACTACAATCATTTAGTTCATGATTAGTATGACCTTCCCAGTCCGTATAAGGCCCTGGCGATTGTATTCTTTGGGAAAACCACCAGAAGGAGGATTTTCTTCCATTCATATGGTATGAAATAACATTTTCAATTGCTTCTGAATCGTATTGATCTAAAAAGTCTAGGTTGGACCAATTTGACCTTATCCACCAAAATTCGGCAGCCATCGCAGCTCCTTCTATCCACCACCAAGGAGCATGGACACTTTGATTTGGATCATCAGCAGGAGCACTTTGGTAGTCTAAACCCCTATCTAAAGCATGCGCACTTTGATAATGATGAAAATATTCATGTTGCATATGTTGAACAATTTCCAATTCAATTTCATAGTCCTCTGGGAAGTAATTTGGGTCATTTGCTGCATGGCTTTCAAGAAGAAAACTTTTCCATACCATACACGTTGAGTGTTGTTCATAATTTTCATTTTTTTCCCAGCCATTTGGATTTGCACCAGACAAACAACTTGAAACATTCCTAAGTTCTTCTGTGGTATAGCCCCCTTCCCAACCGTTGTAGCGTAGTTCAATAAGCCTGTTCATAACTGGTTGATTAATTACATCAGGACCCCCTTCATTGAAAACCATGTAGTTGTAGTTCATATATCCACCAAAGGACTTATTGAGTGCATTCTGAACTAGCTCCTCCCGATCAATGTAATATTCCTCAATATCAGTGCTGAAGACTGCCCATTGTTCTGGGTCCGATTTAGGCTGATTGAACCCCTCTGAAATAAGTTTGGCAGTTGCTGCATTTGGAATTGCAGTGACAGAAGGAGATGTTGTATCAGCGATGAGTCCACTGGTATCAAAACGCGAAAGAAAATTCCAGATTTCCAAAGAGCCATTAATGTCACTGTTACTATATGAACCTTCTTGGTATACGGGCCAATTATGATCAAAGCCCTCAAGAGCAATCCATTCTACTTCAACATCATTTAGGCAATCTGTATGGGAGGTGCCTGTCCAGGTAAGCCCATCAGAATTATTGTCATTACCGTAACTAATATCTGTCTGCTCGCAGCTATTAAAATCCTTCCAAAAATTTATTACATCTTCAATAGGCTCATGGTTTTCACTGCCATCTGGGGAAATCCAACCGTCGTTTTCACCGTGTATATGTATTACAGGCATAGGATGCACTGATTGACAAGTAGCTATGGTTCCAATGTCCATTGAACCCGATACTGATGCTACTGCGGCAATCTTTTCACTTAAGTTACAGGCTAGGCTATATGCCATAAAAGCACCATTGGAAAATCCGGTTACATAGACTCGCTCTAGGTTTATATTTAAATCAAGATCGTTCGAGAGAGAGTCTATTACGAAACTTATAAAATCATTATCACAAACATCTAAAGTTCCACATTGCCCAGAAAACCAACCAGTAGAGCCTTTATTTTCGGCAACAGTCCCTTGAGGAAATACAACGGCAAAATCCTTCTCTTCAGCTAAATCTACAAAGCTGGTATACGAGAGATTTGCTTCTGCGGTGTCATCTCCACCGTGAAGGCTTATTAACAGCGCAAGGTCGTCTGATATAGACAAGTAATCTGAAGGTAAATAATAAGAGAATTCTCTATCCAATTCATCATGGTTAACGTTGCAAGCAATCACAACTCCATAATCTACTGAACTTGAGCATTGCGGTCCCTCAGGCGCTGGTGTGGGTGCAGGAGTTGGTGCAGGAGTAGGGCTCGGCACTGGTTCTGAAACGCCTCCTCCTCCACCACAAGCTGTAACTAATGTTAATCCTAATAATGTTAGAAAATATCTCATCTGGTAAAATTAAGTAGACTCTAACATCATGAAAAAATTTTTACAAAAAAGTGACATTTCGCTTTCAAGGAGTAGAATAGGCAACTTATGGCAGGAAAAGACACAATAGAGATGCAGGGTGTGGTTATTGAGGTGCTTCCTAATACTGTTTTTCGTGTAAAGCTTGAAAACGACCACGTTATTACCGGCCACATATCTGGAAAAATGCGTAAGAACTATATAAGAATCCTGAATGGTGACAAAGTTACTGTAGAGCTGTCGCCTTATGATTTAAGTAAAGGCCGCATAACCTTTAGAACTAAATAGACGTTACTTTTGATTTAACTGTTAATTTAAGGCCTTTTGTCGTCATTTTTGCTTGTATTGTGTCACCTCTCTTTGCCTTATCTTGTATGAGGTAATTTGCTACTGGTTTCTTAATTTCTTTTTCCACGATTCTAGCTATTGGTCTTGCACCTAATTTGTTATCGGTATTCTTCAAAAGTATCATTTTTACAACACTATCATCGTATTCAAAATCAATTCCTTTCTTGTTTAATTTTGCTTGAAGTTCTATTAAAAACTTATCAACCACTGAATTTAGATCAGTTGTTTGAAGTTTATTAAAATTCACTATTCCATCTAATCTATTTCTGAATTCTGGTGTGAAGACCTTGGAGACAGCTTTTTCAAACTTATCTTCATTTTGCTGTTCAATGAAACCAACAGAATCGCTTTCAGCCTCTATTGCCCCTGTATTTGACGTCATCACAATCATTGTATTTTTGAAGTTAACATTTCTTCCATTACTGTCTGTCAATGTTCCGTAATCTAAAACTTGCAATAAGATATTAAACACATCAGGATGAGCTTTTTCTATTTCATCTAAAAGCAGCACAGAGTACGGCTTTTTATTGATTTCTTCAGTCAACAAACCGCCTTGCTCATAACCAACATAACCAGGAGGTGAGCCTATTAGCTTCGATACAGTGTGGCGTTCCATGTACTCAGACATATCAATCCTTACAAATTCAATGCCCATAAAAAAGGCAAGCTGCTTTGTTAATTCAGTCTTTCCAACACCAGTTGGACCGGTAAACAAGAATGAACATATTGGTTTATCATCGCTACCAATACCTGCTTTAGCAGTTTTAATAGCACTAACAACTGAATCGATTGCCTTATCTTGACCAAATATCACCGATTTAAGGTTTGAATCTAAGTTATTTAAATTCTCCTTACTGCTTGCAGTTAGCTGCATTGGTGGAATATTTGTAATGCTTGAAATTAGGTTTTCTATATCGGATTTTCGTATTACATTGCCAGTTTTTTTATTGAGTTTCTTCACTGATCCAGCTTCATCAATGAGGTCTATTGCTTTGTCTGGTAGCTTAGAGTCCTGCAAATACTTGTTTGAGAGCTCTACGGCTGATTTAAGAGCCTCTTTTGAATAAGATACCATATGATAGGCTTCAAACTTGTTCTTTAAGCCCTCGAGGATTCTAAGAGCCTCATCTGTACTTGGTTCATCAATTTGAATTTTCTGGAATCTTCTCGACAGCGAATTGTTTTTTTCAAAAATCTGCCTATATTCTTTGTAAGTTGTTGCGCCTATGCATCTAATATCGCCTTTAGCCAATGCTGGTTTTAGTAAGTTCGATGCATCTAGTGCACCTCCTGATGCTGATCCAGCACCAATAATTGTGTGGATTTCATCGATAAAGAGGATTATTTTTTCATTCTTTTTGAGATATTCGGTAAGTGATTTCATTTTTTTCTCAAAATCACCTCTGTACTTTGTGCCTGACACTAGACTGCCGACATCAAGGGCCATTACCTCGTAATCTGCAAATATTTCAGGGCATTTTTCTTCTTGTATGGCCTTTGCTAAACCCTCTGCAATGGCTGTCTTACCGACCCCTGACTCGCCAACAAGTACTGGATTATTTTTTCTCCTTCTGCCAAGCACTTGAAACAATCTTTCAGTGGTATCTTCACGACCGATTAGCGGATCTATTTTCCCCTCTTTTGCTTGTTGATTAAGATTGGTTAAGAAATCTGGATGAGATTCAGTAACTTCTTTGGTTTCTTCTGTGTTTTCTTCTGTTTCAACGGCAGTATCTCTTCCATGGGAAATATACTCAACAACATCCAATCTGCTAATGTTTCGCCTGTTTAGAATAAAAACGGCATAGCTTTCTTTTTCCGAAAAAATTGCGGCAAGCAAGTTTTCTCCATGAACCTCAGTTTTCCCACTGGATTGAACGTGAAAAATAGCTCTTTGCAATACTCTTTGAAACGCCAGAGTTGGCTGTATTTCCTTATTTTCCTTAGTTTTCGGTACGTTTTTGTTAATGTATTCTTTAACTTCTTTTTGAAGGCTGCTGATATCTACTGATAAAGATTCAAAGATTCTCCTTGCTGATTCCTCCATAGTGAGCATCAGTAAGAGGTGTTCAATTGTGACAAATTCCTCTTTGTTTTCAGAACAATCTTTAAAGAGTTGGTTTAATGTATTTTCTAATTCTTTCGAAAGCATATAGTTAATATATCTAATCTTTTATCAATTCTTCAATATCTGTTTTCAAAGGATGTTCATTTTGTTTTGAAAATTGATTGATTTGCTGCGATTTTGTCTCAGCAATTTCCCTTGAAAATGAGCCGCAATAGCCTTTTCCTTCAGTATGGATTTGAAGCATCACTTCTGTTGCTTTCGCATGATCATATCCAAAGAATTGTTGAATAACGTAGACAACAAACTCCATTGGCGTGTAATCATCGTTAAAGAAAACTACTGCAAAGCGTGCTGGTTTTTCGATTTCAAGAATTGGATCTTCAAGCTCAACGCTTCCAGATGTGTACTCTTTTTGTGACATTCAGAATTTTTAGAAGTTTTTGATCAGAAGTTCACCAAATTTTGAGCAGCTTACTTCTTCAGCATCATCTATTAGTCTCGCAAAATCATAGGTTACTGTTTTGTCTTGAATGGTTTTTTCCATTCCTTGGATGATCAAATCTGCTGCTTCGAACCAACCCATATGCCTTAACATCATCTCAGCTGAAAGGATTAAAGAGCCTGGATTTACCCTATCTTGTCCTGCATATTTAGGCGCTGTGCCATGCGTTGCCTCAAATACGGCAGTCTCATCACCTAGATTTGCTCCCGGTGCTATGCCTATGCCTCCTACTTGAGCAGCCAATGCATCTGATAAGTAATCACCATTAAGGTTAGGTGTTGCCAGAACATTGTACTCAACCGGCCTTAGAAGACATTGTTGTAAAAAAGCATCGCAAATTACATCGTTAACTATAATTTCTTTGCCAGTATTTGGATTTTTGAACATCATCCATGGCCCCCCATCAATTTCAACTCCGCCAAACTCTTTAGCAGCAAGCTCATAACCCCAGTCTCTGAAGGCGCCCTCAGTAAATTTTTGGATATTTCCTTTATGTATCAAAGATACAGAGTCTCTGTTGTTCTGTATTGCATATTCAAACGCTTTTCTAATTAGGCGCTTACTACCCTCTTCCGATATTGGCTTAATACCTATTCCACAGCTCTCTGGAAACCTAATTTTCTCAACACCGTATTGCTCTTGAAGGACCTTAATTAATGACTTTGCTTCTTCTGTATCTGCTTTGAATTCAACACCTGCATAAATGTCTTCAGAGTTTTCTCTAAAAATCACCATATCAACTAGTTCAGGTCTCCTTACTGGACTTGGAGTACCATCAAAATACCTCACTGGTCTTTGGCACACATAAAGATCAAGTTGTTGGCGTATGGCAACGTTTAAGGATCTTATGCCACCACCAACCGGTGTTGTGAGGGGCCCTTTGATAGACAGAATGTACTCTCTGCAAGCGTCTAATGTTTCTTGTGGAAGCCATTCATTGTCGCCGTATACCTTAACGGATTTTTCTCCACAAAATATTTCCATCCAACTTATAGCTTTTTTACCGCTGTAAGCTTTATCCACAGCAGCATCAATAACTTTTTTCATTACAGGAGTAATATCAACTCCAATACCATCGCCCTCGATGAATGGAATAATAGGATTATCAGGGATATTTAACTTACCGTTTTTGTAAGATATTTTTTCACCCTTCGCTGGAACTTTAATTTTTGATGTACCCATAGACCTAAAATTTGGCTTGATTATACTTAGATTTGCACTAAATATTAAGCTTTTATGAAGAAATGTTATGCAAAATAACAAAAAGGTCATAGTTGGCATATCTGGAGGCGTAGATTCCTCTGTTTGTGCACTTATGCTTAAAAGCGCAGGTTTCGATGTTCAAGGTGTTTTTATGAAGAATTGGACTAATTCTGCACCCAACATTGAATGCACTACTGAGAAGGATTTTGCTGATGCGGAGGCAGTCTGTGATCAAATAGGGATACCCCTTCATCAAGCTAATTTTTCTGGGGACTATTGGGACCGCGTATTTAAGAAATTTTTGTCAGATCACAACGAGGGCCTAACGCCAAATCCAGATATCTTATGCAATAAAGAAATAAAATTTAGAGCATTTTTAGACTATTGCTTGGAAATAGGCGCTGACTACATAGCCACAGGACACTACGTTAGAGTTGATAATAGTGGCTCATCAGCAAGGCTTTTAAGAGGGATTGATCCTACAAAAGATCAATCTTATTTCTTACATCAAGTCACGGGGAAAGATCTTGCCAAATCCTTGTTTCCTCTGGGTGAACTTACCAAGGAACAGGTTAGACAAATTGCCAAAGACAACAAGCTAATTACAGCGGGAAAGAAAGATTCTGTTGGGATATGTTTTATTGGAAAAAACAAATACAACGACTTCATTGCTAATTTTCTTGGCAAGGATCCAGGCGCAATATTGGATGAGGAAGGGAATGAATTGGGTGTTCACGATGGTTTGATGTATTTCACTCTTGGTCAAAGGCAGGGCATTGGGCTTGGAGGCATTAAAGGCAAGGAACAAGATTCTTGGTACGTAGCCCATAAAGACACACAATCAAAAGCTTTGACAGTTGTTCAGGGTAGAGATCATCCACTGCTTTTTAGTGACGGTTGTTATGTTGAGGATGTTCAATGGGTCAACGAAAACAATCAAGAAGAGCTTAATTGCGAAGTCCAGATAAGATATCAGTCGCAGCCAGTGAAAGCACAACTAAAAAAATTAACTAATGGTTATAAAATAATTTTTGCTTCGCCACAGTTAGCGGTAACGCCTGGTCAGTCCGCAGTGATCTATCAGGGAGACGACTGTTTGGGCGGTTCAGTAATTAAAGACAGAATTTCTTCGGACTTTTATAGCTGGGCAGATAATCGAGGTTATAATTACCAAGTCTATGGATGACAGTCAGCTGAGGAACCTGTCCCCTCTCGATGGAAGATATCACGATAAAACTAAAGTAACTCGTGAGATTTTTTCTGAGCTCGGCTTAATCAAGGCACGAGTTAAAGTTGAAGCTCTGTGGCTTTCCTATTTTTTGAATAATTTCAGACCAAAACTACTTAATGAAGAAATCAGCTCCTTGCTGACCAATCTTGCATCAAACATACCCGATGAGTTGGCTTTACGTGTTAAAGAAATTGAGCAAACAACCAATCACGATGTAAAAGCAGTTGAGATTGCCATAGCAGAACAATTGAGTGGCCAAAGCAGCATTCAGAGTTTAGTGCATATATTTTTAACTTCTGAAGACGTCAATAGTGCTAGTCATGCATTAATGCTAAAAGATGGGAACGAGGCTTTAATTGCATTGCTTGAAAGCCTCTTAATTGACATAAAAGATTTAGCAGCAAATACTGCCGATATTGCCATGTTGGCAAGAACTCATGGTCAGCCAGCCTCCCCTACCTCTCTGGGCAAGGAGTTGAATGTCTTTGCCACAAGAATTGAAAAAGAACTACAGACATTAAAAAATCAAAAAATGTACGCCAAATGGGGTGGTGCTACAGCAAACTACAACCCACACGTGCTCGCTTATCCAGATGAAGACTGGGTTAAGCATTCTCAAGATTTTATGGCTGGTATGGAGCTAGAGCTAACAACGGTTTCAACGCAAATTGAGCCACATGATTATATGGCTGAAGTTTTTCAAAATGTCGTCAGGGTCAACAATGTGCTATTGGATTTTGCACAAGACGTCTGGTCTTACATTGCGTTTGATTATTTCAAGCTCAAGGTAGTGAAAGATGAAGTGGGCTCTTCAACTATGCCACACAAAGTAAATCCAATCGATTTTGAAAATGCCGAAGGCAATCTTGGGCTATCATCAGCACTTTTAAACCATTTGGCTAATAAGCTCACCCAATCACGCTTGCAGAGAGATCTCTCAGATTCCACTGCTTTACGCAATATTGGTTCTGCGTATGGTTATTTGGAAATAGCTTTGAGCTCATTAAAAAAAGGCGTTGCAAAATTAGAACCAAACAACATCAAAATTAAAGCAGACCTTGAGGATCGGTATGAGATACTTGCTGAAGCATTGCAAAGTTTTTTAAGACTTGAGGGCAACAGCGATGCATATAATGCAATCAAAGATCTCAGCAGAGGCGCATCAATGAACAAAGAGGTTTATGAGAAGGCTGTTAATGAGCTAGTTGCAGATGCCAAACATAAAGAAATTCTATTGAAACTTAAACCAGAGACGTATGTTGGTTTGGCTTCAATATTAGCAAAGGAAGGAAAAAAATGAGTGTGAAATTAAAATTTGATATGCCGCCAGAGGCAGAAGTGATTTTTAACCAAGACGCCTTAAAGTTTCTTGAGAGCTTGCATAATAAATTCGATGGCCGAATCAAAGAAGTTCTTGAGACTAGAGTAAAAAGACAGGAGAAATTTAACAATGGCTTGTTACCGGATTTTCTTTCTGAAACAGAAGACATTCGTTCATCCGATTGGCGTGTTCGAGATATTCCCAATGACCTCCTAGATAGAAGAGTTGAAATCACTGGTCCCGTCGATAGAAAAATGGTTATTAACGCGCTAAATGCCGATGTAAAGGTATTCATGGCAGATTTTGAAGACTCCCTAAGCCCTACTTGGGAAAACGTAGCTTTGGGGCAAAAAAACCTCTACGACGCAGTCAGAAAAACAATCAATTTTGAGAACCCTGACAATGGCAAGAAATACAAACTGAACGATGATACAGCAATACTTATGTGTCGAGTTCGAGGCTTGCACCTGCCAGAAAAAGCCATTGAAATTAACGGCGATAACCCTTTTGGGTGTTTGTGTGATTTTGGACTTTATCTATTACATAACGCTAAAGAGCTTATGAATAACAATACCGGACCCTATTTCTATGTGCCTAAACTTCAATCGCACCTTGAGGCAAGATTATGGAACGAAATAATTGATTACTCTGAAGACTATCTCAATCTACCGAGAGGCACGGTTCGCGTGACATGCCTAATTGAAACATTGCCAGCAGTTTTTGAAATGGATGAGATTTTGTATGAGCTTAAAGACCACATAGTAGCGCTAAATTGTGGCCGCTGGGATTATATTTTTAGCTACATTAAGACCTTTCAAAATTCACCGGATAGACTCTTACCAGATCGCTATCAGGTCGGCATGAATCAACCTTTCCTCAATGCCTATTCAAGACTTTTAATCAAAACTTGTCACCGTAGAGGCGCTTTTGCTATGGGGGGAATGGCAGCCTTTATCCCTTCCAAAGACCCAGAAGAAAACAAAAAAGTTACTGAAAAAGTTATGGCCGACAAAATGTTGGAGACTCAGAATGGCCATGATGGGACTTGGATTGCTCATCCTGGGTTATCTGATATTGCCAACAATGTTTTTTCCAACGCTTTTGAGGCGGGCAATAGCAATCAAATACATATGCTCAGAGAAGAAGATGAAATTACAGCAGAAGATCTAATCACACCATGCGGTGGGGATTTTACCGAAGGCTGTTTTAGAGCCAATATTAGAGTTTCCTTGCGTTACATCGAAGCTTGGTTAAGAGGCGTGGGCTGTGTGCCAATTTACGGATTAATGGAAGACGCCGCAACCGCTGAGATATCTAGAAGCTCTTTGTGGCAGTGGGTAAAGCACGGTGTCACCATGGATTCGGGCGTTGTTGCTTCAAAAGCATCATTTGAAAAAATGCTGGACGAAGAATACAATGTTGTCCAAGAAGAGGTTGGGCAGAGCTCTTTGGCATCAGGTAAGTTCCTTGAGGCTAAAAAATTATTAAATGATTTAGTGTTAAGCGAGGAATTAACTGATTTCCTTACATTGCCCGCATATAGGAGTATATAAATGAATTTAAGTGACCAAGTCGCTGCGTTAAAGAAAGATTGGGCTGAGAACCCAAGATGGAAGCATGTTAAAAGACCGTATTCAGCAGAAGAAGTCGTCAGGTTAAGAGGATCATTACAGCCTGAATGTACGTTAGCTAGGAGAGGATCTGAGAAACTTTGGAATTACCTACACACTGAGGATTACATAAACTGTTTGGGGGCATTGACCGGAGGTCAAGCTGTGCAGCAGGTTAAAGCTGGAGTGAGAGCGATTTATCTCTCAGGCTGGCAAGTAGCCGCCGACAACAACTCTGCCGGTACCATGTATCCCGATCAATCACTGTATCCTGTTGATTCAGTGCCTAAAGTTATTAAACGTATCAATAATGCTTTCAGACGTGCCGATCAAATTGAATGGTTAAATACCAATGGCGAACCAAAAATAGACTTCTTTGCCCCAATTATTGCCGATGCTGAAGCTGGTTTTGGCGGCAATCTCAATGCCTTTGAGTTAATGAAGCGCATGATTGATGCTGGGGTATCTGGGGTGCACTTTGAAGATCAATTGGCCAGTGTTAAGAAATGCGGTCATTTGGGCGGCAAGGTATTGGTCCCAACCCAAGAAGCCGAACAAAAATTGATTGCTGCAAGGCTTGCAGCCGATGTATCCAACACTCCTACTATTTTGATTGCTCGCACCGACGCCGACGCCGCAGATTTAGTAACTTCAGATATTGATGACAGAGATCTACCCTTCTTAACCGGTGAAAGGACTTCAGAGGGTTTCTTTAGGTCCAATGCTGGTATGGATCAGGCCATTGCTAGAGGATTGGCTTATGCACCCTATTCTGACCTTGTGTGGTGTGAAACATCAAAACCTAGCCTTGAGGAAGCCAAAAAATTTGCTGAGGCAATCAAGAAAGATCATCCAGAAGTTATGTTGGCATATAATTGTTCGCCTTCATTTAACTGGAAGAAGAACCTCGATGACGCAACCATTGCCAAATACCAGAAAGAGCTCGGTGCCATGGGATACAAATTCCAATTCATCACTTTAGCGGGTATTCATTCAATGTGGCACGGTATGTTTAGTTTAGCAAAAGAGTACGTATCCGATGGTATGACAGCTTATGTTAAGCTGCAGGAGAAGGAGTTTGCCGATGCTGAAAAAGGCTATACTTTTGTGTCCCATCAACAAGAAGTTGGCACAGGCTACTTCGATGCAGTCAATAATTGCGTGCAAGGCGAAGAGAGTTCAACTTCTGCTCTGAAAGGTTCCACCGAAGAAGAGCAGTTCTAAAATTTGTAATTTTTTTGTTTTCATAGGACACTCTTAATAAGGAGTGTTCTATGAGCAAAATAGTAAAAAAATCGTTTTCCAATCCCGACGTAAAACCAGACTTTCCTAAAGTCGATGCCAGAACTTTAGAAATGGGCGATGGCGTCAAAGTATCAAGAGTCGTTGCCGAGCATGGCTGGAAGTGGTCGGAATGCGTCAAACCCAGCATCGGAACTGATAGCTGCCAAGCTTCGCACATAGGTGTGCTAGCTAAAGGCACGATGACCGTTAGAATGGACGATGGGACAGAAGTTAATTATGAGGCTGGTGATGCCTATATGATTGGTCCTGGTCACGATGCTTGGATTACCAGTGCTGAAGGTACAGAGGCTTACGAAGTCTCGTTTGATAAAGCCGATATTTGGCACGATTAAAGTAATTAAGGCTAGTCTTTAACTTTGCCACAGACTTGGCAGGTTTGACCTTTTGAAAGATAAACCCCACCACAGCTGGGACTTAAGGGTTTGTTTTTTAGGATTAGACCTATTCCCATACCTGCAATGGACAGGGCTACAACGATGATGGCTAAAATGGCGTTGGTCATGGGAATATCTTACCCCAATTGGCTGATTGCTTCGAGCTCCCATCAAGGAGGATAAAAAATACCGCCAAATCGTTGGCCTCTGCTAATGCT